>NZ_QYUR01000008.1:326039-652079 GCF_003596405.1 Pseudomonas cavernicola
GGAGATCATCCGTGGCGCCGTTCAGGCGATTCCATTCGGCCAGATCGAGGCCGCGCGTTCCTTTGGCATCGAGCGGGTACTTTTGCTGCGCCGAGTCATATTGCCGAGCATGTTGCCCTATGCCATGGGCGGGCTATCCAACCTTTGGCTGGTGCTGATCAAGGACAGCGCGCTGATCAGTGTCGTCGGCTACAGCGAGTTGCTCTCGGTGGGCAAGCAGGCTGCCGGCTCGACCAAGCATTACCTAGCGTTCTATCTGGCTGTAGCAGCGTTCTACTTCGCGATTACTCTGCTTTCCAATGTTGTCTTCCAGCTTATTGAAAGACATTCCAATCGCTGGATGCCCAAGCACTGAGGGTGGCGTAATGGATTTCTCCTGGATAACTGGTTTTGCTTCTGAGCTACTGCGTGGCGTGGGTATTACCCTGGCGTTGTTACTACTTTCGGGCGTTTTCGGTTTCATTCTCGCTGTAAGTGTTGGGCTGGGCCGTTTGTCTCCCAACTGGCTGATCTCAAACAGCATGCGTGCTTACACCAGTATTTTTCGTGGCACGCCATTGTTGGTGCAGATTTATATCCTTTACTACGGCGTTGGCAGCTTGTTTGCCACTTATCCATTGATTCGTGGCAGTGCGCTGTGGCCTTACCTGCGGGAAGGCTTCTGGTACGTGACCCTGGCGCTGATCCTCAGTGTCGGCGCCTACGTTGGGGAAGTGTTGCGCAGTGGATTGCGTTCGGTGCCGCGTGGCGAGCTTGAGGCTGGTAGAGCCTATGGCATGGGCCGCTGGTTATTGCTGCGGCGGGTCTGGCTGCCGCGTGCACTGCAGATTCTGAAGCCGACTCTGGCTGGCGAGAGCGTCATGCTGCTGAAGTCTACGGCGCTGGCCTCGACCGTGGCGGTGACCGATCTACTCGGCGCCGCCAACCTGGTGCGTGCCCAGACCCTGCGTGTTTACGAGCCGCTACTGGCGGTGGCGGTGATCTACATCATCCTGGCGTTTTTGATCGAGCATGGCTTTGCGCGCTTTGGCAAGGTACCGCAGCGCCAGGCCTGAGTCAGCTGCTTGCCCTATGAATTGATAGACGCTGGCGAACGATCGCCGGCGAGGAGGAAACAATGCGTTATTCACCCTTTGTCGAGCGCATTTCCGGCGAGTCGGTAAGCGCGTGGGACATCCATTACGCGGCCATTGAAGCGCGCGGCCGGGGCGAGGACGTGATCGTCCTGAGTGTCGGTGACCCTGATTTCGCTACCGATAGCGCGATCTGCGAGACCGCGGTCGAGGCCTTGCGTCATGGCGATACCCATTACACCCACGTGCTGGGTCGGCCACTGCTGCGTGAGGCGATCGCCGCCAAGCAGAGCGCCTTGCTCGGCGTGCCTGTGCTGCCGGAGAACGTGGCGTTGGTGGCGGGGGCGCAGAATGGTTTGTTCGCGACGGCTCTGTGCCTGTTCGACCAGGGCGACGAGGTACTGGTCCCTGAGCCGATGTACCTGACCTATGAGGCGTGCATTCATGCCTCTGGCGCGCGCATTGCGACCATCGAGCAGCCGGCGGCGAACGGCTTTCGGCTGACCGCGGCGGCGTTGGAGGCCGCGCTGACTGAAAACACCCGTGGCATTGCCTTGGCTACACCCTGCAATCCGACCGGCAACGTCTACACCCGCGAGGAGCTGGAGGCGGTGGCGGAGGTCGCTCGGCGCCACGACCTCTGGGTGATCTCCGACGAGGTCTATGGCCAGATCACCTTCGACCACCCGCACCTGAGCATCGCCTCGTTCGAGGGGATGGCTGAGCGCACAGTGGTGCTCAATAGCCTGTCGAAATCACACGCGATGACTGGCTGGCGAGTCGGCTGGGTCGTTGCGCCGCCCACCCTGATCGAGCATTTGGACAACCTCTTGCTGTGCATGCTGTACGGGCTGCCGGGCTTTATCCAGGAAGCGGCGTTGAAAGCGCTGGAACTGGATGAGCCGGTCGTGGCGCAAGCGCGTGAGCTGTACCGGCGCCGTCGCGACCTGGTGGTCGCCGGTCTGAGCCAGGTGCGTGAGTTGGATTGCCGCACGCCGGAAGCCGGCATGTTCATGCTGGTGGACGTGCGTCGGACTGGCTTGTCGAGCATCGACTTCGCCTGGCAGTTGTTCCGCCAGACCGGCGTCTCGGTGCTCGATGCGCAGGCCTTTGGCGCCAGCGCGCAGGGCTTCGTGCGGTTGTCTTTCACCGTTGCCGATGACGTGCTGAAAGACGCTTGCCAGCGCATCGCTGGATTCGTCGAGTCGCTGCGCGTGGGCCGCTAAGCGCTTCACTTGAAAATTTTCGTGTAGGCACCGGCTGACGCCTGATGCCACAAGTCACCCAGGCGGCAACGCCCAGGTGAGCAGTAGCACTGCGCCTGAAATTTGTACGTCGAAAGCTTTTTCAGGCGCGGATCAAGGATCGCCGGGCGTGCGCGAACCAACAGTTCGTAGCTGTTGCCCAGACCAATCCAACAGCCCCGAGCTGAAGATTGCATGAGAACAAGGGGTTTATAACGTGACCGATTCAGACAACTTCTACTCCACTCATAGTGCTGTCGACCAATATGCCGATTTGGTTCTCAGCAACGGGCGTTTCTACACGCTTGATCCTGCGCAGCCATGGGCTGAGGCGGTGGCCATCCGCGAGGGGCGCTTCGTCGCTGTCGGTAGTTTGCAGTCGCTGCAGTCGCTGATCGGCCCGAAAACCCTGCAGCATGACCTGGCCGGCGCGTTTTGCATGCCTGGGCTACACGACATGCACACTCACCCAGACCTGGCGTTGGCACCGCGTTACAGCGATGACCTGGATGTCGGTATCGAAGATCCGACCCCGGAGCAGTTGGTCGAGGCGATCCACGCCTATGCCGATGCGCACCCCGGCGACGGCTGGATTTATGGCCAATATTGGGTGCGCTACACCTTCCGCGAAGCCGGTTTGACCCCCGGTCGCGAGTGGCTCGACAGCGTCATGCCGGATCGCCCGGTCGCGCTGCTCGACCGCATGTGGGGCACCATGATGGTCAACTCCAAGGCCCTGGAGCTGGCGGGTATCGACCGCACCACGGCCGATCCGCGCAACGGCTATCTGGAGCGTGATGAGCTGAGCGGCGAGCCCAATGGCCTGCTGATCGATGGGGCCTATGCGCTGATTCATGCAGCCATGCCGCCGACGCCGGTGAGTGTGCTGCGGCGCGCTTACCGCGATGGCGTGCACTTCCAGAGCGCGCGCGGGGTGACTGCGACCAAGTATGTGCATGTCTGCGAGCGGCGGCTGGAGGCATTGAAGGAGCTCGACGATAGCGGCGAACTGACGTTGCGCGTCGAGGCGGCCATCAGTTGGCAGGACGACATTTTTCCGGTGCGTCGCCGCTGGGAGCTGCTCAGCGGTGAGCGCCACTATTACCGCAGTGCCCGGCTGAATGCCAACGCGGTGAAGTTCCACTTCGACGGCACGGTCGAGCCACGCTCGTCCTACCTGCTTACCCCATGGCCAGAGGAGTCGAGCTGGCGCGGTAAGCTCAACCTGACCCCGGAGCACATCACCGACATGGTGGTGGACATGGACAGCCGTGGCCTGCGAGTGATCGCCCACTGCACTGGTGACGGGGCCTCGGATGTATTCCTCGATGCGGTCGCCGAGGCGCGGCGGCGTAATGGCTTCAGCGGTATTCGGCACCAGTGTGCGCACAGTACCTTGCTGCATCCGGGGAATCTCAAACGCTTCCGCGAACTGGAGGTGATTGCCGAGTTTTCGCCGGCGGCGTGGTATCCGACGCCGTTCGCCAGTGGCGCGCGTTCTGGCTATGGCCAGGAACGCCTGAAGCGCATTTACGACTTCAAGGGCGTATTGGCGGCTGGCGGCATCGCAGTGATGGGCACCGACTGGCCGGTGGCCTCGATCGACCCCTGGCTGGCGCTGGAAACCATGGTCACCCGGCAGAACCCATGGAACCAGGAGCCGAACTGCTTTGGTGAGCCGATCACATTGGAGCAGGCGTTGCAGGTTGCCACCCTCAACGGTGCTTACGCGATGGGGCTTGAGCAGCTCACCGGCAGTCTGGAAGTGGGCAAGTCGGCGGATCTGATCGTGCTCGACCGTGACCTGTTTGCCCAGGCGCCGCGCAACTACATCCACCGCACTCAGGTGCTGCTCACCTTCGTAGAAGGCCGGCCGGTGTACGACCGCCAGGGTGATTTTGCCGATACTGCGCTGCAAGCGCTGTGGCAGGGCGAGCCGCCGGTGCTGGAAGGGAAAGCCTGATGGCCATTTCAAGCATACCGGTCACGGTGGTCGCCGGCTTTCTCGGCGCCGGCAAGACTACGCTGCTCAACCGCATGGTGCAGCGCGCCGAGGGTGGGCGGCTGGCGGTGATCGTCAATGACTTCGGTGAGCTGAACATCGATGCGGCGATCATTGCCGAGGTCACCGACGCGGTTTACAGCCTGCAAAACGGTTGCATCTGCTGCACGGTGCAAGAGGATCTGCTGGCTCAGTTGGTTAGCTTGACTCAGCTCACGCCACGCCTGGAACGCATCGTCATCGAGTGCAGCGGCGTGTCCGACCCGCAACGGATCGTGCAGACACTCGGCTATCCGCAATTGCGCGCTTATGTGCATCTGGACGCGGTGATCACCCTGGTGGATGCCACTGGCTACAGCGCACTCGAAGGTGAGTTCGCCAGGCTTTCCCGCGCTCAGGTTGCCTGTGCCGATCTGGTGCTGCTGAACAAGTCGGATCTGGTGAGCCCGAGCGAGCTGGCAAGCGTGCGTAACAGTCTGGGAGGGCGGGCGCGAGTATTCAGCACCGTTCAGGCAGAGTTACCAGACGCCTTATTGCTGGCGGATAGAGACGAGCCCGCCAGCCTGAAAATGACGCCGGTTAGCGCCCGTCATGATCAACTGTTCGAGAGCTGGGTCTGGAAAAGTCAGCAACAGCTCGAACCGACAGCCTTTCGAGCCTGGTTGGCCCGTTTGCCGGCAGACGTATTTCGTCTGAAAGGCCAGGTTCTCCTGCAAGGCACTGGCCATCCGTACTGGGTGCAGCATGTAGGCACACGCAGCCAGTTCAGTCCGGCAGCGAGCAGCGGCGACGCGCCAGCCGTGCAGTTGGTGTTTATCGCCAGACGCGGCAGCGATCTGCGGGAGTCGCTGGAGCAAGGGCTGGAAGCCTGCCTGGTGGCGGCTTGAGATCGAAGAGGCAAAGGGTCTGAGTCATTTAGCTGATCAAGATCAAATCACTCCGACCCCTTTAGCTGAATACGTTTTCATCGAATATTCAAGGAATTTGACCCGGGGGGATCGCACCCCCGGGACGGTCACATGACCAAGGTCGTTAGACCCGCTTGAACTTCGCTGCTTCCTCGGAGCCCTTTGTGGAATTGCCTGCGCTGTAGGAATGCGCACCAACACCGGCAAGCTTGCCGCCATCGACCACGAGATACTCGTTGCGGATGGGCTTTCCGTCGAACCAGCATTCAAGGATCTCGCGCGTGCCTGCCGCATAGCGCGCTTGCGCCGACAGCGAACTACCCGAGATATGCGGGGTCATGCCATGGTGCGGCATCGTGCGCCAGGGGTGATCCTTCGGTGCGGGTTGCGGGAACCAGACATCGCCCGCATAACCGGCCAATTGGCCACTCTCCAGCGCACTCGCAATGGCATCGCGATCACAAATCTTGCCACGAGCCGTATTGACGATATAGGCACCGCGTTTCATCTTCGCGATCAGCGAAGCATTGAACAGATGCTCTGTCTCGGGATGCAACGGACAATTGATCGTGACCACGTCACAGACCTTGACCATCGATTCCACATCTGCGTGATAGGTCAGGTTCAACTCCTTCTCCACGCTTTCCGGCAGACGATGGCGGTCAGTGTAATGTAGCTTCACGTCAAAGGGCTTGAGCCGACGCAGCACGGCCAGCCCGATACGTCCCGCCGCTACCGTGCCGACTTCCATGCCTTCCACGTCGTAAGAGCGCTCAACGCAATCGGCAATATTCCAGCCGCCTTTCACGACCCATTGATAGGATGGAATGTAGTTTCGCACCAAGCCCAGGATCATCATCACCACATGCTCGGCCACGCTGATGCTGTTGCAGAAGGTGACTTCCGCCACCGTGATCTTGCGATCGATCGCTGCCTGCAAATCCACATGGTCCGAGCCGATGCCGGCCGTCAATGCAAGCTTGAGCTTGGGCGCCTTGGCGATGCGATCTGCCGTCAGATAGGCAGGCCAAAATGGTTGCGAGATGACGATCTCCGCGTCGATCAGTTCCTTCTCGAACGCAGAGTTCGGACCGTCCTTATCAGACGTGATGACCAGGGTATGGCCGCGCGCCTCAAGGAACTTGCGCAGTCCCAACTCGCCTGACACGCTGCCCAGCAGCGCGCCCGGCTTGAAATCGATCGCCTGGGGGGTCGGTGTGGTTTGCCCATCGGCATAAAGCTCGATCTTGGGAATCGTGTCGCGCGCGTACGTCTTGGGGTAACCGCCCACGGGATCGTCGTAAAGCACACACAAAACTTTGGCCATACTGTGTCTCCATCTTTTATGAGCAGGGTTGGATTAGGCACGGCATGCGTAAAGTCAGCGTGTCGTCCCCATGCTACGGGCTTGGCACATGGCCATGCTCCGAGCTGTGCATGCTGAGCGTCAGGCGAAGGGACATTAGGACATTAGGGGACTAGGGCATTAGGGGACAGACCACGGTTATCTTTTCCAATCCGTCTGACTAACCGTGGTCTGTCCCCGATTACCTGTCCCCGATTACCCACATAACCCAGCTTAGTCCATAGAAAAAACACCGCCAAAGAAAGGGGACAGAAAGAAAGGGGACAGAATTATTTTTGGCTATGGAAAATAAATCTTTCCCCCCCTTTTTTTCGCACAGACCCTGGCACTCAATCCCTTGTCGTGCTGCTCCTTTCTCCAGCGCGTAAAACCCGTCCATGCTGCATGCTCAAGCCTCGGCCATGGATAGACGACTGCTTCTAAATATGGCCGTGGAAAGCCGCGGAGAAAATTTCGGCGGCGGCTTTCCCACGTCAATGGCAGCGGGTTGCCGCCGGCGGAGGGGTCGACAATCGCCATTTCCGCGATCAAAGCGGCCTGGCGATCATCGACACCCAGCTCTGGTAACGTTTGGGGCACGCCTTCGTCCTCGCGCAGCTTGAGGACGAAGGCCAGGAAGCTGTCGAAGCCCGCTGCTGGCAGGCTCAGGTAAGCCGCTAGTCGAGTGATGCGTTCCTCGATAGAGGCAAAGGGTCGGAGTCATTTAACTGATCAAAAATAGATCACTCCGACCCTTTAGCCTGACCCTTTAGCCTCATGCAAGCCCCGTGATTGGAGGTTCTATGAACAGCCCATCTCACTCGACACTGCGATGAGACTGGCTTCGCAAGCCTTCCAGCCCTATAGCTGCATCACCAACGTCAATGCGAGCGACGACAGCTTCGGCTTTCGGGTGCTGGACATCGCCTGCGCCCAGGTGCTGAGCGTTCCACATATCCCGAGCACGCAATACACCAACCCCTTGCGCCTGGCCGGGGTGATCGAGCAGGTCCGTCTGGACCTGCAGTATCAGGGGCGCCACCTGGAAGACTGGACGATGCCGTTCATCCCCGATCCCAGCGGGTTGCCAGAAATGCCGCCGAATTATTGAGCGTGCCGCGCAGGCGCGAGCTGGCCATAGGGGGATCGGTGCGCTCGTCGGGCACCGCCGATCGAAGCTCGGTGAACCCGCTACGCTCTAAATTCGGACTCGCCGCGAAAAGACGACCAGCGCCGAAACTCTCCCGATGCCTCCCGGCCGCTTGTAAGACCACCGGCTCACGGCGAGCTGGCCCCATCACCCTGCACAGGAGGGAGCTGAATGCCCAATCCGGCCCCTGCAGCCGCACCCGCCCTGGCCGATCTCGAGCGCCTGCTGACGCGCTTCCGGCAGGTGCGCGCCGCTTCCGAGGCGCTCTGCGCCCCGCTCGAGGTCGAGGACTTCGTGATCCAGAGCATGCCCGACGTGAGCCCGCCGAAATGGCATCTGGCGCATGTCAGCTGGTTCTTCGAGACCTTCCTGCTGACGCCTTTCCTGCGCGGCTATCGGCCGCTGGAGCCGGCCTACGACCACCTGTTCAACTCCTATTACCAGACCCACGGCACGCCCTTCCCGCGCGCGCAACGCGGCCTGCTGTCGCGCCCAGGGGTGGCAGAGGTTTATAGCTACCGGGCGCAGGTCGATGCGGCGATCGCCGAGCTGCTCCGCCAGCCACCCGCGGAACACATTGAGGAGATAGCCCGGCGCCTCGAACTGGGCCTGCAGCACGAGCAGCAGCATCAGGAGCTGCTGCTAATGGACATCAAACACATTCTCGCGCAGAACCCGCTGCAGCCGGCCTATCGCCGCGACTTGCCGGTGCCGGTCGCCCAGCCCGCCAGTGTCCAACGCTGGCATGGCTATCCGGGCGGCTTGCGGCATATCGGCCATGCCGGCGACGGCTTCGCCTTCGACTGCGAGCTGCCGCGCCACCGGGTGTTCGTCGCCGATTTCGAGCTGGCCAGCCAGCCGGTCAGCAATGCCGACTTCCTCGCCTTCATCGAGGACGGCGGCTACCGACGCAGCGCATTCTGGCTGTCCGATGGCTGGAATCTGGTGCAGCAGGCCGGCTGGCAGGCGCCGCTGTACTGGCAGCGCCGCGGCGGCCGCTGGCTGGAAATGACCCTGGCTGGCCTGCGCGAGCTGGATCGGCAGGCGCCGGTCTGCCACATCAGCTTCTACGAGGCCGAGGCCTATGCCGCCTGGGCCGGTGCGCGCCTGCCGAGCGAGGCGGAGTGGGAAGTGGCGGCGCTGGAGCAGCCGCTCAACGGCAATTTCATCGAGTCCGGTTACCTGCAACCGCTCGCCGCTGCGCCCGGACTGGACGGTCCGGTCCAGCTGTACGGCGACGTCTGGGAATGGACCGGCAGCGCCTACCGCCCTTACCCCGGCTTCCGGGCGCTGGAGGGCAGCCTTGGTGAATACAACGGCAAGTTCATGTGCGGTCAGATGGTGCTGCGCGGCGGCTGCTGCGCAACCCCGCAAGCGCACATCCGCGCCAGCTACCGCAACTTCTTCTACCCCGCGATGCGCTGGCAGTTCGCCGGCCTGCGTCTGGCCAGGGAGGCTTGAGGATGGCAGCGGCTATTCACTTTCATGATCAATGCCAGAACGGCGCCAACGCTTCGCTGCGCGAAGAGACTCTGGCCGGCTTCGCCGGCGATCCCAAGTGGGCCTCGCCCAAGTTCTTCTATGACCGGCGCGGCTCCGAACTCTTCGAGCAGATCTGCCAGCAGCCCGAGTATTACCCGACCCGTACCGAAGAGCTGATCCTCCGCCTGGCGGCCCGGCAGATCGCCGAAATCGCCGGGCCGCAGGCCAGCCTGCTGGAGCTGGGCAGTGGCGCCAGCCGCAAGGTGCGCCTGCTGCTGGAAGCCCTGCACCCGGCCAGCTACCTGGGCATCGATATTTCCCGCGACTTCCTGCTCTCGAGCACAAGGCGGCTGGCGGCGGATTATCCCTGGCTCGAGGTGCATGCCGCCTGCGCCGACTTCAGCCGGCCGATGCAGCTGCCGGAGGGCTTCGACGGCGAGCACCCGCTGGCGTTCTTCCCCGGCTCGAGCATTGGCAATTTCGATCCGCCGGAGGCCCAGGTCTTCCTGCGCAACCTGCACACCCTGCTGCCGCCGGGCGGCGGCCTACTGATCGGCGTCGATCTGATCAAGGACAAGGCCGTGCTGGAGGCCGCCTACAACGACGCGGCCGGCATCACCGCCGCCTTCAACCGCAACCTGCTGGAGCGCATCCGCCGCGAACTGGACAGCGACATCGAGCCAGCGCGCTTCGACCACCAAGCCTTCTACAATGAGGAGGCCGCGCGCATCGAGATGCACCTGCTCAGCCCGGGGGCGCAGACCGTGACCATCGAGGGCAAGCGCTTCAGCTTCGCCCATGGCGAAAGCCTGCACACCGAGAACTCCTACAAATACACCCCGGCGATTTTCTGCGACCTGGCCAGCAGTGCCGGCTTCAAGTCGGTCGCCCTATGGCTCGACCCGCGTCAGCTGTTCAGCGTGCATTACCTGCAGCGCGAATAAACCCTCTAGGATGGATGAAACCCGCGCTGCGCCGTACTCCAGCCTTGTAGGCTGGGTAGAACGCAGTGAAACCCAGCGCTGTCAAAGCGCTGGGTTTCGGCCAGGGCCTCTATCCAGCCTTGTATGTTGTTTTCCGTCAACCGGGTTAGCCTTTCAGGCCCTGCGCTTGACGCAGAGAAGCAGTTACTGGGGAGGCCGTTCCAACCTGGAGGTGAGTTCACACTCAACCTCGTCCGTAGATTGGCCCCCCGCCTCATTGCCCACCGCGTGGAGTATCCGGAAGCCAGCTCATTGAGGTGGACTTCGCATCACAAGGTTGCAGCGGCAAGAAGTGCGAGGTCGGGGAACCGGTAGCTATTGTTGCTCAAATGCCGGGCGAGATGAAAACAATGAGCGTATTTGTCGGTGTGGATGTGGGTGCCAAGACAGTTGTCTTGGCATGGCGAAAGGGTGGTCGCACGCGGGGCAAGCTGGACATCCAGCAAACGCCCGAGGGGCACGCCCAGGCGGTGGAGCGGATTAAAGCGCTAGAAGCCGTCCAAGTCGTGATGGAGGCCACCGGCGTTTACTACTTGGACTTGGCCGTTGCCTTGAGCAAGGCCGGGATCGTCGTGTCTGTCATCAACCCCAAAAGCTTCCACCACTTTGCCCAACTCAAGTTGGCGCAAAGCAAGACCGACCCGCTAGACGCGGCCCTCCTGGCCGAGTACGCCGAGCGGATGACGCCAGCCCCTTGGACTGCGCCGGATACCCTCCGTATGGCGCTGCGTGACATCGGCCGACAAATCAATCGGCTGACCGCGACCCGTACACAAGCCAAGAACCGCCTGCACGCCTTGCGCTCCAAACGTGACACGCTGGCGCTGCTGATTGAAGACGAAGTTGAAGCGGTCGAGAGGCTGGATCAGCGCATCGAGCGACTCAGCAACGCTGCACAGCGCCTGATTGCCGAGGACGCCGTGTTGAACAGTCAGTTTCAGCATCTGCTGGCAGCCAAAGGTGTTGGCGTTGCCAGTGCTATTGCGTTACTGGCTGAACTCAGTGTCCTGCCCCAGCATCTGAAGGCGCCGCAAGTCAGTCGCTATGCCGGGCTAGATATCCGCCTGTGCCAATCGGGCAGTAGCGTCAATAAGGCTTCACGGCTGAGCAAGGCGGGTAATGCCTATCTACGAAGCGCCCTCTACATGCCGGCACTGAGCGCGGTACGACATGACCCAAACGCCAAGGCCTTCTACCTGTCCCTACAACGCCGTGGCAAAAAGAAAATACAGGCCGTATGCGCCGTCATGCGCAAGTACCTGACCGGGCTTTGGGCTTGCATCCAACTGGGCGAACCCTTCGACTCCAGCAAGCTATTCAGCAAAATCCATCTGGCTGAAGCTTGACGTCCAACAGAGTATCTACGGGCTACCTTTCGCCTGCAGGGTTCGTAGGGCGGGAACGCAAGCCAATTTGATCGTTCCCAAGCTTTTGCGTTGATCGTTCCCACGCTCCAGCGTGGGAACGCAGCTAAAGACGCTCCGCGTCTGCTCTACATGCCGGACGCAGAGTGTCCTGCCAGGGTTCCCGCGCAGGCGGGAATTCAATCAAATTCGGGATCGTGCATAGGGGAGTCGCCGAGCGACTCCTTGTTGGGTATCACTTCGTTCAGCACCAACGGGCTACCTTTCGCCTGCAGGCTTCGTAGGGCGGGACGGCAATCCAATTTGATCGTTCCCAAGTTCTTGCGTAGGAACCAGCATTTACGCAGGTGCCGCCGGAGCAACTTGCCGAGGGGGAGGGCTGCCGTGGAGTCTGCGCCGGCATTGCGTCTGCTGCTATTTCAGGGCTGAAAACCAGTCCCAAACGTGCTTATGGCACGCCGGGAGTCTGGCACCTGACGTGGGGGAGTGCGACTTCACCTTATGAGCGAAGCCGAGCCGGGCGCCACCAGGTACAACCTGACCAGTGACTTAAGCGGGGCGCCGGACGGCTGCGCTAAGTTAGGAGCCTCGGGCGTTATGGTCAATTGCGATTATCGAACTATGGTTCGATAATCGGTCGGAACCTCAACTCCAATGCCTGCAAGGACAAGAACAATGAGCGACGAACAGCGCGCAAGCCCGCCACCACTAGCGCCTCCGATTATTGCCTCGCCGGCCAAGCGCATCGAGGCTTTCGCGGGTGATCCGAACTTCATGACATCCCTGGCCAGGGGCCTCGTCGTTATCCATGCGTTCCAGGAACGCAAGCGCCACCTGACCATCGCGCAGATCAGCCACCGCACCGAGATCCCCCGCGCTGCCGTGCGCCGCTGCTTGTATACCTTGATGAAGCTGGGCTACGTCACCACCGACGGGCGCACCTACTCGCTGCTGCCCAAGGTACTGACCCTTGGCCACGCCTATGTGTCCTCGACCCCGCTGGCGGTCACCGCCCAGCCGATCCTCGACCGCCTCAGCGAGCAACTGCACGAAGCCTGTTCGATGGCGACCCTGGAAGGCGACGAGATTCTCTACATCGCCCGCTCGGCGACGCCGCAACGGTTGATCTCGGTCGATCTGAGTGTCGGCAGCCGCCTGCCGGCCTACTGCACCTCCATGGGACGGATTCTGCTCGCCGCACTGGATGACGCGGCACTGAGCGACTACCTCAGCCATGCCGATCTGCAAGTGAAGACCTCGCGCACCGTGCACACCCCCGAAGCATTGCGGGCGAGCATCGAGGAGATCCGAAGCCAGGGTTGGGTGGTGATCGATCAGGAGCTGGAGGTCGGCCTGCGTTCGGTGGCGGTGCCGGTCAGGGATTCAGCCGGGCAGGTGCTGGCGGCCCTCAACGTAGGCACTCATGCCGGTCGAGTTACCCGCAAGGAGTTGGAGTCGCGCTTTCTGCCGGCGTTGCTGGAGGCCAGCAAGGAACTGAGTGCGCGATTGTTCCCTTAGAAGGCAGCAGTCACTTGCTGGTAATACCGTTCGATTATCGGCTACTGGGCTGATAACCGAATTGTGAGAGTGGGCAGCACATCTTACCGTGCAGGTTGCAGCGCTCCATCTGGAGCGCGTCCTGATAAAAACAATGAGATGTGGCCGTGACTAACTTCTGCTTCCAGCGCGCAAGCGCACCTCCATTCGATACCAGATGGCCACATTCATGCGCAGATGCAGCACTACCAGGATGTAACCTCAGAGCCTGACCGGCAGGGCAGGGTGGGCCCGCCCGCCGGTCAGTTGTCTGACAATCTGTGGTAGGGAATCCGGTAGATTAGCCATAAGGCTTGGCCTGGATGCTTGAGCCGCGCGAGTTGAAAATGACATCAAGAGTGTCTTGCGTATGAATAGTCCCCTGCTGAGTGAACGCAGTATGGTGTTTGAGCGTGGCGACCCCTACGAGGTGTCTGGCTACGTCAATCAGCATGTGGGCAACCATTGCATTCGTCTGCCCGCTGTCGGCCATCCGCTGGCTAGCCTCAGCCACCGCAAGTTCGCCAGCCTGGATCTCTGCCAGATCAGCTATGGCGGCAGCGTGCGCGTCACTTCCCCGGCCTTGGAGAACATCTTCCATCTGCAGATCCTGTTGAAGGGGCACTGCCTGTGGAAGGGCCGCGAGCAGGAAAAATTCCTCGCTCCCGGTGAGCTGTTGCTGATCAATCCGGATGATCCAGTCGACCTGACCTACTCGGACGATTGCGAAAAATTCATCCTCAAGCTACCCGTGTCGCTGCTCGAAGCCACCTGCAACGAGCAACGCTGGTTGAAGCCAAGCGAAGGCGTGCGTTTCACCCAGAACCGCTACCGTCTGCAGGAACTCGAAGGCTTTGTCGGCTTGCTCGGCCTGGTTTGCCAGGAGGCGGAGTCCGATCTGATCCTGCCAAGGATCAGTGAGCACTACACGCAGATCATCGCCAGCAAATTGTTGACCCTGCTCAAGACCAACGTCAGCCGCGAGGAGCTGTGTGCGCAGGCGGCTTCGTTCGAGCGGATTGCCCATTACATCGACAGCAATCTGAAGCAGGACATCTGCGTCGAGCAGCTGGCCAGCCAGGCGCATATCAGCCTGCGCTCGCTGTATGCCTTGTTCGAGCGGTATGCCGGCAGTACGCCGAAGAGCTACATCCGGCGCAAAAAGCTGGAACAGATCAATGCTTGCCTGAGCGACCCGAGCTGTAGCGTGCGCAATGTCACCGAGATCGCGCTGGATTACGGCTTCCTGCACCTCGGACGTTTTTCCGAAAGCTACAAGATCGCCTTCGGCGAGCTGCCTTCGGACACCCTCAAGCACAGGGTCTGATCGCTTGATCCCCGCGTTCGCGGGGAAGACGTAATCAGGTAAATCCGCGCCATCCCCTCGATATCCCGCCATATACCCATCCGTAATCCCCGCGCAGGCGGGGACCCAGTAACAACAGCCACTGCACAAAACGGATAGATGTCTGCGCAAAGCGGATATTGCGCGCCCTCCTGCGTCCCTAGTCTTGGCCTGTCAGTACAAAAACAATGGAGGCCCTGGCCATGTCCCTGGGATTCGACTTTATTAATTCCCTGCTTGAAGAAGACAAGGAGAAGGGCATCTACCGCTGTAAGCGTGAGATGTTCACCGATCCCCGGCTGTTCGATCTCGAGATGAAACACATCTTCGAGGGTAACTGGCTGTATCTCGCCCACGAGAGCCAGATCCCCAACAAGAACGACTACATCACCACCGTTATGGGGCGCCGGCCGATCTTCATCGCGCGCAACAAAGACGGCGTACTCAACGCGTTCATCAACGCCTGCAGTCACCGCGGTGCGATGCTCTGCCGCCACAAGAGCGGCAACAAGTCCTCTTATACCTGCCCGTTCCACGGCTGGACCTTCAATAACTCCGGCAAGCTGCTCAAGGTCAAAGATCCGGCCGATGCCGGCTACCCGGATAGCTTCAACTGCGAAGGCTCCCACGACCTGACCAAGGTCGCGCGTTTCGAGTCCTATCGTGGCTTCCTGTTCGGCAGCTTGAACGCCGACGTCAAACCATTGGTCGAGCACTTGGGTGAGTCGGCGAAGATCATCGACATGATCGTTGACCAGTCGCCGGATGGGCTGGAAGTGCTGCGTGGCTCATCCAGCTACATCTACGAAGGCAACTGGAAACTGACCGCCGAGAATGGCGCCGACGGCTACCACGTCAGCTCCGTGCACTGGAACTACGCCGCCACCCAGAACCAGCGCAAGCAGCGCGAAGCCGGCGAAGAAGTGCGCACCATGAGCGCTGGTGGCTGGGGCAAGAAGGGCGGTGGTTTCTACTCCTTCGAGCAAGGCCACCTGCTGCTCTGGACCCGCTGGGACAACCCGCAAGACCGTCCGCTGTACGAGCGCCGTGATGAATTGGTGAGCGATTACGGTCCGGCGCGTGCCGATTGGATGATTGGCAACTCGCGCAACCTCTGCCTGTACCCGAACGTGTACCTGATGGACCAGTTCAGCTCGCAAATCCGTATTGCCCGGCCGATCTCGATCGACAAAACCGAAATCACCATCTACTGCATCGCACCCAAGGGCGAGAGCGCCGAGGCACGCGCCAGCCGCATCCGTCAGTACGAAGACTTCTTCAACGTTAGCGGCATGGCTACCCCCGATGACCTGGAAGAGTTCCGCTCCTGCCAGCAGGGCTATCAGGGCAGTCACGCCGGTTGGAACGATATGTCCCGCGGTGCCGAGCACTGGGTGGAAGGCGCCGATGAAGCCGCGCAAGAAATTGACCTCAAACCCAAGCTCAGCGGTGTGCGCACCGAAGATGAGGGTCTGTTCGTGCTGCAGCACCAGTACTGGCAGCAGACCATGATCGCGGCGCTGAAAAAAGAGCAAGAGCAACTGATTCACGTGGAGGGTGCGTAATGAGCATTTCCTACGAAGCCGTGCGCGACTTCCTCTACCGCGAAGCGCGTTACCTGGATGACAAGGACTGGGACAGCTGGTTGGAGTTGTACGCCGCGGATGCGACCTTCTGGATGCCGTCCTGGGACGATAATGACGAGCTGACCGAGGACCCGCAGACCGAAATCTCGCTGATCTGGTACGGCAGCCGCGGTGGCTTGGAAGACCGCGTGTTCCGCATCAAGACCGAGCGCTCCAGCGCGAGCATTCCGGACACCCGTACCTCGCACAACATCAGCAACATCGAGCTCCTCCAGCAGGCCGATGGCGTGTGCACGCTGCGCTTCAACTGGCACACCCTGAGCTTCCGCTACAAGACCGTGGACAGCTACTTCGGCACCAGCTTCTACACCCTCGATGTGCGCGGCGACAGCCCGCTGATCAAGGCCAAGAAGGTTGTGTTGAAGAACGACTACGTACGCCAAGTCATCGACGTGTATCACCTCTGAGGGGCGCGCCAACATGAGCCATAAAATCGCATTCAACTTCGAAGACGGGGTGACCCGGTTCATCGACGCCACCCCCAACGAGACAGTTGCCGATGCGGCCTATCGTCAGGGGATCAACATTCCGCTGGACTGCCGTGATGGCGCCTGCGGCACCTGCAAGTGCCGCGCCGAAGCCGGTCAGTACGACTTGGGCCAGGACTATATCGATGACGCCCTGAGCGAAGAGGAAGCCGCGCAAGGTTTCGTCCTGACCTGCCAGATGCGCGCCCAGAGCGACTGCGTGATCAGCGTGCCGGCCTCGTCGCAAGTCTGCAAAACCGCGCAGGCCAGTTTCGAAGCGGCGATCAGCAACGTGCGTCAGCTGTCCGACAGCACCATCGCGTTGTCAATCAAGGGCGAGGCACTGACCAAGCTGGCCTTCTTGCCGGGCCAGTACGTCAACCTGCAGGTGCCGGGCAGCGAGCAGAGCCGTGCCTATTCGTTCAGCTCGTTGCAGCGCGATGGCGAGGTCAGCTTCCTGATCCGCAACGTGCCGGGTGGGCTGATGAGCAGTTTCCTCACCAGCCTGGCCAAGGCTGGCGACAGCATGAACCTGGCCGGCCCGTTGGGCAGCTTCTACCTGCGTGAGATCAAGCGTCCGTTGCTACTGCTGGCCGGCGGCACCGGCCTGGCGCCGTTCACCGCGATGCTCGAGAAGATTGCCGAGCAGGGCAGCGAGCACCCGTTGCACCTGATCTACGGGGTCACTAACGATTTCGACCTGGTGGAAATGGAGCGTATCGAGGCCCTGGCCGCGTGTATTCCCAACTTCACCTACAGCGCCTGTGTGGCCAACCCGGACAGCAGCTATCCGCAGAAGGGCTATGTGACTCAGCACATTTCGCCTGCGCACCTCAACGATGGCGAAGTCGACATCTACCTGTGCGGCCCGCCGCCGATGGTCGAGGCGGTCAGCCAGTTCATCCGAGAGAAGGGCATTCAGCCGGCGAACTTCTACTACGAGAAATTCGCCGCCAGCGTCGCCTGAGCCTCAGTTCCCCTCTCCCATTCATGGGAGAGGGGCTGGGGGAGAGAGTGTAGCAGCCAACGCAAAAGCTGCCCTCTCCCCAGCCCTCTCCCGCAAGCGGGAGAGGGGGCGAAGCTGGACCACGAGATAGCCTTGGACCCGTTCGCGGGATCCCATTGAACGGATCATTGCCATGAACAAGAGATTTCATAACAAGGTCGCGGTGGTTACCGGAGCGGCCCAAGGTATCGGTCGCCGTGTCGCTGAGCGGATGGCCGCCGAGGGCGGGCGTTTGGTGCTGGTCGACCGTTCCGAACTGGTCCACGAACTGGCCGAAGAACTGAACGGCGTCAGCGACGTGCTGACCCTGACCGCCGACCTCGAACAGTATGGCGATTGCTCGCGGGTGATGGCGGCGGCCCGAGAGCGCTTCGGGCGCCTGGACATCCTGATCAATAACGTCGGCGGCACCATCTGGGCCAAGCCGTTCGAGCATTACCAGGAGCACGAGATCGAAGCCGAAGTGCGCCGCTCGCTGTTCCCCACCCTGTGGTGCTGCCATGCGGCGCTGCCGTACATGCTCGAGCAGGGCAGTGGCGCCATCGTCAACGTCTCCTCGATCGCCACCCGCAGCCTCAACCGTGTGCCCTACGGCGCGGCCAAGGGTGGCGTGAATGCGCTGACCGCCTGCCTGGCGTTCGAGAACGCGCAGCGCGGCATCCGCGTCAACGCCACCGCGCCAGGCGGCACCGAAGCGCCGCCACGGCGGATTCCACGTAACGCGGCCGAGCAGAGTGAAGAGGAAAAGGTCTGGTATCAGCAGATCGTCGATCAGACCCTCGACAGCACGCTGATGAAACGCTACGGCAGCATCGACGAGCAGGTCGGGGCGATTCTGTTCCTGGCCTCGGATGAGGCTTCGTATATCACCGGTATGACTCTGCCAGTCGGCGGTGGCGATCTGGGTTGATCGGCCCGCTTACGCGGTTTCTAGACAACAAAAACAAAAGAGAGACAGATGCCATGCGAAAAATCGACGTACATGAGGTAATCGACAACGCGCGCTTTAGCCGCTTCCACTGGATGGTGATGTGCTGGTGCGCGCTGCTGCTGATCTTCGACGGCTACGACTTGTTCATCTACGGCGTGGTCCTGCCGGTGCTGATGAAGGAGTGGGGCATGACCCCGCTGCAGGCCGGCGCCCTCGGCAGCTACGCGCTGTTCGGCATGATGTTCGGTGCCCTGGCGTTTGGCAGCCTGGCCGACAAGATCGGCCGCAAGAAGGGCATCGCCATCTGCTTCGCGCTGTTCAGCAGTGCCACCATCGTCAACGGCTTCGCCAGCAATCCCACCGAGTTCGGCATCTGCCGCTTTCTCGCTGGCCTCGGCTGCGGCGGCCTGATGCCCAACGCGGTGGCGCTGATGAACGAGTACGCGCCGAAGAAACTGCGCAGCACCCTGGTCGCCATCATGTTCAGCGGCTACTCGCTGGGCGGCATGCTGTCCGCCGGTGTGGGCATCTACATGCTGCCGCGCTTCGGCTGGGAGGCGATGTTCTTCGCCGCCGCGGTGCCGCTGCTGCTGTTGCCGCTGATCCTCTGGTTCCTGCCCGAGTCGGTCGGCTTCCTGCTGCGCCAGGGGCGTACCGCGCAGGCGCGCGCCATCCTCAACCGCGTCGATGACAGCCGTGCACTGCAGGCCGACGACGTGCTGGAAATGAGCGACACCAAGGGCAAGGGCGTGGCCGTGCTGGAGCTGTTCCGCGACGGCCGCGCGGTGCGGACCCTGTCGATCTGGGTGGCGTTCTTCTGCTGCCTGCTGATGGTCTACGCGCTGAGTTCCTGGCTGCCGAAGCTGATGGCCAACGCCGGCTACAGCCTGGGTTCGAGCCTGTCGTTCCTGCTCGCGCTGAACTTCGGCGGCATGTTCGGCGCCATCTTCGGCGGCTGGCTGGGCGACCGCTTCAACCTGCCGCGTGTGGTGGCGGCATTCTTCGTCACCGCCGCCGTGTCGATCAGCCTGCTCGGCTTCAACAGTCCGACGCCGCTGCTCTACCTGCTGATCTTCGTCGCCGGCGCCACCACCATCGGCACGCAGATCCTGTTGTACGCCGGTGCTGCGCAGCTCTACGGCCTGTCCATCCGCTCCACCGGCCTCGGCTGGGCCTCGGGCATCGGCCGCAACGGCGCCATCGTCGGCCCGCTGCTCGGCGGCGCGCTGCTCGGCATCAACCTGCCGCTGCAACTCAACTTCATGGCCTTCGCCGTGCCCGGCGCCGTCGCCGCCCTGGCGATGCTGGTGTACAGCCTCAGCGAGCGGCGCAGCCAGCCGGCGTCCGCGCCGCTGCTGGCGGCCAAGGCCTGAGTCCGATACCTAAAACTGGAAGATTGAAATGAGCCAAGTCCTGATCGAAAGCCTCTCGGCGATCATCGTCGATCTGCCGACCATCCGCCCGCACAAGCTGGCGATGCACACCATGCAGAACCAGACCCTGGTAATCATCCGCATTCGTTGCGCCGACGGTATCGAAGGCATTGGCGAGGCCACCACCATCGGCGGCCTGTCCTACGGCAATGAAAGCCCGGACAGCATCAAGACCAACCTCGATTGCCACTTCGCGCCGCTGCTGATCGGCCAGGACGCCAGCAACATCAACGCCGCCATGCTGCGCCTGGACAAGGTCATCAAGGGCAACACCTTCGCCAAGTCCGGTGTCGAGAGCGCGCTGCTGGACGCTCAAGGCAAACGCCTCGGCCTGCCGGTCAGCGAACTGCTCGGCGGCCGTGTGCGTGACAGCCTGGAAGTGGCCTGGACCTTGGCCAGCGGCGATACCGCCAAGGACATCGCCGAAGCCGAACACATGCTCGACATCCGCCGCCATCGCATCTTCAAACTGAAGATCGGCGCCAATGAAGTGAGCCAGGATTTGGCCCACGTGGTCGCGATCAAGAAGGCTCTCGGCGATCGCGCCAGCGTGCGCGTCGACGTCAACCAGTACTGGGACGAAGCAGTCGCCATCCGCGCCTGCCAAGTGCTCGGCGACAACGGTATCGACCTGATCGAACAGCCGATTTCACGCCACAACCGCAGTGGTCAGGTGCGCCTGAACCAGCGCAGCCCGGCGCCGATCATGGCCGACGAATCGATCGAATGCGTAGAGGATGCCTTCAGCCTGGCGGCCGATGGCGCGGCCTCGGTGTTCGCCCTGAAGATCGCCAAGAACGGCGGCCCGCGCGCCGTGCTGCGTACCGCTGCGATCGCCGAAGCGGCCGGAATCGGCCTGTACGGCGGCACCATGCTCGAGGGCAGCGTCGGCACCCTGGCGTCGGCGCACGCCTTCGTCACCTTGAACAAGCTGACCTGGGACACCGAACTGTTCGGCCCGCTGCTGCTGACCGAAGACATCGTTACCACGCCGCTGGTGTACCGCGACTTTCAGCTGGAAGTCCCGATACTGCCGGGCCTTGGCCTGGCCATCGACGAAGAGCGCTTGGCGTTCTTTCGCCGCAAGTAACCCTCAGCACAGGAGCAAAAGCCGATGCTGTTCCACGTAAAGATGACCGTGAAAATCCCGCTCGACATGAACCCCGAGCAGGCCGCCCAACTCAAGGCCGATGAGAAGGCCCTGGCCCAACGCCTGCAAAGCGAAGGCACCTGGCGCCATCTGTGGCGCATCGCTGGGCACTACGCCAACTACAGCGTGTTCGACCTGCCGAGCGTCGAGGCGCTGCACGACACCCTGCTGCAGCTGCCGCTGTTCCCCTACATGGACATCGAGATCGACGGCCTGTGCCGGCACCCGTCGTCGATCCATGCCGATGACCGCTGAGCCGGCGATGCCCGCGACTCACCAGCGATAACAACAATTCGAGGTAACCATCATGACCGTGAAGATTTCCCAGACTGCCGAGATCCAGAAGTTCTTCGAAGAAGCCAGCGGCTTCGGCAACGACAACGGCAGCCCGCGCCTGAAGCAGATCATCCTGCGCATCCTCAACGACAGCGCGAAGATCATCGAAGACCTGGAAATCAGCGACGAAGAATTCTGGAAGGCAGTGGACTACCTCAACCGTCTCGGCGGTCGCAACGAAGCCGGCCTGCTGGTCGCCGGCCTTGGCATCGAGCACTTCCTCGACCTGCTGCAGGACGCCAAGGACGAACAGGCCGATCTCACCGGTGGCACCCCGCGCACCATCGAAGGCCCGCTGTACGTGGCCGGCGCACCGATCTGCCAGGGCGAAGCGCGCCTGGATGACGGCAGCGAGGAGGGCGTCGCCACTGTGATGTTCCTCCAGGGCCAGGTGTTCGACCCGCAGGGCAAGCCGCTGGCCGGTGCCACCGTCGACCTGTGGCACGCCAACACCCTGGGCAACTACTCCTACTTCGACCAGAGCCAGTCCGAGTACAACCTGCGCCGCCGGATCATCACCGACGCCGAAGGCCGCTACCGTGCGCGCAGCATCGTGCCGTCCGGCTACGGTTGCTCGCCGGATGGCCCGACCCAGGAAGTGCTCAATCAGCTCGGTCGTCACGGCCAGCGTCCGGCGCACATCCACTTCTTCATCTCGGCCCCGGGCTACCGCCACCTGACCACCCAGATCAACCTGGCGGGTGATCAGTACCTGTGGGACGACTTCGCCTACGCCACCCGTGATGGCCTGGTCGGCGATATCCACTTCGTCGAAGACGCTGCCGCCGCCCGTGCCCGCGGTATCGAAGGGCGTTTCGCCGAGCTGGACTTCGACTTCCAGCTGCAAACTGCTCCGGCTCCGGTCGAGCAAGCGCGCAGCAAGCGGCCGCGCGCCCTGCAGTAAGCCTGAGCTGAACCGCGGACTTGCCTGTGCCGGGCAAGTCCGCGGTTCAACAAATTGACTAAAAGAGCGTTTCCGGGCGTGGCCCGAGGAGTGCCGTTCGAGCTTCGCGAGGCCCGATGAAAGAATTGCTAAGAGACTTTTCGTTATCGGCGGCGGTTGCGGGATTCATTGCAACGGTCATTTCCTATGCCGGTCCGTTGGTCATCATCTTTCAGGCGGCTAAAACGGCCAATCTTCCCCATGACGTGTTGTCCTCCTGGGTCTGGGCCATTTCCATCGGCAGCGGGGTGCTGGGCATCGTCCTGAGCATGCGCTTCAAGGTCCCGGTGATCATCGCCTGGTCGGCCCCCGGCTCGGCCTTGCTGGTGGCGCTATTGCCGTCGATCAGCCTCAACGAGGCGATTGGCGCCTACATCATTTCCAGTTTGATCATCCTGGTGGTCGGCTTTTCCGGCGCCTTCGACAAGATCATCAGCAAACTGCCGGCCGCGATTTCCGCGGCGATGCTGGCGGGCATTCTGTTCAGCTTCGGTACCCAGTTGTTCGTGTCGATCAAGGACAAGCCGTTCATGGTGCTGGCGATGTTCGCCACTTACCTGCTGTGCAAGCGCATGCTGCCGCGCTACGCAGTGCTGGCGGTATTGGTGGTGGGCTGCCTGATTGCGGCGTTGGCCGGTGAGCTGCACAGCGATGCACTGGTAGTCGGTTTCGCAACGCCGGTGTTCATCAGCCCCGAGTTCAGCTGGCACGCGACCTTGAACATCGCCTTGCCGCTGGTGATGGTGGCGCTCACCGGCCAGTTCGTGCCGGGCATCGCCGTGCTGCGCAACGCGGGCTACCAGACGCCGGCCAGCCCGATCATTACCAGCAGCGCGCTGGGCACGCTGTTGTTGGCGCCATTCGGCTGCCATGGCCTCAATCTGGCGGCGATCACCGCAGCCATCTGCACCGGGCGGGAGTCCCATGAGGACAAGAGCAAGCGTTATGTGGCCGGTGTGGTCGGCGGGTTGTTCTACCTGCTGCTGGGCATCTTCGGTGCAACGCTGGTGTCGGTCTTCAGTGCCTTCCCCAAGGAGCTGATTGCCGCACTGGCCGGGTTGGCATTGTTCGCCGCGATTGCCGGCGCGCTGGCCGGTTCCATGGCGGTGCCGGAAGACCGTGAGGCTGCACTGATCACGTTCCTGGTCACCGCTTCGGGTATGTCTTTCCTGGGTCTGTCGGCGGCTTTCTGGGGGCTGATCTTCGGCCTCGCCGCGCACCTGCTGCTGACCCTCAACGGAGTCGCGAAACCTACAGCACAGACTGCGCCGCCAGACGCCATGCCAGCCTGGCCCGCGGACAACTAAGTGAATGCCAACCCTCGAACCAGGTTCGCCAGAGCCGGCAATGAACGATGAACCCAGCTGGGTTTCTGGAGGTGAAACGAAACGTTGAATCTGTGGTACGCGGCAGGCGAGGGCTGAACCCCCTGTCGAAGAGTGTTTGCAGGTTTGGAGCGATCTGCATACCGGCGCTAATCAATAGATCCCCCCTTGAGTGTTTGCTGCAGCTGCACGGTTTTCAAAACCGGGCCATGCGGAAGGGGATCGCTTTGTCCCAATAAAAACAAGAGCGACAGCATGAAAAACAATGTGAGCATTACCTGTGTGATGGTATCGGCTGGCGTGGCCGCTGGTTTTTCCGGGCTGGCTACTGCGGCTGAAGGCAGTTTCATCAAGGATTCGACTGCCACCCTGCAAGCGCGCAATTACTACTTCAGTCGTGACTTTTCCGACATTGTCGGGCCGAACAAGCAGTCCAAGGCCGAGGAGTGGGCCCAGGGCTTCATCCTCAACGTCAAGTCCGGCTATACCGACGGGCCGGTCGGCCTCGGAATCGATGCCATCGGCACTCTGGGTATCAAGCTCGACAGCAGTCCCGACCGGGTCAAGACCGGCTTGCTGCCGCTGCACGGCGATGGCAAGTCCGCCGACGAGTACAGCCGCCTGGCCGGTGCGCTGAAGGTCAAGATGTCGAAGACCGAACTGAAGATCGGCGAGCTGCAACCCAACCTGCCGGTGCTGACCTTCAGCGACATCCGCCTGTTGCCGCCGAGCTACCAAGGGGCCAGCCTGGTTTCCAGCGAAATCGACGGCCTGACTCTGAATGCCGGCCAGTTGCGCTCTACCAGCCTGCGCGACTCCAGCAACGATCAGGAGATGTACGCCCTGATCAACGACCCGATCAACCCGCGGCGCATCGCCAACATTACCTCCGATCGCTTCAACTACGCGGGGGCGGATTACACCTTCAACGACAAACGCACCACAGTCGGCATCTGGCAGGCGCAGCTGCAGGACATCTATCAACAGCGTTTCTACAGTCTCAAACATGTCGAACCGTTCGGCGACTGGAAGCTCGGCGCCAATCTGGGCTTCTACGACTCGCAGGACGATGGCCAGAGCAAGGCCGGCAGCCTGGACAACCGCGCGTTCTTCTCGCTGCTATCCGCAGCGCATGGCGGCCACACCTTCTATCTGGGTTATCAGGACATCAGTGGCAGAGACGGTTTCCTACGCATCGGCGACAACATCTCGCCGCTCGGCAACGAGGTGCCAACCTTCGAGTTCGCCGCCCCGGACGAACGTTCCTGGCAGGTGCGTCACGACTACAACTTCGCCGCTCTCGGCATACCCGGTCTGGTCACCACCGTGCGCTACATCAACGGCGACAACGTCAGCACCGGGCGGGGCTTCGAGGGTAAGGACTGGGAGCGCGACCTGGATATCGGCTACGCCATCCAGAGCGGCCCGTTGAAGGACCTCGGGGTGCGCATACGCAACGTTACCGCGCGCTCCAACTACCGCACCGATATCGACGAGAACCGCTTGATCCTCAGCTACACCTGGGTCCTGTTCTGAGGGCCGGGCGCGGGAGCCTTGGGGCTGTTGGTGGTTGCTGGCGAATTGATCGACCAGCTGCGCCAGCAAGCTCGCGCGCGCTGTAGTAAGCGTAATTGAGGTAGCGAGGTGTTGGTGTGACGCAGGGGCGAGCTTTCCTTGATCGTTTGCTGGTCAAGAATTGTTCGATAATCGCACCACTAGTCGATTATCGGATTGTTCGAGTTGCAACACGGCGCTACTGTTTTTCCACCCGGCGCATTAACCGCGCCCTGGATAACGACACGAGAACCACCATGGCTGAACTTCTGACTCTCCGCGAAGCCGTCGAACGTTTCGTCAGCGACGGCGACACCGTCGCCCTCGAAGGCTTCACCCACTTGATTCCGACTGCCGCCTCCCACGAGATCATCCGTCAGGGCAAGCAAGACCTGACCCTGGTGCGCATGACCCCCGACCTGGTCTATGACTTGCTGATCGGCGCCGGTTGCGCCAAGAAACTGATCTTCTCCTGGGGCGGCAATCCGGGTGTCGGCTCGCTGCACCGTCTGCGCGACGCGGTCGAGAAGGACTGGCCGCATGCGCTGGAGATCGAGGAGCACAGCCACGCCGACCTCGCCAATTCTTACATCGCCGGGGCATCCGGCCTGCCGTTTGCGGTCCTGCGGGCCTATGCCGGCTCCGATCTGCCGAAGGTCAATCCGCTGATCAAGTCCGTCACTTGCCCGTTCACCGGCGAAGTGCTGGCGGCCGTGCCGGCGGTACGCCCGGACGTCACCGTGATCCACGCGCAGAAGGCCGACCGCAAAGGCAACGTGCTGCTCTGGGGCATCCTCGGCGTGCAGAAGGAAGCGGCCCTGGCGGCCAAGCGCTGCATCGTCACAGTGGAAGAAATCGTCGACGACCTGAACGCGCCAATGAACGCCTGCGTCTTACCGACCTGGGCGCTGACCGCGGTCTGCCACGTCCCGGGTGGTGCGCACCCGTCTTACGCCCATGGCTACTACGAGCGCGACAACCGCTTCTATCAAGCCTGGGACCCGATTGCCCGTGACCGCGAAAGCTTCAGCGCCTGGATCGACGAATACATCCGTGGCACCGCAGATTTCGCCGCCTTCCAATCCAAACTCGCGGAGGCCAAATAATGACTTACTCCACCAATGAAATGATGACCGTGGCCGCCGCCCGCCGGCTGAAGAATGGCGCGGTCTGCTTCGTCGGCATCGGTCTGCCGTCCAAGGCCGCCAACCTCGCGCGCCTGACGTCTTCGCCGGACGTGGTGCTGATCTACGAATCCGGTCCGATTGGCGCCAAACCGAGTGTGCTGCCGCTGTCCATCGGTGACGGCGAGCTGGCCGAAACCGCCGACACCGTGGTGCCGACCGGCGAAATCTTCCGCTACTGGTTGCAAGGCGGGCGCATCGACATGGGCTTCCTCGGCGCTGCCCAGGTCGACAAGTACGGCAACATCAACACCACCGTGATCGGTGACTACCACAAACCGAAAGTGCGTCTGCCGGGCGCGGGTGGTGCTCCGGAGATCGCCGGTTCGGCCAAGCAGGTGCTGATCATCCTCAAGCAGTCGCACCGTACCTTCGTCGACAAGCTGGCCTTCATCACCTCGGTCGGTCATGGCGAGGGCGGCGATTCGCGCAAGCGCCTCGGCCTGCCGGGCGCCGGGCCGGTCGGCATCATCACCGACCTGTGCATCATGGAGCCGGAGGAGGGCAGCAACGAGTTCATCGTTACTGCGCTGCATCCAGGCGTGACCCGCGAGCAGGTGATCGAAGCCACCGGCTGGCAGATCCGCTTTGCCGAAGCCGTGGCGGTAAGCGAAGTACCCAGCGAGGTCGAACTGACCGCGCTGCGTGCGCTGGAAGCTCGCACCGCCGCCGCCCACGGACAACTGGGAGGTGAAGAATGAGCCGCGAAGTCTTTATCTGCGACGCCATCCGCACGCCGATCGGCCGCTTCGGCGGTGGCCTGGCTACTGTGCGTGCCGACGACCTGGCGGCGGTGCCACTGAAGGCACTGATCGAGCGTAACCCGTCGGTCGACTGGAGCCAGGTCGATGAGGTGTTCATGGGCTGCGCCAACCAGGCCGGCGAGGACAACCGCAATGTGGCGCGCATGGCGCTGCTGCTGGCCGGTTTGCCGGACAGCATCCCGGGCGTGACCCTGAACCGTCTGTGCGCCTCGGGCATGGATGCGGTCGGCACCGCCTTCCGCGCCATCGCCAGTGGCGAGATGGAGCTGGCCATCGCCGGTGGCGTCGAGTCCATGTCCCGCGCGCCTTATGTGATGGGCAAGGCCGACAGCGCCTTTGGGCGCGGTCAGAAGATCGAGGACACCACCATTGGCTGGCGTTTCATCAACCCGCTGATGAAGGCCCAGTACGGCGTCGATGCGATGCCGCAGACCGCCGACAACGTCGCCGACGACTATCGGGTCAGCCGCGAGGACCAGGACGCCTTCGCCCTGCGCAGCCAGCAACGCGCCGGCCGCGCCCAGGCGCAAGGCTTCTTCGCCGAAGAGATCGTGCCGGTTCGCATCGCCCAGAAGAAGGGCGAGACCGTGATCGAGCAGGACGAACACCTGCGCCCGGACACCACCCTCGAGACCCTGGCCAAGCTCAAGCCGGTCAACGGTGCGGACAAGACCGTCACCGCCGGCAACGCCTCGGGCGTCAACGATGGCGCGGTGGCGCTGATTCTGGCCTCGGCCGAGGCGGTGAAGAAGCACGGCCTGACTCCGCGCGCGAAGGTGCTCGGTATGGCCAGCGCCGGCGTGGCGCCACGCGTGATGGGTATCGGCCCGGTACCGGCAGTGCGCAAGCTGCTGGAGCGCTTGAACCTGGCGATCAGCGACTTCGACACCATCGAACTGAACGAAGCCTTCGCCAGCCAAGGCTTGGCGGTGCTGCGTGAACTCGGCCTGGCCGACGACGCGCCGCAGATCAACCCCAACGGCGGTGCCATCGCCCTCGGCCACCCGCTGGGCGCCAGCGGCGCGCGGCTGATTCAGACCGCCTTGCATCAGCTGGAGAAGACCGGCGGCCGCAAAGGGCTGGCGACCATGTGCGTGGGCGTTGGTCAGGGCCTGGCGCTGGCCATCGAGCGAGTTTGACCGGCGTTTAGACCCGTAGGCTGGGTTAGTCGCGAAGCGGCGTAACCCACCGTTGGCGCTGTTGGCGGGTTACGCCTTTGGCTAACCCGCCCTACGAGACTGCTTTGGGCCAGCATTTTTTGCATAGCAGGCTCGTCTGCGATCATCAGGGTCTCGGAAACCCGATCGGCAGACGAGCCTGTTCTTGCAAACCTGTTCATACAAAAGCAGGGCTGGCCGCAAGTGCCACGCTGCATCTATAACAGAACCCACTTACTTGATTTCTGGAGCACTGGCTTGAACAGGCCACGCAACCAACTCTTCGATGCTTATTTCACCCAGCCTGCCATGCGCGCGATCTTTTCCGACCATGGCCGGGTGCAGGGCATGCTCGATTTCGAAGCTGCTCTGGCCCGCGCCGAAGCGAGCGTGGGACTGATTCCGCAGAACGCCGTGCCGGCCATCGAAGCCGCCTGTAAGGCCGAACTGTATGACTTTGCGGCGCTGGCAGGCGCCATCACCAGTGCCGGTAACTCCGCCATTCCGCTGGTCAAGGCGCTGGGCAGCCTGATTGCCGCGCGCAGTGTCGAGGCCGAGCGCTTCGTGCATCTCGGCGCTACCAGTCAGGACGCCATGGACAGTGGCTTGGTGCTCCAACTGCGTGCGGCCATCGCCCTGCTGGAAAGCGATCTCGCCAGCCTCGCCGATGCCCTGGCCGCACAGGCCCAGCGCCACACCGACACCCCCCTCGTCGGGCGCACCTGGCTGCAACATGCCACGCCGGTGACCCTCGGTATGAAGATTGCTGGCTGGCTCGGGGCTGTCACCCGACATCGTCAGCGCCTCGTGGAACTCAAGCCGCGCCTGCTGTGCCTGCAGTTCGGCGGTGCCTCCGGCAGCCTTGCCGCGCTCGGCGACCTGGCTTTTCCGGTGGCCGAGGCCCTGGCGCAAGAACTGCAATTGAGCCTGCCTGAGCAGCCTTGGCATACCCAGCGCGATCGTCTGGTGGAGTTCGCCAGCCTGCTGGGCATGGTCGCCGGCAGCCTGGGCAAGCTCGGGCGCGACCTCAGCCTGCTGATGCAGACCGAGGCCGGCGAAGTGTTCGAACCCGCCGCGCCGGGCAAGGGTGGTTCCTCGACCATGCCACACAAGCGCAACCCGGTGAGCGCTGCCGTACTGATCGGCGCCGCGACCCGTGCGCCGGGGCTGGTGTCGATCATGTTCAGCGCCATGCCGCAGGAGCACGAGCGCAGCCTCGGCCTCTGGCATGCCGAATGGGAAACCCTGCCGGAGCTGTGTTGCCTGGTATCCGGTGCCTTGCAGCAGGCACTACTGGTGGTGCCAAGGCTGGAGGTAGATGTCGAGCGCATGCGTGCCAACCTCGACCTGACCCAGGGGCTGGTGCTGGCCGAGGCGGTGAGCATCGCCCTGGCCCAGCGTATCGGTCGCGATGCCGCCCACCACTTGATCGAACAATGCTGCCGTCGGGCAGTGCAGGAGGGCGCCCATCTGCGTCTGGTGCTCGGTGAGGAGCCGCAAGTCACCGCCGAACTTTCAGCCGTCGAGCTGGATCGTTTACTCGACCCGACCCAGTACCTTGGCCAGGCGCGTCGCTGGGTCGAGCGTGCTCTGGCCGATCATCAAGCTTTCTCGCATTAGGAGATTCCCGTGCCTGTCGTACAACTCGCCGATGGCGAACTGAACTACCTGCTCGAAGGTCCGGCCGCTGCGCCGGTTCTGCTGCTGTCCAACTCCCTGGGCACCGACCTCTGCATGTGGGATGAACAGATCCCGGCTTTTACCCGGCATTTCCGCGTGCTGCGCTACGACACCCGTGGCCATGGCAAATCGCTGGTGACCGAGGGGCCTTACAGCATCGAGCAACTGGGCCATGATGTGCTGGCCCTGCTGGATGCGTTGGATATCCCGCGTGCCAGTTACTGCGGCCTGTCCATGGGTGGGCTGATCGGCCAGTGGCTGGCGATCAATGCACCCGAGCGCCTGCAGCGCGTGGTGCTGTGTAACACCGCGGCGAAGATCGCTGGCCCCGAGGTGTGGAACCCACGGATCGAAACCGTGCTGCGCGACGGTCCTGCGGCCATGCTGGCGCTGCGCGATGCCTCCATCGCGCGCTGGTTCACTGCGGAATTCGCCGTGGCCGAACCGGCCAAAGTCAAGGTGGTCACCGAGATGCTGGCGGCCACTTCGCCGCAAGGCTATGCAGCCAATTGCGCGGCGGTACGTGATGCGGATTTCCGCGAGCAGATCGCCTCCATCCAAGTGCCGACTCTGGTCGTTTGTGGCGCCCAGGATGCGGTGACTACCCCGGCGGATGGCCGTTTCATGCTCGAGCGCATCCATGGCGCCGAGATGGTCGAGTTTCATGCGGCGCATCTGTCCAACGTTGAAGCCGGTGCAGTATTCAGCCAGCGTGTGCTGGATTTCCTGAGCGCCTGACTGCAACTGTTTGTCGGGGGCGGCGTTGTTCTCAGACAGTTGCGCAATAGCAGAGCGATTTACTTTCCCGAGCCCTTTTCCTGAAAGGAAAGGGCTTAGCAGCGATGGAGCCATCCAAATGGATGAGAAAGAACGTTACGAAGCCGGCATGCAGGTGCGCCGCGCGGTGCTCGGCGATGCTCATGTCGATCGCAGCCTGGAGCATCTGACGCCGTTCAATTCCGAATTCCAGGAAATGATCACCCGGCATGCCTGGGGCGATATCTGGACCCGTCCCGGCCTGCCGCGACATACCCGCAGCCTGATCACCATCGCCATGCTGATCGGCATGAACCGCGAAGGCGAACTGAAGCTGCACCTGCGCGCGGCGAAGAACAACGGCGTGACCCGCGACGAGATCAAGGAAGTGCTGATGCAGAGCGCAATCTACTGCGGCATTCCGGCGGCCAACGCCACCTTCCACCTGGCCGAGGAAGTGTGGGATGAGTTGGGTGTGGAGTCCCTAGGCTGAAGCCTGGCTGCAACAATTCAATTCTTTGTAGGCGCGCTCTGTAGACCGTAGGCTGGGTAGAGCGAAGCGAAACCCAGCTCATACCTCATACCCCGCTGGGTTTCGCTCCACCCAGCCTACAGAGCGCGTGGTACAGGGACCGCAATAGGTAAACGAATCAACCGCTCAGGTCGCTAGCTCCCATCGTATTGTTCAGGCGGGTGCCCGGGGTGCTGAAGGCGCATCCGGACACCCCGGCGCTTATTCGTAAGCCGTCGCCCCGGCGATATGGCGAGCTGCGACATAGCCGAAGGTCACAGCCGGCCCGAGGTTGATGCCGCCGGCCGGGTAGTGGCCGCCCATGATGCTGGCCATGTCGGTACCCACGGCATACAGGCCACCGATTGTCTGACCCTCGCCATTCAGGACCTGGGCATACTCGTTGGTCTTCAGGCCGGCGAAGGTGCCGAAGCAGCCCGGCTGCGCCTTGACCGCATCAAAGGGCCCCTTGTCGATGGGCGCCACGCAGGGGTTGGGTTGATTGATAGGCTAGGTGCGGGGAAGGGGAGTTGCCGCTCTCTTTTGTATGGCGTCGTCGCTAAGCGGCTCGGTTCAGAGCGCAGCGGCGGTGCTGCAGTGAATCCAGCCCAGTGGTGGGCTAGATGCCGCCTTGGAGAGTTGCCGCTCTCCAGGACGGCTACCAATAACGATCTGATAAGGAGAGCGAAATAGCTAATGCAGATTCTATCCCGTCCATTGCGGTTACTGGCTTTAGTGCTTTTCCCCAGGCGCTGCTAAAGCTGCTAAAGCTGCCTGAACTTGAAAAGGTATCATGTTCGATTCGTGGTAAATCGTTGCTTCATCCCTTGGCCCTCATGGGTAAACGCATCCGCAATGCTCAGATCGTCCATGCGTGTAATATGGACGGCTATCCATTTGCTCCTGAGTCTTCGATTACCGTGTCTATTGTTCTGGCAGTCCATCTGGGCAGCATCGAGCATGGCATCGAAACGGGGTTGCTCTTGCAGGACGTCGATGGCAGCGATCCGTACTACGCAGATATTGCAGACCTCACAGTGCTTGAGGTGCTCGAGTGACTGCTCCGGTAATTTCTATTGCCGGTGGTATGGAGCCGTTGCTGGTCTGACGGAGCGATCCGAAGGATGAGGACGCCTGCCAGCCCAGCTGCGGCGAATCCTTTCCAGTAGCCAGAATCGCCCGGGGAATACTCCTGAGCGAATACCAAGGCTTCCTAAAACGGGTTGGGCCGGGAAGTGTTGCTATTATTTTTCTTATGAATTTCAAATTCTTAGATGGTTTTCCTGGATTAACATGTTGCCTAAGCAAAAATCGGCGTTTTGTTGCTAAAGCCTTATAGACGAAGAGCAACAATTTTCAGCGTCGTCACGTCGGATGGCTAACGATCTCAGGGCCATTTGTTGCGCTTCACATCCACCGTTTTAAATTATTGAGAATTCGGATTATTCAAGGCCCGCGGCTTTTCCTTTGGGTTTTTCCTCCCAAATGGTCCGCACAGGCCCACTGTGCGAAGTGTTTGATCAGATCGAGCGGCCGAGACCGCAACCGCTATCCCTTTGGTCCGGTGTCCACTTGTGCTCGCTTCTCCAGTAAAAAGTCCATCAATGCCCGGACCTTCGCCGGCATTTGCTCACGTGTCGGCACATAGAGGTAAAAGCCCGGAAACGGCTTGCTCCATGATCGCAATACGCGCACCAGCAAGCCTTCGTTCAGGTGCGAATGCAAGGCGAAGTCCATGTGCTGGATTAGTCCTAAGCCCTGGAGCGCCGCACGGATCATGCCGTCATCGTCATTTGTGGTGAGTGTGCCTTGCGGTTCCACCACAAAGGTGTGCCCCTCAATTTCCGGTGATGAGAACTCCCAGTGGTATATCGCTCCGCTGGTGGTATTCCGGTAGCTAAGGCAGTTGTGGTGTACCAGATCGGCTGGCGTTCCGGGTAGCTCGTGGCGTTTAAAGTATTCGGGCGACCCAACAACAACCATTTCAAGCATGGGGGTAATAGGAACTGCCACCATATGCTCAGCCAAGCTTTCGCCCAGACGGATACCTCCGCAGCCGACGCCGAGCAGGTAGCAACGCATAAGCAGGCGACTCTGACCTACAGCGTCGGCGAAAAGGAGGTTCGCTATCAGATCGAACGAGTGCTCCCTGATGGGGGCGTGCCGAGATAAGGGGGAAATTAGGACATTCGTTCTGTAATTATTTGATTTTAAAGATTGTTTGTATGGGTTTTTTGGCTCAGTCCTTGTGCCGAAATGCACCTCATCTCAGCGGGATTACACGGGCAGGCCGATGGACGAGGATCTGCACAAGTGCGTTCGGGAACTGCTGGGCGCCAACATGGGCATTCGAGCCGCCGCACGGCACGCGAACTCCTCCACCACGGTGCTCAAAATCCGCGATCAGGTGGCGGGCTATAAAGTTATCGCTGGGGGCAGATTCGGTATCGCGGTCATCAGAGCTGATCGGCATACCCGTCATTCCGAGGATACCGATAAGGGCACCACCAAGTACGGATTGCATTTCGCGACCTGCTTCTACCAGGGGACCGAGCATGCGATCGGCGATGGCCTGCAGCGCTTCGACGCCGGTGCCCAGGGCGAGCACAAGCTGATCTGTGGCTTCAAGTCGGTGATCACCCTCTCCGGGCATTGGCTGGCCCACCCCGGCCTGCGCTCGGCGGTGGGAGAGTTCGTGCGACAGGGGCGAGGGGTGCAGGCGCACGCCGGGGAGGCCCGTGGCCTACACCCCTATCGACAGGCCTGATCAGGCAATGCTGGTGGTGCTGGCTGTGCTCCCGCCCCACTCGAGGAAGCGGATCTTGTGCATCTCGCCCTCGCTGTCCTCGTAGACCAGGGTCACCGGTACCACGCCGGTCTTCTGGGACGTGTCGGTGCGTTGCAGCACCTTCTGCACATCGATTTCCATCCCGTAGTGGTAGTCCACGGCGGAGATTCTCGCGCCGGGTTCATGCAGGCCATCCTGGGCGAATACACTGGGCGCGAGACTGGAAATCACGGCGCTGACAACCGAGGCCAATTTCATAAGGCTGTTCCTCTGCTGGAGTTCGCTTAACAAGGACTTCATGTGACCGTCGATGAAAGTGAAGTTCACTCCACCCCGACGAACGCCCCCTGTTTGGTGTTGCCAGGGCCGCATGTAAAGGCCACCAAGTCCCAGCAATCCCCCGTGGTTGCTGCTCTCGACCACTCGTCCTTTATCCAGCACCACTAGGCGGTCTCCCAGGCAGTCGATGCTTTCCCCAAGCAGCAATTATTGGCAATTATGCTTGAGGGTATAAATTATGGTCGCGAGCATAATTGACCATAAACCTATCGGCCGCGACCGCATGCTTAGCGCCTTGTCCGACGAGCAGGTGGCCGATGCCCTTGAACAGGCTGGGTGCGCAGCGCGGAGAACAGATTGCGGCCGCGCAGGCCGACCATGGCGCCTTGTTCGGCAGTCATGAAAGACGAGGGTACGGGCAAAGAGCCCGCCGCTGGTTTCTCTCGCATGGAGCACACTCCGTCGTCATACCGTCATAGAGCCAAACAGAAAGGGCTTGCGCCAAGGCGCGTTGGAGATGAATCCAAACTGCCGCGCCAAGAATCAACCCAGAGACACGCCCTCTCTGATGGGACAAGTGGCCATGCGCCGCGCTGTGACTATGCGGTCTGCGCAGCGGTGTCGGCTGTCCAGGGCCGCGCGTGCTTCGGCTTGGCCAGGCTGGAAACCGGCTGCAGAAAGCCGAGTAGGGCCTGCTGGGTGTCGTGCCAGGCCGCCTTGTGTTCCATATCGAGGAAGTGCCCGGCGTTCTTGATGGTGCGGAACTGGCACCGACGGACATGGTCGGCGAAAAGGCGGGCGTCTCTCGCCGTGGTGTACTCGTCCCACTCGCCGTTGACGAACAGCAGCGGGATATCTATGGCCTCGGCGCAGGCGACGTAGCACTGGGTATCCTGCGTCAGCACCTCGCGGATATGAAAGTGCAGCTGCAGGTATTCGTGCTCGGCCAGGCTGCTGACATGGCGGTAGTTGAAGCGCTTGAATAGCGACGGCAGGTGTTTGCCGATGGTGGTGTTGACCAAGCGGCCGACGTTGCAGCGGTCGCAGGCCTGGAGAAAGTTCAGGCCGCTCTCCAGGTAGTCGCGCATCGGCGTATTGATCCGCGCTGCGAATGAATTGATCACCGCCTTCTCGATCCGTCGCGGCCGCTGGGCCAGCGCCAGCAGGGTAGCCGCGCCGCCCCAGGAGAAGGACAGCACATGGTCGGCGCAGAAGTGTTCGATCAACTCCAGCAGTATCTCTGCCTCGTCTTCCTTGCGGATCGGCTGGTCGTGGCGGTTGTGCAGTCGCGACTGGCCGGCGTAGGGCTGGTCGTAGAGAACCACATTGAACCGCGGTTGCAGGTAACGCACCGTTTGGGCGAAGGATGCGGTGGTTGCCAGCGAGCCGTTGACCAGAATGATGGTCTTGTCAGCGGCGTCGTTGAGATAGCGTTCGGTATAAACCTGGTACTTCTTGTGAATCTCGACGATGGCAGTTTCTGGCTTCATGTCGTTAGCCTTCTGGCACAAGTTGGGCTCAGCGGACAGCGTGAGCGGCTGTTCGCAGGCCATATGGTAGACAGCAGAACGCCTGCACCTGACAGTCGAGTGCCAGGCGAATAAATTAATAACTTATTTACTTTCAATTTGTTACGGAGGTTGTTCGGGTGAATTTCGGGCGTCAAAGCAAGGGATTTCCCCGATTCAACCAGGCAGCACAGACAAACAACAACAGCGCGAGCGCGCTTAGATGGTCATTGTGACCAAATGGTCACTAGTTGACCTGGGGTTCAGAGTTAAGCAGGCGACCCCCCGCATGCAAGAACGCAGACGAATTATTCCGACGAGCCGACGTTGTCCCGAAATTCCAGCACAGCGCATAACTAGAGTACGGTCGCGGCGATGGCTGCTTTCCCAGCAGGAGAGCGGCGATGAAAAAGTCGAGATTCACTGAAGAACAGATCACTTTTGCCTTGCGCCAAGCCGAGGTCGGCATGCCGGTGGCGGAGGTCTGCCGGCAGCTCGGGGTGGCCGAGGCCACCTTCTATGTGTGGAAGAAGTACACCAACCTCGGTGTGCTGGAGCTACGGGAGCTTCGCCAACTCAGGGACGAAAACACGCGGCTCAAGCAGCTGGTGGCCGACCTGACTCTGGATCGCCATATCCTCCAGGAAGTGATCAAAAAAAAGATCTGAGGACGGCTCGCCGACGCGAGCTGGCCCAGTGGATTCACGAGCGCTTCCAGATCAGCCGAAAGCGCGCCTGACGGCTGGCCCGGCTACATCGGGCCACTTGTTACTACAAGAGCGTGGCCAAGGATTACAGCGCCCTCCGTCAGCGTATCCGCGAGCTGGCGCACAGCCGTCCACGCTTTGGCTACGCCCGTATCCACATCCTGCTGCGTCGTGAGGGCTGGCAAGCCGGTCGGCACAAGGTGCATCGCCTCTATCGCCTGGAAGACTTGCAGGTGCGCAGGCGCAGTCGACGGCGCAAGCGGATCAGCCTACCTCGCGGGCCAGTACCGGCACCGACACACGCCAACCAGTCCTGGAGCATGGACTTCGTCCACGACCAGTTGCAGAACGGGCGCAAGTTCCGGGTGCTGACGGTGATCGATAAATGGAGTCGCTAGAGTGTGTTGCTGGAGACCAGTTTTTCGCTCACCGGCCGGAGCGTAGTGGACGCCTTGCAAGCACTGTCCCAGACCGGGTCTTTGCCGCAGACAATTACCCTCGATAACGGCACCGAATTCACCGCCAAGACCTTCGACGAATGGGCCTGGCAGCAGGGCATCCAGCTGGACTTTAGCCGCCCTGGAAAGCCCACGGACAACGGGTTTATCGAGTCTTTTAACGGCAGACTGTGGGATGAGTGCCTGAATGCCCACGAGTTCGTGTCGGTCGAGGATGCGCAGATTCGGATCGAAGCATGGCGCCAGGACTACAACGATTTCCGTCCGCGCAGCTCATTGGGCAATCTGCCCCCCAGTGAGTTCACCCAAGGAGGTCAGAAACAGGCCCTCAAATCGGCCGAACTCTAGTTTAGAACTGTCGGAAAACCGGGACGACCTCAGAGCGGTATTTCACAAGCCTGGAGAGTGTCTAGAAAATCCGGGGGATTCACTTTAAGGATTTCTGCTCAGCCTGGCGGAATAAACATTCCGCCGCTCTCGTATACCTAAATAGCTCAACCTGATTGATAAGGCATGACCCTTTGGAGGACACACCATGTACAAGCAACTTACTGGCGCCTTGACTCTCTGTGCCGCACTTGGCTTCAGCCATGCCGTGTTAGCGGCGCAACCTAGCGAAGATGCCACATTGCACTTCCAGGCCATTGGCAAGGGTGATGTTGCTCAGGTCATGGCTGACTATGCCGACAACGCCCAATTAAATTGGGTCGGCGGTCCGCTGGATGGCACTTACCGCGGTGCGAGCGACATTCGCAGCGTATGGGACAAGTTCAGCAAGGCTCAAGGCCCGCTCAAGGTCAGCATGGACACACTGCAGGAGTCTGCCAACCCAAAAGGCGCGACGGTGACAGCCAATGTGCAGTTCACCGGTACACAACTGATCAACGTGCGCTATGTGCTGACCTATCGCGAAGACAAGATCGCCAACGAAACTTGGCAGATTGTCCCAGTGAGTCCAGCGCCCAGTGCTTATTGATTACGCCAGCGCGTGCGAGGCCTGTTCCGATGAGGGTCAGGTCTTGCACAGACATTACGTCATGCTGCCCCTGATACCTGCGGATACTGTCGATGAGCCCTAACAGCGAAGAAATGCTGGCCTGCATACCGCGCTTGCGTCGTTACGCACGAGCGTTGGTGCGTGACTCCGCTGCGGCTGACGACTTGGTGCAAGACACCCTTGAGCGTGCGTGGAGCAAATTCGCCTTGTGGCGACGTGGCACGAATATGCGCAGCTGGTTGTTCAGCATCATGCACAACATGCACATCGACCAAAGGCGTAAGCCCGTCATCATGACCACGTCTTTAACCAGCGATGAAGATTTCAACGTGCCCACGCGTGCCACTCAGGCTGACAGCCTGGAGGTGCGTGACCTTCAAGCGATGTTGCAGCGTTTGCCCGACGATCAACGTGAAATCCTGCTGTTGGTGGCGCTTAAAGAAATGACCTACGAGCAAGTGGCTACAACCCTTGATATTCCCATTGGTACGGTGATGTCGCGCCTTGCGCGGGGCCGGGAAAAGCTCCGCGCTCTGCTCGAAGGTCGCGAGCTGAGCGCAACATTCAAGGTGGTGAAATGAACCGACCTACAATCACCGAACATGACCTGCACGCTTACGTTGACGGGGTTTGGCCGGCTTCTCGGCAGGTTGAGATGGCCGAGTACCTGGCCGCCAACCCGCAAGCGGCTGAACGTGTGCGCAGCTATCAAGAACAGAATCGTGCCCTCAACGCGTTGTTTAGCCCTGTGCTGAATGAGCCCATGCCGAAGCGGCTCCTTGATGCTGCCGGCAAAGAGCCGTCGCGTCGCCAAACACAGCATTGGCCGTGGCAAAGCCTAGCGGCCGGTCTCGTCATGGCCTTTGTCGGGGGCTGGTCGGGTTGGCTCATACGCGGGGAAGTGCAGTCGCGGCCTGAGCCCCTGGTGCAGCATTCATACATCCAGCCGTTCGCGAGCGAGCAGCCTGCGAGTTTGTCCAGACAAGCGGCAATTGCCCATGTGGTGTACAGCCCCGATGTGCGCCGTCCGGTTGAAATCGGCGCGGACCAGGAAGAACAGTTGGTGGAGTGGTTATCCAAGCGCCTGAAAGCCAAGATCCGCCCGCCGACATTGGGCGCGTTGGGGTACGAACTGATCGGTGGCCGTTTGTTGCCGGGTAACAGCGGACCCGTTGCGCAGTTTATGTATCACGACATCACCGGCCAGCGGCTGACCCTCTACGTCTCAACTGAAAACAGCACCAACCAGGACACTGGTTTTCACTTCGCCCAAGAGGGCCCGGTGAATGTCTTCTACTGGATTGATGGTCAGTTTGGTTATGCGCTCTCGGCCGGTATCGATAAGGGTGAGCTCGTGCGAGTCGCTACCGCCGTCTATGAACAACTTGAGAAAAGGTGAATGCCTGGCGATGAAAAAATTAATAATCGCGACTAAACCCTTGCTCCAGCAGCACTGTGGCCCGCTATGCGGTGCTGTATTGACTGCGCTGGTATTGCTAGGTGGCATGCCAAGTTACGCACAAGACGCACCTCACTCACATGTAGCCGTAACGGGTACTGCGCCCGCACCGTTTGTGGCCAGTACGGCCAAGCCCTTTAGCCAACTGATGGACGATGCCATGGCGGTGATGGACCACGACATGCGTGCCGCCCCCATGAACGGCTCTCCGGAGCACGACTTTGTCAGCATGATGATTCCTCATCACATGGGCGCCGTGAATATGGCCAAGGCGCTGTTACTGAGCAGCGAGGATCCGGAACTGCGCAATCTGGCCCAGGCGATCATTACCGAGCAAGAGAACGAAATTCGAGTGATGCAAGCCTGGCAAAAGCGCTTCGTCGCGCAACCGGCACACACTCAACACTAGGCCAATAAGCTGATTAAGCTGATTAAGCAGATGGAGAACGTAATGAAAACGCCCTTAAGCGCTGTCGCGCTAAGCCTGACATTCACGCTAGGCACTCACCTCGCGCTCGCGGCACCCAGCCCTACAGACCGGGTCTACACCGCGGATCAAAATACCAATACGGTGTCGGTGATCAACCCCGCGAGCAATACGCTGCTGGGTCAAATTCGCCTCGGCAACCAACGCCCAGACATCCTTTCACCCCTTTATAAAGGTGAAATAAATGTACATGGCTTAGGTTTCTCGCCTGACCATAAAACCTTGATCGCGATCTCCAATGGCTCCAACTCGGTGGCGTTTATCGACACTGCCACCAACAAGGTCAAAGGCATCACTTATGTTGGCCGCTCACCCCATGAAGGGTTCTTCAGTGCCGATGGCAAAGAAGTGTGGGTGGTTGTTCGGGGAGAGAATTACATCTCGGTGATCGACCCGACCACGTTTAAAGAAACCCGCCGTATCGAAACGGCGGCGGGGCCAGGCATGGTGCTCTTTCACCCGAATGGCAAACTCGCCTTCGTCGTGCACAGCTTCACTGCTGAAGTGGACGTGATTGATGTCGCGACCCATAAAGTTATCAAGCGTATTCCGGTGGTCAGCCCGTTCTCGCCCTTTTTGCAGTTCACACCGAACGCAAAAGAATTGTGGATGACGCACAAGGACGTGGGCAAGGTAACGCGTATTGATCTTGAGTCTCTGGAAGTAAAAAGCGTATTTGACACCGGATTCATCACCAACCACATCGGCTTCGCCAAGACAGCGCAAGGCACACGGGCTTACGTCACCTTAGGGGGCGATAACCTCGTCAAGGTCTACTCCATGGATGACACGCCTAAGCTGCTCACTTCAATTACAGTGGGCGCGCTGCCACACGGCATCTGGCCCTCGGACGACGGTACGCGGATGTACGTGGGCTTGGAGAATGGTGACGCCGTTGATGTGATTGACACGGCGAACGACCAGGTCATTGCCCGTGTCCCCGCCGGTCAAGCGCCACAGGCCTTGGTGTACGTCTCCAACGCGGTATCCACGGGCGATGGCACCGCTAATCTGGTTGCGCGGGTGAATGACGAACCGCTTAACGTCGCGCTCAAAGCCTCTACGGGTGACGGCAAGGGCTTTGTGGTCGCGCGCAATCTGGGGGTAGTCGACTCGCTGGAAGTGTCGCTGTTCAAACTCAAGCCGCAAACACTCTATAGCTTGTATATGAGCGGACAAGACCGCCCTCTGGCAAGCTTCAAAACCAACCCGGCCGGAGCTGCCAATAGCACGGTTATCGGCCCCCTCCGCACCGTTATTTCCGCGCAATCAAAGCAGCCTGCGACAGCGGCCACACTGATGATTATGGAAGGTGAAGGTGCAATGAACTCGTCCAAGGTAGTGCTCAGCAGTGGCCGGTGATTCGACCGCATACAGACCATGGTATTTGCCAATGAGCTTGCAAGGGGCAACGGCATTTTTGTTAGAGGTAAATTCCTTCTCATCGAAGCTCTTGGGTACACAAGCGCATAACACTCAACAGGGACGCCGGTGACAGTCCTGCACATAACCTGAGCTTGGGAGCGCCGGCGCCCTTTAGCTTTGACGTTAGGCCGCGCGAGTTCGAATGGAGTGGGCGGGTCGACGGGTACTCGCGTCGCCGCCGAGAGCCATGGAAGCATTCCTCGCTGGAGGCAAAACCGATGATCAAATCGCGTGGGCTTAACCACATCAACCTGAACGTCAGCGATATTCAACGCTCGCTTAGATTCTACCAAGCGGCTTTTGGACTCGAAGTCAGGTTCTGGGATGGCCGGCGGATGGTTTTCCTTGGCTCGCCAGGCGGCAACGACACGATCACGTTGTGCGAGGTCGATACGGATCAGCCGATTGGGGCGGGGGGTGTCTCGCATTTCGGCTTCGCCCTGGCCGGACAGGACCAGTTCGAAGAGAGCGTCCGGCAAGTCGAGCGGGCGGGCGGAAGACTCCTAAGCCGGGGCGATCATGCGCCCGGCCTTCCGTATGCGTATTTCACCGACCCAGACGGATACGTGATTGAGTTGGGAAGCTCTTGATGCGGGCCTTGTGCCCGCCAGATGCTGTTTGGGTGCGGCAGGGGCGCGACCTAACAAAGCGTATATGGACTCTCCCCACAAGCGGTGAGTAATGCTTTTCCAACCCCGTCGTCAGTGCGGTTGCATTCGTATATTCGGCCTTGGTTGGGCTCTGTGACCCGGGCCACTCTGTAGTTCGCGCAACGGGGCCAAGCCGCGGTTGCCGTATGCCAATGCTTGTTCAGGTACATCGGGCGCGTTGAGTTGCAGATCCCAGGGATCGTTGCCGTTGAGTTCCACACCGGCATTTTCCAACCGGACTTCCGCCAGGCGGAGTGCACGTGAGGGCTTGCTGTGCGTGGGAGTAGAGGGGGGGCAGATACTTCAGCGGACATGGGCCTTTCCTTTCCTATTGAATGTTACCTGTGCCCGAGGCAAGTTCATCGCTGTTGAGCTTGTGTGTCTTCAGGACCTCTTCCAGTTCATGGCGAACCTTGACGTCGAGTGTGTCCGCCAACAGTTCGGTTATTTTGCGGATCACCCAGCGCTGGCCTTTGTCGATGAATGCCAGGCGTTCCTCGAGATCATTGATGGCCATGGCTTTGCCATGGAAGGCGCCAAGCTCACGTGTCGGTTCAGCCCCTAGGTGCTCGAGGCAATGTCGCAGGCGTCGGCAACTGTCTGCTTCGCCTTGGTGAATCCGCGATAGCAGAGTGCGCTGCCGGCTATTACCGGTTTCTTTCAGGCTCGCTGCGGCTACGCGGGCGCCGGCCCGTTCCGCACTCAGCAGCTCATTTAAGGCTTCGACGAGGGTAGGTGTGGCGCTTTGTTTATAGTCTGGCGCGCTCGGTGTCGTTGGGCCTTCAGGGCGTGTGCATGAAAGGCGCTCAAGAGTGTCGCGGGCCTGATCCATCAGTTGTGCAACTCGTTCAGCCGCACTGCAGACTTGCTGGATTTGCCCGCAAGACTGGCCAGCGTAGATCGGCATATCTGCCAGTTCTCCGCGCGCATCGCGCAGGGGTGAATCGGTGGAGAACAGATGAATCGGCATGCCGTCCTGCTCACCGATGATCGGGCTGCTGCGTGTGGCATACAGTGCATCGTGCTGGCCGCGAGTCACGGCATTGGGCAGCACTCGCACGGGGGCGCTCATTGGCCAGTTACGAAAAAAGCGTTCGCTAACCACAGTCTCGCAAGCGCTCGCCTGGAGCAGTTGTCGCTTGTGATAGTCGTGGGCGTTGGCTTCGTGGGTGGTGAGGAAGGCCGAACCGCAACTGACGCCCTGGGCGCCCAGCGCCAAGGCGGCGACTAATGCCGCACCACTGGCAATGCCTCCGCAGGCCACTACTGGCACCGTGCTCATCGCCACGATTTCCGGGAGCAGGGCGAAGCTGCCGGTGGTACCCCATAGGTGCCCGCCGGCTTCGTAACCTTGGGCGATCAGGATGTCGGCGCCCGCCAGCAGCGCTTCTTCTGCGTGAGCACGATTGCCGATTTGTTGCAGCAGCAGGATGCCCGCGGCCTTGAGTCGGCGGATCAAGGCTACATCGACATCCCAGAACAAGGCCATGGTCGGCACCTGCAGCTGCAAACAGGTTCGTACCTGAGCTTCGAGTAATCGTGGCTCCGTAGCCGCGGGAATGAGATTGACCGCAAACGGCCGGTCGCTCAAACGGCGATAGGCTTCTACCTCGGCGCGAATACGCTCGGCTGGTTCACGCACCATGCCTAGACAACCAAAACCTCCGGCATTGCTGACCGCGGCAGCGAGTTCATGTCGTGCGACGCCGCCCATGCCGGCGGCAATGATTGGCAGATCGCAATCTAACAGGTCGATCAAAGGAGTGTGGAAAGCTGGGTGAGTCATGGTCGGTTCCTCCAGAGGACAGACTGGTAGAGGGGCTGTTGAGGATTAGATAACCAACCAATGGTATCCACGGGTATTGAATGATAAAAAATGAAATTTAATGTACGTATAGATCATTGATTTTGATTTTTATTTGCTGAGTTTCTGAGACCGTGCGGCGCTCTCATTGCTCTCCAGCTGTTTCAATGCGGTCGAATTGTTCAAACCCATCCAGACGAAGATGGAAACAGGCTCTTGGGTGAGGTGCCGAGAGTGGTAACTCTTTTTAAATCAAAATAAATGCACTTATAGTTCATTATTATTAGTTTGTTACGAGTTAAGTTGGGCGGCAGACTAGCCCGGTCCTGCCACCTAGGTCCGCCTCACATAGCGTAGCGGACGTGCTCAGTCCCGTTGATACCTAGTCCCCACGAAGAGGGAGTCTGTCGGTTCGGAATGCGGTGGGGGGATCAGATCTGCGATTCCTTCGGTGCAACGGAACTTCTATGGCCAGTGCTATCCCCCCTGATACAAACTCTACCTACAACTACGATGTGGTCCGCCAGTTCACCCTGATGACCCTGTTCTGGGGCATTCTCGGCATGGGCATGGGCGTGTTCATCGCCGCCCAGTTGGTCTGGCCGGCGTTGAACTTTGACTTGCCCTGGATCACCTTCGGCCGCATCCGCCCCATCCATACCAATCTGGTGATCTTCGCCTTCGGCGGCGGCGCGCTGTTCGCCACCTCCTTCTACGTGGTGCAGCGCACCAGTCGCGTGCGGCTGATCTCCGACTCGCTGGCGAAGTTCGTGTTCTGGGGCTGGCAGGCGGCCATCGTCGCCATGCTGATCAGCTATCCACTGGGCTACACGACCTCAAAGGAGTACGCCGAGATGGAGTGGCCGATCGCCCTGTGGGTCACCATCGTCTGGGTGGCCTACGCCTACCTGTTCTTCGGCACGATCGCGCGGCGCAAGGTCAAGCACATCTATGTCGGCAACTGGTTCTACGGTGCCTTCATCGTGGTCACGGCGATGGTGCATATCATCAATCACGCCGTGGTGCCGATTAGTCTGATGAAGTCCTACTCGGTCTATTCGGGCGCCACCGACGCCATGATTCAGTGGTGGTATGGGCACAGTGTGGTGGGTTTCATCCTCTCGGTGGGCTTTCTCGGCATGATGTACTACTTCGTGCCGAAACAGGCCGAGCGGCCGATCTATTCCTACCGGCTGTCCATCGTGCACTTCTGGGCGATCATCTCCCTGTATATCTGGGCCGGTCCGCACCACCTGCACTACACCGCGCTACCAGACTGGGCGCAGTCCCTCGGCATGGCAATGTCGATCATCCTCCTGGCCCCGAGCTGGGGCGGCATGATCAACGGCATGATGACGCTGTCCGGCGCCTGGCATAAGTTGCGCACCGACCCGATCCTGCGCTTTCTGGTGGTGTCGCTGGCCTTCTACGGGATGTCCACGTTCGAAGGGCCGATGATGGCGATCAAGACGGTCAACGCCTTGTCCCACTACACCGACTGGACCATCGGCCACGTACACGCCGGCGCGCTGGGCTGGGTGGCGATGATCAGCATCGGCACGCTCTACCACATGATTCCCAAGCTCTATGGTCGCGAGCAGATGCACAGCGTCGGCCTGATCAACGCGCACTTCTGGCTCGCCACCATCGGCACCGTGCTGTACATCGCCTCGATGTGGGTCAACGGCATCACTCAAGGCCTGATGTGGCGCGCGATCAACGACGACGGCACGCTGACCTATTCCTTCGTCGAGGCGCTGCAGGCCAGCCACCCGGGCTATATCGTGCGCCTGCTCGGTGGTGCGACCTTCGCCAGCGGGATGCTGCTGATGGCCTATAACACCTGGCGCACCATCCGAGCCGGCGAGCGTGGCGTGCAAGCGCCAGTGCCTGCCGTGGCCTGAGCGAGGTAACGGCATGCAAACGCTGATGTTCATTCTCGGGTTCATTGCGTTCTGCGCGGGCATCCACAGTTGCCTGCTGCAGCGAAGCGATCACGAGCTCGAACAGGCAGCCTTGCTGCCGTTCGCGGACGACCTGGAGGCCGCCCGCAACATGACGGCCGCCACCGGACGGCTCTGCGAGCGGGTGGTGACGCCCGCACTCGAAGCTGCCTACGACCCGGATTGTTACCGCCTGGATGCCTGATCGAGGCTCCGCTGGGCAGACATTTTTCTCTCCAGGAATGGAACCTCCGCGTGCTCCCCAGCACGGTTAAGGGCTCACGGGTTGCTCCGCGTGAGCCCTCCTTTTTTCGCCTTCCTGTCATGACTTCCAAGATGCGGCATCGCCCTATGTTCTCAAGCTGGTTCGCTAGTTTTGTTCCCTCTGCACTCAATACTCGCCCCAAAGAATGGCTGCGCGCAGCGTTCGGTGCGGCCCTAGGTGTGCTGCTCAGTGCGTTGGTCTGTCGTCAGGTATTCGGCAGCGAGGTAGCACTGCATCTGATGGGGCCACTGGGGGCTTCTGCGATTTTGCTGTTCGCCGTGTCTTCCGGGGCGCTAGCCCAGCCCTGGTCAATCGTGGGGAGTTACCTCACGGCAACAGTTGTCGCCCTGTTGATGGTGCATTTTTTCGGCCGTTCTCTGGGCAGCGCCAGCCTGGCGGTCGGGATTTCCCTGGCACTGATGTGCCCGTTGCGCTGCCTGCATCCTCCAGGCGGAGCCGTGGCGCTCTGTGTGGTCCTGGCCGGCCCGGCAATGGTCAACATGGGCTTCATGCTGCTGTACCCGGTGCTGCTGAATGCCTTGTGTCTGCTCGGCTGTGCGTTGCTGTACAACAACTTGACCCGTGTGCGTTACCCCAAATCGCATATGACGCCCGCCACCGATCTGCACCATACCCACGATCCGTCGCCGGAGCAGCGTGTCGGCATCACATCTGCTGACGTGGACCAGGCACTGACCGATATGGGCGAGTTCGTCGATGTCACCCGCGAGAACCTCGAGCTGATCATCCGCGCCACCGAGAAGCATGCCTTGCGCCGTAGCATGGGGGAGATTCGTGCCGGTCAGATCATGTCTCGCGATGTGCAATGCGCGACGCCGGAAACCACACTCAAGCAGGCCTTGCGGATGCTCAAGCACCATCACCTGAAAACCTTGCCGATTCTCGACGAGGAGCGCCATCTGGTGGGCATCGTCAGCTTGATCGACCTGATCGGGCATTCCCGCCGGTCAGGGCGCCGCAACCTGCTTGGCCGCTTAGGGCTACGCCGTGATGTGTTGCTGGAGCAAGTGATGAGCAGCCCGGTCACCTGCGTGGACAGCCGCGCCCACGTGGTCGAGCTGATTCCCCTATTGTCCGGCCAGGGCCTTCATTGCCTGCCCGTATTGGAGCAGGGTGAGCTGGTGGGTATCGTCACCCAGACCGACTTGATTGCAGCCTTGCATCGGGACCTGATCATGCACTTGGGCTGAATCTCAATCCTGGCTATATCAGCGGGTCCCAGCGCTGAGACCAGTCACTGTCGCCTTTGACCGCCTCACGCAACAGCGTGAAGGCTTGCTGCAGGATCGCCGAGTCACGGTCGCGGGAATAGACCAGGTAGGTGGGATAACTGAACTCTGGCGCCTTGGTCACCCGCTCCAGAACCCCGCTGTCGAGATAGCTCTGGACCACACGGGTTCGGAAATAGCCGGAGCCGCCACTTTCGAGGATGTACTGCAGGGCCAGTGGTCCCAGGTTGAAGCTGAGGGCGGCTTTGGCTTTGTCCGGCAGAGCCGCGTTATGCTGACGGCGAAAGTCTTCGCCCCAGTCGATATAAACGTAAGGGTCCGGTGCGGAAGGCAAGCGTATCTGGATCAGTTTCTCCTCCAGCAGTTGCTCGACCTGCAGACCTGGCCAGTAGACCGGCTGGTAAACCAGTGCAGCATCCAGCACCCCTAGTTCGAGTTGGCGTAGCAGGCTTTGACCGTCACCAATTTCCGCGCGTATCGCGTGGGTAGGAATGTGCTCGCGTAATTTGCGCACCCAACTGAGCATCAGGGGGTTGCACAGGCTGACTTCACCACCGACGTGCAACACGTTGCGGTAGCCATCCAGTAGGGGCAGATCACGCTGAGCGGCTTCCCAAGTCTGCACCATCTGGTTGGCATAAACGACGAAGGCCTCGCCGTTGGCCGTGAGTTTGGCTCCAGCACGATTACGCACGAATAGCTTGCAGTTGAGCTGGCTCTCGAGGTTCTGGACACGCGCCGTGATAGCGGTCTGAGTGACGTGCAAGCGCTCGGCTGCGGCGATGAAACTGCCGCAGCGAACGATTTCGAGAAAGGTGCGGGCGAGCTCGATATCCATGTGCCATCCCAGCGCAGAAAGTGGAGCGCCATTGTAGAGGGCATGGTGCATCCTTGGGATGATTCTGCTGTTCAAGCGAAATAGCGTTTCACTTGCCCATGTACCGATATGTTTATTTCTAAACACCAGCTTGCCCGTGATGTTCTGTTGGCTGCGGCAAGTCAGCCAGCAATATTGGGGTTTCTTCTCTGAGCGTCTCTTCAACTGCATCTTCGACAAGACCCAGCGGATGAAACATCGGCTCCTGAGGTGGCTGAATTACCGGCGCATTCGAGCGGGACTCCTCAAGCAAGGCTTACTGAGTGTGAGCCGATCGGGTTACTACGCGGCGCGGATCCAATTTCGCAATGAGATCTATGACTTCGGACTGATCAGGCGATTCGAGTGCAATGCGCATGATGATTCTGGCTCACTGACAGATCGACGGCTTGTGCTGTAAAAAAGCGTTATGGAACAGGTGGAACAGACTCCTTGTCCTCTTCTGAATCCCTGACTAGAGAGGGTGTTGTAGCGATCCAGTGAGTGCAGAAGGGCGGATAGAGGCATGCAAGATTCAAGCGGTGATTCCTCCCAAGACCAACCGTGTCGAGCAACGCTCTTGTGACTGGTATCTCTATAAAGGGCGCCACGCCGTTGAGTGCCTGTTCAGCAAACCGAAGTACTACCGACGGATCGCTACACGTTTTGAGAAGAAAGCCTGTCATTTCAGGTCAATGCTAGCCTTCGCTGCTGTTCTGCTGTGGTTACGCTGATGCGTCAACAGAACCTAGGGGCGCAAAAATAAATTTTTCGGACACTGGCACGCATCGGTGCCGCGCCTGGCCCGCAACCTGGACGATCTGCGCCGCCTAGTGCAAAAGCTGACCAGGAGCGGCATGCGCATCGAGTTCGTCAAGGAGAGTCTGACCTTCACTGGTGAGGATTCGCCGATGGCAAACCTAATGCTGTCGGTGATGGGCGCATTCGCCGAATTTGAGCGGGCCTTGATTCGCGAGCGGCAGCGCGAAGGCATCGCACTCGCCAAGCAGCGCGGGGCCTACCGGGGTCGCAAGAAAGCGCTGTCGCCCGAACAGGTGGTCGAGCTTCGGCGTCGGGCCGCTACCGGCGTGCAGAAAGCGAAGCTCGCCCGCGAGTACGGCATTAGCCGCGAAACTCTACACCAATACCTACGAACGGACGACTGACCATGCCGCGTCTACATCGCCCACATGCCTAAGCCCAATCGAGAGACGGCGCTGCGCAACCTGGCAATTGCCTTCGAGCATTACAATGAACAGCACCCCCACAGCGCCCTGAAATACCGTTCACCACGGGAGTTCAGGCACTTGGCCAAGGCATCAACTTAACGGGGTGCCGGTGTCCGGTTTGATAGGGGGCAAGTCCACCGATACCCAGGTGGATAAAATCGCTTGTTGTAGTGGTTTACTGATCCCGGACACCGATTTAGGCGAGAATCCGCGCCATTCCAGGTGCCGGTCGCGGCATGCTTACTTGCCCCGCCCAATCAGCTGCAGGAATTCCTGACGCGTGCTGCCCGACTCGCGGAAGGCGCCAAGCATCACCGAGGTGTTCATCACCGAATTCTGCTTCTCCACCCCGCGCATCATCATGCACATATGCTGGGCCTCGATCACCACCGCCACCCCGGCGGCGCGAGTGACCTCCTGAATCGCCTCAGCGATTTGCCGGGTCAGGCTCTCCTGAATCTGCAGGCGCCGCGCATACATATCGACGATCCGCGCGACTTTCGACAGGCCGAGCACCTTGCCGGTCGGGATGTAGGCAACGTGGGCCTTACCGATAAAGGGCAGCAGATGGTGTTCGCACAGCGAATACAACTCGACGTCTTTGATGATTACCATCTCGTCGTTGTCCGAGGCGAACAGTGCGCCGTTGACCACCTCTTCCAGACTTTTCTGGTAACCGTGACACAGGTATTGCATGGCTTTGGCTGCACGCTTTGGGGTGTCCAGCAGGCCTTCTCGCTCGGGGTTTTCACCCACCCCGATCAAGATCTCGCGATAGTGATTGGGCAGTTGTTCGTGCATCGATAGATCCTCGCAGCGCACCTTACTTGAGGGAGTGGCCGCCGCTGACGGTAGGGCTGGTGTCGGTTAGTTGGAAGCGACAGACATTGCCGCCACGCAGCATGCATTCGAGGTGTTCCACCTCGCCCTCGCCGAGGGCGCCGATCAGGGCCAGATCGAGCTCGCAGACTTCCGGATGAGCCTTGGCCAGATGATGGAAAACGCAGTTGTGCGCGACTATTTCCTTCTCGCCAGAGGAGCGGAAAAACACCTCGGCCTCATAACCGGCCTGATTCATGTGGCTGACGATCCGCTCCTCGGCCACCGCCTGCTGCTCCATGCCGGCCGCCATCTTGCGGCCGAGGCTGCGCATCAATCGGACTAGGTTGTCGTGGCCGATGATTTCTGCGACCTCACCGATCAACAGGTCGGCCAGCAGCTGGTATTGCCTGGGAAAGAGTTCCTTGCCGCGTGCCGAGAGCAGGTACAGCTGCTCGGGACGACGGCCGGTTGGTCGAGTTACCCCGCGAAGGATCAGACCGTCACGTTCCAGCGCGGCCAGATGCTGACGTATCGCTGTGCGAGTCACCGCCAAGTGGCTGGCCAGGTCGTCAATGCTCATACCCGCCGGTTGGTACAGCAATGCAGATAGAAGATCTTGCTGCGTGCGACCCATCCCCTGAAACATTCTGCTACCTCGTCATTTCCAGCTACCCAAAAAGGGAGGAGGGGCGCCTAGGCGCCCCGGCCCATCTCAGAACTTGTCCGGGAACTGCTTGACCAGTGCTGCCGCCAAGGTATCAGCGAAGCCAAGCATGTGTTCGCGCATGGCCTGCCAGGTTCTGGCTTCAGCGACGTAGTCCTTTTTGCCCAGCTGATCGACCTGGACGATATGGTGCCCGCCGTGAGCGCTGAGCATCGCGACCAGCGTGTCTTCCGGCAAGTTCGGATTGGCCGTGGCCAGGAACTTCGCGATAGCCTTGGCATTGCTCGTCAGCTCGGCAACGGCGGCGTCCTTTCCTGCCGCATTCTTCGCTACAGAGGCGTCACTGTAGTGTTTCACTGCGCCCCAGTGCCCAGCCAGCAGCTTGAGCAACTGGTCTGCAGCCGGCTGGCCGTACAAGGGCGCGAGGCTATTGGCAATCGAAGTGGCATTGGCCACCACCTCAGTGCCAGCAGTGTCGGCCTGCTTGCGCTGACCCTGCTGGTTGGCGATCACGTAGTTTCTCACCCAGAAAATATGCTCCACCCACAGATCCCGTAGCGCCAGACGCGTGCTGAGTGCGGCAGCCTCCGAACCGACCGGTTTGACGTGGCCCTCATCCGTCTGGCTCCAGGCGGGTTGAACGCACAGTGCAAGAAGCAGCAAAGCCAGTGTCCTGATATTCATGGCGGTACCCTCGGTTATGGATTTCCCTACAAAATCAATTAAAGCATAAAATAATGCCATTATAGGAAAAAGCAAAAAATCCCTCTGGATAAACCTAGATAAATAATTATCTAATTGATTTATATAGAGTTATTTTTAGACTCAAAAGCGGCTTGGATTGCCTGGGAGCGTTTTGGATGCGTCGCGGGGGCGGTTTCGCCAGATCGAGCGCCCTGGATTCCACTCCGGCACCCTGCGCCGATCTGGCTCATGGCGCCCCTGAGCCGGATCAAGTCTAGCCAGTGAATTTCTGTCCTAGGGGTCGCTTCAGAATTCGGAAAAAATCGTACGTTAAGCCGTTGGCATGGTTTCCTTGCTCGCAAACGATCGTTTTCGAGATGCCAGAGTGAGAAAGCAGGCCGCGCCAGTGCTGGCCTTGCCTATCCTATTCTCGAAAACCGCTCTCGTATCGAGCTTCCGAGACTGTCGAGTTTCGAGAACGACCATAACGCCGCTTCCAGCGATAACCGCCAACCGCCAAGCCGCGCCGCAGTTGGATCGAGCATTCCTTAGCGTGCTTTAAATTTCGAATTCTGAGACGACCCCAAGAATGTTGCGGACTGTTAGGTCCCGCGATCAAGAATTTGTTTGAGTACCACGGCTTCATTGTGCAACTGATCCTTGGCCGCGTATACGAGAGTGATGTCACCTTGACGCGAAAGTGCCATAAGCTCCGAAAGTGCAGGATTCCCTTTCAGTTCGACTCGGTACCGTTTCTTGAATTCCGGCCATTTCTCCGGGTCATGACCGAACCACTGGCGGAGTTCAGTGGATGGAGCGACGTCTTTGAGCCATAGATCAATCTTTGCTTTGACTTTGGCTAATCCACGCGGCCAAAGCCTGTCTACGAGAATCCGCTCGCCATCGGCCTTGGTCGCTGGTTCATAAGCTCGCTTCAACATCACGCTCATGTCTCATCCTCCTGTGGGACCTAACGTTTGGTTAAGGGGCCGGCTTTAGCCGGTCCCGAGTGAGCGAAGCGAACGGCTTGAATGCTGTAATCACCACACTTCTGCGAACCGAACAGTTCGTGGTGATCGCTGGGAGAGTCGCTATGCACAAGCGTATTCCAAGTCCGTCTACCAGGTTGCCGAGAGTGTCCATGTCGGTCAGGTGAACCAGAGCAGGCGGCTGAATCGTGAAGCGGTGGAACTAGCGACGGTGGAATGGGTGGACTGGTTTAATCACCGCCGATTGCTGGAACCGACTGGTCACATTCCACCGGTAGAGGCCGAAGCTATCTATTATCAACAACTCAGTGGGTCGACCCAAGTGGCTTGACTCACACCAACGGGCCTCCGAGAAACCCGGGACGGTTCATAACAGCTTCTGCACCAGCCGCAGGTTGGCCGTCGCGGTCGGGCAAATCCCGGCGCAGGAGGCATACATCATGTTGATGGCGACCACCTTGTCGCGGATCAGATCGTCGTAGAAGCTGACCGCCTTGCCTTCGTGGGTATAGAGCCGCGCGTTCGGGAAGCGCTCGCCAGCGGCGGCAGCGCTGCGAACGAGTTGCGGTGCTTCGCTGACCCCGCGCCAGGCGGCCCAGCCGAGCGCGGTGGCGCCGAGGGCGCCGATGCCGGCCAATAGATTTCTGCGAGTGTTCATCTGTATTTCTCCCGGCTCATGAGTGTTGTTGCCACGTACCACTCAGTCGTCCTCGATGTCCCAGCGCAGCATCATCGCGTGGTCCTCGTGGATCATGTTGTGGCAGTGCATGACGTACTTGCCGATGAAATCGCGGAAGCGCAGGAACACCCTCAGGGTCGTGTTTGGGCCGAGCACGAAGACGTCTTTGCGGCCACGCTCGTGCAGCGGCACGGGCACGTTAACCCCATCCACGGTCTTGCTGAGGATGCGGCCCTCTTCGAAGTGGATGTGGATCGGGTGAGTCCAGCCGCCGGAGTCATTCACCAGCTCCCAGACCTCGGCGCTGCCTTTCTTTATCTTGGCCCGTGGAGTCTTCACGTCGACCAGCCGCTGGTTAATCTGCCACAGGCCATTCTTGCGATCGAACTCCCAGCGCCGCACCGGCAATGCCGCGATTTCAGCAGGGCTGGGTATATCCGGCAGCGGTCGTAGCGCGCTCGGCACCATGCTGACATCCGCCGCGGTGCGGTCGACGATGATCTTCAGCAACTGGGTACCCGGCGCGACCACGTCCCCAGGCTTGCGAGTAGTGTCCTGAACGAGACGGTTGACGATGAACAGTTCGGTGCCAAGCGGATAGCTGGAAAAGTCCACGACTATGTCGGCGCGTTCGGCCACGCCGATCCGCACCCTGGTCTGGTACAGCAGCGGGGCCGGCAACAGGTTGCCGTCATTGGCGATATGGGTGAATCGCTGCACGACGCCCGCCCGAGTGAGATACAGCTCGTAATTACGGCTCGGGCCGATATTCAGCAGGCGCAGGCGATACTTACGCCTAGCGACGCGCAACACCGGCTCGATCTTGCCATTGACTATCACCTTGTCGCCGAGCACCCCCTCGGGGTTGAACTCGTCGAAGAACAACCGTTTGTTGGCGTCGAAGCGCCGATCGCCAAAGCTCAGGGTGTAATCGTAGGGATGGCTCGGCAGCCTTAGCCCGCTGCTTTGCGGGCCCTCGTCGCCGGAATCGAGGTTGTCGAACAACAGGTAGAAGCCGAACAGTCCGCGGACGGTGTTCGGCGCGGTGAAGTCCAGGGTGTGGTCGTGAAACCACAGCGTCCCGAGGGCTTCGTTGGGATCGCCAAGGCGGGTTTTCTGCTGGTCGTAGCCGGCATAGACGTTGGGGTAGAAGTGGTCTTTCCATTTCCCTGGCGCACTCAGGGTCGGCCCGGCCTTATCCGGGCTGAAGTAGTCGCCCGGGAAGCCATCGCTCTCCGACGGCGTATGCAAATTGTGCAGGTGGACGGAGACCTCCGGCGTGCCGAAGCCCGTGTGATCCTGCGGCAGCCGATTGCGGACGCGGCAGAGGATAGGCTGGCCATAACGCGCGAAGAACACCGGGCTAAATTGCGTCTTATCCGGCGTGTCGCTCTCGAAGACCCAGACCGGCTGTTTCGGATAGTCCGGATGGAATTCCCAATCGGGTCGCTCCACGGCATTCAGCTCGTAAACAGTCGGTGTCACACCCAGCGCGTCAAGGAGTTCGGCATAACGCTGGTGCGTGGCCCGGCCGCATTCTTCTCCGCCCGCAATATTCGCCGTCACGCTGGGGGGCGGAGTTAGCGGGTCGACCGGGGCGAGTGGCGTGATCGCGTTGGGCAGAAACACCTGCCACGGCTTGGTCGGCGGACTGGGGGGAAATACCGGTAGCGGCGTCTCGGGCTCGCCGTCTTTACTTGCGCTGGGGCGCGCGCTGAGCAGCAGCGGCACGGCCAGCGCGGCGGCGCCGAGCTTGAGGAAGGCGCGGCGGCCGGCGCCGTCGGGTTCATCCAAAGGGGCGGGTGAGAGGGGTTTCCAGCCATTCGCCTGGATGGATATTCCCCAACTGCCGGCTTGTAGTTTGCCTTTCCAGTGGGCCAAGAGTTTTGCTTTCATGGCGGTTCTTCTCCTTGTTGCTTGTTGCGTATTCCTCGATGCTGGTTGCAGACATGCTTAATTCATGGCCGCAAAACACCCCTCAGCCCGCGCGATGGCGATGCGGTGCCAGGGCCCAACGGGGATCCTTGCCCTGCAATCCGTCCTTCAGCCAGTGGCTGGTGGCTGTCTCCGCACGACGGATGAGCTCACCCGTTTGTGAGAAGTCGTAGGTGTTGATGGCCAGCGGGCACAATGGCGGAACGACGATCAGTTCACAGCGATCGGCGAAGCGATCGACGTCCGCCAGCAATTGGCGCATGGCCAGCAGGTTGATCGCATGCAGCGCAGCGGCCAGTGCACCACGTGGCGGTGCCTGCAGGACGCACGGCGTTCCGGTCGGCAGGATCACCACCCGGGTTGCCCCCAGGGAAACCGCCGCGGAGATCGGGGTATTGCTGGCGATACCGCCGTCCATCAACGGCCGGCCCGCGATGGCCACCGCTGGAAACACTGCCGGGATGGCCGTGCTGGCGAGCAGCGCCGGCACGGCCTCTCCCGAGGACAGGATGACCTCCGTGCCATCGAGAACGTCAGTGGCGACAACGTGACAGGGCAATGCGGCATCTTCCAGGCGCCGGTAGGGGAGCTGCGACTCGATGAGCGCGTGCAAGTGGCGGGGCAGTGCTAGGTGGTCGCGCCGGCCAAGCAGGCACAGGACGGTGCTGAGCGTCGAGAACGGGAAGATATCCGGGCGGCGCAACCCCAGCCAGATGCGCTCGAGGCGGGCGATGCCGGTTTCGTCGGGGGCGGCGGCATAGTAGGCGCCGTTGATCGCCCCCACCGAGGCGCCGACGACCAAATCGGGGGTGATGCGCGCTCGGTTCAGTGCCTTGAGCATGCCGACCTGCACGGCTCCGAGGCTGCCGCCGCCGGCCAGCACGAACGCAGTCCTTCGGGCTCTATGCTGATTCATGCAAACCGTCCCACGACTCATCCGCCCCTACGGGGACCCGGTCAACCCTGCAACGTCGCCTCGATGGACAGGTTCTCCAGATCACGCCCGACCGATGCGGCCGCGACGAGGATCCCCGCGCGAAAGAACCGCGCCGTGAAGTCCTGTTTCGACAACGTGCCGTCGATCCGGACTTCGTCCCAACCGCCCGCGTATCCGGTGTAGCGAAGATCCAGGCCGTAGTGGTGGGTCCAAAAGTACGGCACATCCGTGAACACCTGCCCGGCGCCCAGCATATTGGCCGCGGCAGCCTGGCCCTGCCGCTGCGCATGCACCCAGTGCTCGACCCGGACCAGGTCCGCACCGTACCGATAGCGCGCGACATCGCCGGCGGCGAAGTGGCCGGCGACCGATGTCTGCAGGTTGGGATCGACCAGGATGCCGTCCTGTACCGCCAGTCCGGCCGCAGCCGCGAGCTCCATGCGCGGCGCGACACCCGCACCCACGATCAGCAGGTCCGCGGCAACCCGGGTGCCGTCACCCAGTATGAGCACCTTGCCATCGAAGCCTTTGGCCACCGACCGAAGGTGGAACACCACTCCCTGTTCCTGGTGCAGGCCGGTGATGAAGCCGCCCACTTCGCGACCGAGCGCACGCTCCATCGGCACGTCCTCGGGTGCCACTACATGCACCCTGAGTCCGCGCGCGCGCAGGGCCGCCGCCGCCTCCATGCCGATGAAGCCGGCGCCGATTAGGGCCACCGAAGCCGCGCTCTTGCTCGCCTCGACAATGGCCCGGGCATCGGCCAGCGAGCGCAGCATGAACACGTTGGGCCGGTCGAAACCCGGCACGGGCAACTGCCGCGGTTCCGCACCGGTGGCGATGAGCAAGACGTCATAGGCCAGCCGCTCGCCTGATCCGGTCAGCACCTGCCGTGCACCGATATCGATCGCGGTGACCTCGCAGCCTAGGCGCAGGTCGATCTGGCGATCGGCGTAGAACTTCGGCCCCCTCAGTGGAATCCAGTCTTCCGGTGCGGTCCCGGCCAGGTAGTCCTTGGACAGATTGGGCCGGTCATAGGGCGCCGAAGCATCGGCGCTGAGCATCGACAAGGCGCCGGAATAGCCCAGTTCGCGCAGCCGGTCGGCCGCCGCGAACCCCGCGGCGCCGCCACCGATGATCACGATGCGTCCGGGCTGGTTGTGCGGTGCACGCGGTCGCGACGGCCGCGTGGCCGTTTCCCTGGCGCGCACGAACACGGTCTCGCCGACGATCTCCACACGCCACGTCGCCAGCGCTGCGAAGGCGGGCGCTCGCAGCGCGGCGCCCGTGCGCAGGCTGAAACACGCGTGGTGCCAGGGGCAGCGGATCTCGTCATCGACCACCAGGCCATCGGCCAGCGGCGCACCGTAGTGGGTACAGAGCCCGCTGACCGCATGGATACCATCATCCATTCGCACCAGCAGGACGGGGCTTCCATCGACGTGGCCGGCGAGCACGCCAGCGGCCGGCACACTGGCCAAGGGCACGCCTTTGGCCAGATCGGGACCGGAGGGGGTGGTGTCGGTTTGAGCCATGGTGCGACTCCTTTAGTGTGGGAAATCCGCTTGCCCTGCAGCCGTTTTGCACGGACGGCATGGCCGCTCTTGGCCGTTCTGAGCCCCTCGCGACCGACTCAGAACGACCCAATATAGCGGCTGCTCGAAGACGTCTACGAAAGCAGGGTGCTTCAAGATGCTGCCTTATCTACTTCCTAGAAGCCCAGAGCTTCATCTTAAGGACAGATCCTGGCGTCCATCGTTAACGCCCGTTTGCGTCCATAGAGGTCGCGGATCACGATATCGGCAACTCGCTAGTTGTCAGCCGGCAGCCACCGCGACAACGATCAATAGGCCAACAACTAACAGGAAGCCCATCAGCACAAACGCGACGCTGCGCAGTGATTGTCGATCCTCTGAGCCCAGCAGATGCATTTTGACCACCTCGGCAGGAGCCTATTCGGGATGTCACCCCCGACGTTACGCCGCCCTAATGCATTTGAATAACGATAAATATTGGCCGGTTATATCGGCAACATCGAATTCATTTGACAGCTGGCGGCACCGCTACCTAAATGGGCGCGTGGGGCCTGCCCAAGCGCAAGATGGCTGCCGCACCCGGCCCGGTGCCTCACCCCAGGTCTTACCGCGAGCCAACCAGTGAGCTGAGCTGCAGCGCCGACACCGCAAGGCGCTCGACATTAGTCCAGAAAGCCCCCGACGCTCCTGGCAGTTGGTTGGTCAAGCGGTGGGGCTGTTATCGACGTCGCAAGAGACGAAGCATGGGCAGATGATGCTTCTACCTGACGACCTACTGGACGGATAGCAGCTTATGGATACTGAACTTGCCCGAACGTTTCTGACGGTCATCGCCGCCGGAAATTTCCGCAATGCCGCCTCGCGGCTGTTCGTCACGCAATCGACCGTCAGTGCCAGAATTGCCGCGCTGGAGGAGCAACTCGGCTGCAGCCTGTTCGTGCGCAACAAGGCCGGCACGGCTCTGACCCCCGCAGGTCGCTCCTTTCAACCCTACGCGACCACGCTCGTGCGCACCGTGGAACGTGCCCGCCACGACATAGGCGTGGCCATGGGCTTTCGGGCTTCCGTGACCATCGGCGGACGTTTCGGGCTCTGGGACGACCTGCTGTTTGTCTGCCTGCCGCGAATCCGCAGTGCGGTACCAGACATCGCAATACGCGCCGAGATCGCCTTCGAAGATGAACTCATACAGGGGCTGATCGAGGGGCGCACCAACATCGGTGTGATGTACACGCCGCAAAGCCGGCCGGGGCTGGTGGTTGAACCGCTGCTCGAAGAGCAACTGGTCTACGTGACCACCAGCGACGACACCCCCAATCCACCTGGTGAGAACTATGTGTATATCGACTGGGGCCCGGAATTTGCCAGCAAGCACAGTGCAGCCTTCCCCGACTTCCTAGGCCCAGGGTTGAGCGCCAATATCGGCTGGCTGGGCCTGAACCACATCCTGGCCTATGGCGGCTCCGGGTATTTCCCACTGCGACTCGTCAAGAATGAGCTGACCGCAGGACGACTGCACCGACACCCTGGCGCCCCAGATTTTCTTTTGCCTGCCTATATGGTTTATCCGGTCGATCCGCAGCCTGAGGCGGTGGGGCTTGTCCTGCGGATCGTGCGTGAGGTCACGGTAGAGATTTTGCGTCAGAGTGCGTAACACGATATCGCCAGTGCCTGGGCAGACGCTCTGCAATTCGGTTTACTAACCCATGAGTAAGGCGCCTGCGCATGGCGCGCTCCTCATGAAAGCCTGGAAAGGGAAGGGTAGACCAGACGCGTGAGAGCCTGCGCAGGCGGGCACCTCCATGGATGATGGACCTAACTCTTGCGGCGCGTACTTCAGCACTCAACCGAACTGAATACCGGCCTGCCTTCCTCGTCGATATGAAGAAGCTTGCTGAGTGCGTCCTCAGCGGCGTCGATGGCTTCTGACAATCGAGAGAAGTAGACCCCCTCGTAGACCAGATGAAACAGTGGCTCGGCCTCAGAATCATGAGGTTTAACGGCAACGAATGCCAAAGCATGGTCACCATTCAAACGGGCCTCACTCCATGCGACGTGCCCCGGAAAATGTCGTGGTTTCATGGCGGCCTCAGATTAATTAGATCTCAAGTCGAGCCCCCACTATCCACTTCTCTTCCGAAGTTTTCCCACTAGCCGACAAAAGGTCGAAGCTGGGAAGGACAGCAGAAAGCCGCACATGGCGTAATGCTGTTCACTTAAGCCGAACGTCGGTGTTTTTTGGACTACCGACGTTCGGCGAAAGCCAATAAAAACGCCGCTATCCCAAGCTGGGGTAAGCGGCGTTTTTTCTTAAGTGAACAGCATTGCGCGCAGTGGCGGGTTCAATCCGGCAGCTATCTCAGTCCTCGCTGGGCGCAACCCAGAGGATGGACACCGCCATCATCCCGGTGCGCCAGAGTCACGTTGTCGGTCTCGCCGATTTCCTCAAGGATCTGCGCCCAGTCGTCATCTGATTCGTCGGGCGATTTGTACAGTAGAGGAGGGCGGACTTGGCCTTCTGCGCAGCAGGGGAGTTGATGATCTTTTGGATGCGCATGCCCATAAGTTCGTAGGAACTGGGGAGGCTGGTACTGCAGATTTGCCTTTTGCCATGATGACCGTCCTTTTATACTGTATTTGCATACAGTATAAAAATAGGCGCTTTTTGACAAGGGAGTGTGGATGGTCCGATCAGTCATTCATCAGGTCGGCAATCCCGCGCGTGATGAATGTCAGATTCTTATCGAGAGTTGCCAGGGTGGCGCGCACAGTGACAGCCACGTCGGCGGAGCCGTGCAGTTCCACCCACCTCGACAGCTCTTCCACGGCCGCAGCAATGGCGAGCTGGTTTTCGTTGAGTTTGAAGATCAGTGAAGGGATGAGGTCGTTGGTTGGCATGGCTTGATCCTCCTTTGCGTGAGGAAAGCTTAGCAGGGACAAAAAGGGCCAGCACTCGACATAGAGAGGTCATGCGACTAAAATTAGTCGCATTGCAGGAGGCCAAATGTCCAAGCAAGAAAAGCTGCTCGCCAAACTGCTCAACAAGCAAGCCGGATTTACCTGGCCTGAGCTGGTAACACTGCTTCGCGCCCTTGGCTATAGCCAGCTTGAAGGTGACGGCAGCCGGGTGAAGTTCGATAACGGCAATCCGCAGGCCATGATCAACCTGCACAAGCCTCATCCGGGGAATGAGCTGAAGGCCTACGTCAAACGCCAAGTGATTGAGCACCTGAAAGCGGGAGGATTGATGTGATGAGTACCATGTTGCAGCACCGGGGCTATTACGGCTCCATCGAAGCCAGTCCCGAGGACAACTGCCTGTTCGGCAGGCTTCAGTTCGTTCGTGCCCTGATCAGCTATGAAGGTGAAACGGTTGCCGATTTGACCCAGGCGTTTCGCGACGCAGTAGACGATTACCTGGGCACCTGCGAGTCACTTGGGCAGGAGGCAGAGGTTCCATGCAAAGGCTCGTTCAATGTGAGGGTAGGGCATGACCTGCACCTGGCCGCCAGCGTGGCCGCTACTCGGCAAAGCATCTCTCTGAATGATCTGACCCGCAAGGCGCTGAGCGAGTACCTGGAGCACCACTCCTGATCGGAGCCAATAACAAAAAGCCCGCGCGGGGCGTCGCACATGGCGGGCTTTCTGCTGATGATTAGGCTGTGATTACACTAAATCCTTAACCATCATGGCCTGGTGAAAGGCCTGCAAGAGGGCTTACCGTGTCTCGCACGGCAATGATCCAGTCATTGAGCGCCTCAAGATCCATCAGGATGGCGTCGGCGTTCTCCCAGATGCTGCCTGTCGTCTCTGGGAGAACGGACAATGGCGCTCCGTTGATGGCGGTGTGCGCCATTGCGTGTAGGCGTATGAGTTCATCACGGAGTCTGTCAATCCCACCTACCCGAGCCAAGCACTTATCCAAAGCATCGACCATACCGAGAAGGCTGGCGGTGTCGTAATGCTCACGCAGCGCCTTCAGCGCTTGAGCATCGACCTCTCCATAAGGCGTAACCCGAAACGAAGCCGGCGGGATGTGCATCAGTTCGTCTCCTCAACTTTGCTATTGGGTGCCTGTTGCCCACGAATTGAACCGGCAGCCTGCTGGAAAACGGAATCCTTGATCCATGGCTCCGGTGGGCGCTTGAGTTTCAGATTGAACTCCCCAAAGCGTTTGACGTTGCTGGTCAGGTAGGGACTGAGGAACGATACGTCCTCATCGGTAAACTGCCAGCCATCACGGGCGAGCTTCTGCAGGATGCGCATCATGTCCACGGTGTTCTGCAGAATCACCGAGGAGGCAACCATGTCGTTGTAGCGCAGGCGTTTCTGTTGCTCATCCGGATCGTTCTCGGCAATCACATCGCCGCCGAAGGACAACCACTTCGAGAAGCCGTTGTAGGACTCGATCTTGTTGGTATTGAGGGTTGGCCGGGATTCGCACAAAATTCGCCATAGCTCACTTAACTCTATGAGTTGACTAATAAAAATGCTCTTTCCGGCGATCAGCCCGGTCACGCTGCTAGCGAAATGAGCGGTCACGCGTTAGCGCAATGGCCGGTCACGATTGACCGAAACAGGCGGTCACGATGGGCCGAAATACGCATTTCCGCTCTTTTGACGTGCTCCGGCGCAACGCCCACGGCACATCGAACGGCTATTTGGAGATATGCCGAGATAAGGGGAAAATTCACTCATTTGGTCCGCAACTATTTGGAGGAATTGAAAACTCCACAGACAACGCGGCAGGCGTGCGCGGATCGGCCGAGATCCGGACCAGCCCTCCAGGCGCACTTCAAGTCGCTTGCCCGCAAGCCTGTATAGATCAAACGGTTGTAACGCAATTGTCCTATTTTTGGCTTATCTCGGCATACCCCGTATTGCCCTCAACCGCTGAGACGTATCTACATACCCAAAAGTAATGGCAAGAAGCGCCCGCTGGGAATTCCAACGATGCGGGATCGCGCCATGCAGGCGCTGTGGAAACTGGCACTTGAGCCGGTTGCAGAAACGCGTGCGGATCCAAATTCGTATGGATTTCGGCCGCAGCGATCCACAGCCGATGCAATCGCACATTGCTTCAATGCGCTGGCAAAACGCAGTTCGGCACAATGGGTACTTGAGGGCGACATTCGAGGCTGTTTTGACAACATCAGTCACGATTGGCTGCTCGCCAACGTACCCATGGATAAAGTGGTCCTGCGTAAGTGGCTTCGAGCCGGGTATATCGATCTGGGAGCCTTGTTCGCAACGGAGGCAGGAACCCCGCAAGGGGGAATCATCTCCCCGATACTTGCGAATTGGACGTTGGATGGGCTGGAACAGGTTGTCCACACAAGCGTGGCTTCGACGGAGCGCAAGCGACGGCCATTCAAGATACACGTCGTAAGATATGCCGATGACTTCATCATCACGGGAACTTCGAAGGCTATCCTGCAACATCAGGTCCGCCCTGCAATTGAGGCATTCCTGAAAGAGCAAGGCTTGGAACTCTCTGGTGAAAAGACTCACATCACGCATATCTCGCAAGGCTTCGATTTTCTGGGCCAGAACGTACGCAAGTACGCTGGCAAGCTACTCATCACTCCGGCTCGCAAGAGTGTGAAAGCGCTTCTGGATAAGGTCCGGGAAATCACAAGCGGGAACAAGGCGGCGACGCAAGCAAACCTGATCCTGGTCCTGAACCCGGTGATCCGGGGGTGGGCCATGTATCATCGCCATGTTGTCGCTGCCAAGCGTTTCGCGTGGATCGACCATCAGATTTGGCGTGTGTTATGGCGCTGGGCTGTCCGCCGGCATGCCATGAAAAGTGCCCATTGGGTAAAGCAACGATACTTTCGTGTAGTGGGTCAACGGCACTGGATTTTCGCCACCAAGGAAAAAGTGCGCGGCATGAGTCAATCCGCTTGGCTTTTTGCCGCAGCCAGTGTTTCGATTGTTCGGCATATCAAAATATGCAGTGCAGCGAACCCGTTCGATCCGGCATGGACGTTTTACCTTGAGCGCCGAAGAGCGCATCGTCAGGTAGCCCGGTCTCAAGCAGGCTGCTGGAAGGCTTGAGCCGTATGAGGGGTGACTCTCAAGTACGGTTCTTAGGGGAGGCAGGAGTGGTAACACTCTTGCTTTACCCGACTGAAGGCGCACATCGGCGTGGATGACGAGTCGGGCTTGGTGCATAGCGTGGTGGGCACGGCGGCCAACGTGGCAGATGTCACCCAGGTCGACCAACTGCTGCACGGCGAGGAAAACATGGTCGGTACCGACGCCGGTTACACCGGCGTCGAGAAGCGTACCGAGCACGAGGGGCGTCAGGTGATCTGGCAGGTCGCGGCGCGGCGCAGCACCTATCAGAAGCTGGGCAAGCGCAGTGCCCTGTACAAAGCCAAGCGCAAGATCGAGAAGGCCCAGGCGCAGGTACGGGCCAAGGTCGAGCATCCGTTCCGGGTAATCAAACGCCAGTTCGGTTACGTGAAGGTGCGCTTCCGTGGCCTGGCCAAGAACACCGCGCAACTGGTGACGCTGTTCGCGCTGTCGAACCTGTGGATGGCGCGCCGACACTTACTGACCAATGCAGGCGAGGTGCGCCTGTAATGCGGAAAACGGCCGCTGCGAGGTGCTCTCGGTGGCCAAAAAACCAGAAATGAGCGGGTGGTCGGATCGTTTTTGATCGATTCTCCGCTTTCAAAATCGTCGGAGGCTGAAGTCAGCCAGAAATACATGACTACTTCAGACCATCCCTAGACGGGATTGTGGGGACGTGCCAGTTGAGAGTGCCATTCGATATGAAGGCTGCGCATGTCCAATTCGTGTCAGCCTGCTCATCGGGGAGCTGCAGAAGTTCTTAACCTCGGAGCTGGGCCATAAGAGTGCTGCTATCCAACGGCAGCGAGCAGGGGGCTGCGCAAACCCGACTACAAGGCTTGAACCAGGTGCGCTGCCTGGCTCTTCGGATCATCCACGTCACCACAGACCGGAAACTACTCGAAGGACTCGGGCGGCTTCCCCGATACATGGACAATCTGTGCTGCGTGACCCGCGTCCGCGCGCGCGGGGACGGCGGGTACTGCGAGCTGACAGTCGAAGACAATGCCCGGCGCGGCGGGCATTATGGTCCGTCGCGCCGGGCGCACTACTGCTCGCTCATGCGCTTGCCGAACGAGACGGCATAGGCCGGCGAGCGGAAGCGCAATATCGGGTCATTGGTCGGCGAGATGCCATCGGCCATCACCATCGGGTCGTAGTTGATCGGTTCGCAGGCGGCGCCTTTTTGGTTCATGGCCTTGGTGATGGTCAGGGTCCCGACCTGTACCTGCTTGCGGTCTTCCGGCCAGGTCTTGGTCGGATCATCCTCCGGGTCGCCGGGCTGGCCGACCGCGATCCACATGTCCTAGCGTACCGGCCCCTGGGTCGTACGCTCGATCAGCCGTTGCTGGAGGAAATCCGCCGGCAGCGACTGCATCTCGGCATTGCTCAACCGCTTCTCCCCATCGGCGGGAACGAAGCGCCAGCGCACCGGGGTGGTCCCTCCCTTGGCGTTGGTGAATTTGAAGGTGTGGATGCCGAAGTAGGCACTGTTGGCGTAGCTGGGTGGTGGGTTGTGGCTGGCCATGAACTGCCCCAAGGCACGACTGTCCGGATGGCTGGCGGCGAATGCCTTGAGTTTTTCCGGGTCCGGCTTGCCGGTTTTCGGGTCGGGTTGCAGCGCCTGCATCTGGTCGAAGAAGGTGCGCGGAACCGATGCCCCGAAGATCGGTACGTTGAGCATGGTCATGTGCTGCAGCCCGCCGCCCGGCATACGGAACTCCAAGGCCATGCCGCGCGGGCTCTTGCCGGCATCCGATGCTTTGGGATTGCCGCCGCCCAAGGAGAAGCGGGCGACCACCGGGACCGGTTTTCCGGAGAACAGGGCCGAACCTGAGTATTCCGCGCCGGCAGGCAGGCCGACGAACTCGCCCTCCGCGCAGGTGCCCTTGGTGTGGTTGCGGCGCTCGCCCTTGGTCGCCCCGAATACCTTCTCGATGGCGCCGATCACCTGGTCGGGCGCCACGTCGTTTTCAGCGGCTACGGCGTTGGCGGCAGCGCCAACCAGCAAGGCTACCAGCAGGCCGTCCAGTAGTGGGGAATGATCGGGTTTGTGGCTCATCAGGCTGCTCCTCTGTGCGCGGGGCTCTGGAAACAGCAAGCATAGACAGCTCTCCCGGGATGTGTGGGCAGACCGGGCTTGGCGACTGGAAACGTTGCCAGAGGCTCTGGCCCGCGCGCTTCTGTCTAATCGGCAGTGACTTCATTCAGGAGGTGCCTATAAGAGGGCGGGGACAAAATAAAGTGTACTTCTGCTCCGGTTCTTCGGCGTATGGATGATGGCCAAAGCGGGACGCCCGCCCAGAATTTCTCCTGCGCAGTACGCGCTGTTGGTCGAGCTGGCTCGGACCAACCCGCTGGCGAGCCAGGCGGAGCTGATGGCACTGTTCACGGAGCGGACGGGCATCGCCACGCATCCGGCCACCTTGGCCACGACGCTGCAACGCGCCGGCGTTCAGCGCGTCAAGTCGCGCGGCAAACGCGTGTTCGAGCCCCCGGAGAAGCGTTCCGGCTATGGCTATGGCAAAAGGTTCCGCCACCAGCTCCAGCGGGAAGGGCCGGGTACGGGGCGATTCGGGGTGCTCATCTGCGGAGCCGGCCACCCCCATGATTTCCTCGGCTTCCTGATAGAAGGGGTCGAGGGTTTCGTAGTCGAAGGGCCAGTCCACCCCGATGCCATACAGGGTTTGGAGACGAAAGTCATTGCGCACCATGCGCCAGGCCATCGCCGACCAGTGCCAAGTGGTGCCGCCAACCACGCGCAGGTATTCGGCCTTGTACGGATCGGGGCCGGCTTGCTGCAGGTAGTCGTTGTCCACCGGCTGGAAGTCCGGATGCGGCGCCCAGGGTGAAAATGGATAGGGGGCTTGGAAATCCCGCTTGCGCGGGGAGTCGAGGAAGGCCTTGAAGATATCGTCCCGCCTGATGCGTGGACCGGCTTCGAGGATCAGCACGGAAGCGCCTTGCTGAGCCAGCCGGTGAGCCAGCCGGTGAGCCACCAGCGAGCCACAGATACCTGAGCCGATCACGACGTAATCGGCTGCCAACGGTTGCTCGGACATTGCTTGCTCCTCACTAAAGTGGCAGCTCGGCCCAGACGCCGGGATTACCCAGACAGACGCCCTGGGGCTCCAGCACGTCCTCGACGATTTCCGCGTTCAGCGCATGTTCGTACGCCACCGAGCTAGCCTCGAAGCCGCTACCGACGACGCCCAGGAACCAGCCGCTGGCGATTTGTCGGGGCAGCGGCGCCAGCTCGGGAAACCCGGCATTCAGTACCCCTTGCAACTGGCCGACTTGCAGCCGGCGCTCATTGATTACCGCGAGCAGCTGGCTGACCCGGCCAGGAAACTTGAGGTCTATGGCGGCTAGCGCCTGGAAGATGTCGCCCTCCAGTCCGCCCCTCAGGGAACGGCGGCCGGTCAGGAACTCGGAAACTGCCCGGAAGGCGCCCTGGGCATCGTTGGGCGCCGCTGCCACCACGGTCCTGGGGAGCAGCGTTAGGCAGTAGAAGGTTAGGAGGCCGCGCAGCAAGTCGCGCCGCACAGGGCTTTCCGGCCCACGACCGACCCTTGCTGCAGTTTCATCCTGAGCCATGTCGATCACCTGCTGAAAGCAAATGGAACAGGAAGAAGTCTAGGGTTCGCTCGGCCCTGTGCGAGGTTGAGTGATGACCGGTCGTGGTTCTTCCGCCATGTGGGCGTCCGTCAGCACAGGGAGCAGGCCCCTGTTCGCCGGCGCACAGCGCAGCGGCCAGCGCGACGGCACGACATGGACCTGATCCAGTCCCTCCCTGAGCGGACAGGAACCCGCTGTCCATCCGACGGACGTGAGTTCCCTTTGCAGAGGGGGTACGAATTTTTGTGTAACCGGCCCCTGAGCGACACAGCCGCTCCACGCCGGAGACACAAAAGCTCTCGGCCCTTTATAAGCGAACAGCTATGCTGCAGCGGCGTTGCCCACTTCAATAATAATGAGAGCTTCACATGTCCAAACGCCTAGCGCTTTCGCTTGCCTGCAGCCTGCTGCTTTCCACCGCTGTCGCCGCAGAAGTGGACCCGAACTACGCCTCGTCCTGCTCACCGAAAACTACCCGCCCTACAACATGGCGATCAATGGCAAGAACTTTGCGCAAGACGACACGATCGACGGCATAGGCGTCGATATTGTCCGCGAGATGTTCAAACGCGCCGAGGTGAAGTACAGCCTCACCCTGCGTTTTCTCTGGGACAGGATCTACAAGCTGGCCCTGGAAAAACCCGGCTACGGGGTGTTTTCCACCACCCGCCTGCCGGAACGCGAGCAATTGTTCAAATGGGTGGGCCCGATCAGCTCCGATGACTGGGTAATGTTGGCCAAGGGGGACAGCCAGATCAGCCTGAGCAATCTGGACGAAGCAAAGAGATATAAGGTCGGAGCCTACAAGGGCGATGCCACCGCTGAATTCCTGTCCCAGCAAGGTTTGACGCCAATCACCGCGCTGCGCGACCAGGAAAACGCCAAGAAACTGCAGAACGGCCAACTTGACCTCTGGGCCACTGGTGATCCGGCTGGCCGCTACCTGGCCAAACAGGAAGGCATTACCGGTCTGAAGACGGTTCTGCGCTTCAAGCGCTCGGAGCTCTATCTGGCGCTGAATAAGGAGGTGCCGGATGAGGTGGTGCAGAAGCTGCAGCGTGCCCTGGATCAGATGCGCGCCGAGGGCTATGTCGACGAAACCATCGACAATTATCGCTGAATGTCATTACTTGCCGATCGCCTGGTGTGAGCTTTGACGTGCAAGCCAGCCTGGCCGGTGGCGGTGAGGGAAAATCCTGCCGCCAACGGCAACGGGAGTCGAGCTGAAAAGGCGAGCCATAAGCCGCAGGCAATGCCTGCGAAGTGGGTGCTTCTTGTTCACACGCAGAGCGAATTTCACACGGTGCCCAGCCGCTTACTATCGACATGGCAAGTCCGACCTTCATCCATGAAGGTGGACAGGGCTTAGTGAAACGAGAAGGCCGGCGGGCAACGCCGCGGCGCCGGGAAAGCGCGATGAAATCGAGTAGGAGGCGAGGTCACCCCCGCCATCCTCTCACATACATGGACGCCCCCAGTTTGCCAAGCGTCAATTCGTGACAACACAGACGGTGAATCGCCCCGGGTTTCGGCGCCGTAGTGTGCTGGTCTGCGCCGTGGTCTCGCGTTCGAACTGGCGCAGGTTGGTAACTGCTCTTGCGTGCGTCTGGCGGTAGCGATTCAGTTCGGAGTACGCCTTCCGCAGTTCGTCTCTGAGTTGCCGGACCTGTTGATGCAACTTCAGGTTGTCCCGCACGCCCTTATGAATGCGGGTCGCTTCCCCTAGGGACTGTTGACGTTTCGAGTCAGAGGCGCGGAGGAAGAGGAGCAAACCCGCAGAATTGAGGTTCCTCCACCAATAACTCTGCGGGTTTGCAATTCCCCGATTGATGCTCAGTGACGAGCTTTGGTCGAAGCTGGAAAAAATTCTGCTTCAGCAAGCCATTTACCACAAGCCGGATCTGCGCAGGACGGTTGAGGGCATGCTCTACCGGATGCGGGTGGGCTGCACCTGGAGAGACCTGCCCAGCGCCTTCGGGTGCTGGAACTCAGTCTGCAAGCGCTTCAACGCCTGGTCGGCTGCCGGCAAGTGGCTCAAGGTTTTCAACGCCTTGCTTGAGGAACCTGACTTTGAGTGGACGTTCATCGACGGTACCTATGTGAAGGCCCGTCAGCACAGTGCCGGCGCCGCCAGCGATCAGCCAGAAGCCATCGGCAAAAGCCGCGCTGGCCATACGAGCAAGATCCACCTGGCTGTCGATGCGCATGGATTGCCTGTGGCGTTCGAGATTACCGGAGGCGAGGTCAACGACTGTACCGCCGCCCCTGAGTTGATCGCACAGCTGCCCTCGGCCGAGGTGGTCGTGGCAGACAAGGGCTATGACAGTGAGCGCATCCGCGACCAGATCGAGGCGCAAGGGGCTCGAGCGGTGATACCCAGGAAGCGCAACTCGATCAAGGGCAATGCCGGTCTGGACCGGGGACTGTATCGCTACCGACATCTGGTCGAGAACGCCTTTGCGCGCCTGAAGCATTACCGGGCTGTGGCGTTCCGCTATGACAAGCTGAAGCGGAATTACGAAAGCATGGTCGCCATGGCCTGCGGCTTCCTCTGGCTACCCATGTGAAACGTCAACAGCCCCTAGCGGCGCTCTATCGGCAGCACCCCGCTGGCCACCAGACGCCAGTCGCCTGGTTTAGGCGATTGAGAGGGGGAGGCGCCGCGGGGAAGATGTCTAGATAGAGCCGCGCCAGTTTTAACTTTTCCAGGGTTAGGTAGGGGTAATCTTCGTGCAAGGATTCGAACGACTCGCCGGCATCCAGTCGGCCGAGTGCGATTGTTACCGGCAGACGCGTGCCACGGAACACCGCGTGCCCCCCTTGGATCTCGGGATCGACATGCACCACTGTCTGGATGGCCCGAGGGCTTCGTCAGTCGCAGGTAATCTGAGCCGGAAATCGCATTGTTTGCGAGCCCGGCCGTTTTCGTTTGCAAGCTGTTACATGTAGCAGGTTCAAACCGGCTGTCACCCGCGTCCATCCTGTCTCTCAGGCCATTAGCCTTTGACCTAATGTAGTGTCTTGTATACGATACATTTAGTAATTAATGTCGTGGATTCGAGACATGGACTATCAGATTCTGACCCAGCGATTGGGGCTGCAGATACGCGATAAGCGTTTGAGCCGAGGTCTGACCCAGGCAGAGCTTGCGCAGATCGCCGGACTGACGCGGCAGAAGGTGGTTGCCGTAGAAAAAGGCAGCGGCTCTGTTGGCGTGAGTGCTTACGCGCGAGCGCTTGGTGCGTTGGATTGCGAGCTCTCGGTCATTCCCGCTGCCATGCCAACACTGGATGAAGTGCAGGATCTGTTTGAATGAAAATGACCTCGCTAAAAGTCAGCACTCCAGAAGGTGCCAGCGGGCGCATCCTGCTCAGTGGCGAAGACTATCTGTTTCGTTATCAGGACGAAGCCATAGCCAATGCGGCGATCAGCCTGCTGATGCCAGTGCGCACCGAAGAGTTTCGTCGCCGGGAGCTGCATCCGATCTTCCAGATGAACTTGCCTGAAGGCTACGTGCTAGAACAGCTGCGTAACCGACTGGCTAAAACGGTGAACGTCGACCCCATGCTGCTCTTGGCGCTTTCCGGCAGCAGCTCCCCCATCGGACGCGTCTTCGTGCATTCCGAAGCGGTGGATGCGCTGCTGAGCAATCAGCAGCGTTTCCCAGGGGAGAAGCTTGAAGAAATTCTGACCTGGGATGGAACGGAGGACATCTTCGTCGACCTCGTTGATCGCTACATCCTGCGCGCAGGCATTTCTGGCGTGCAGCCTAAAGTGCTAGTGCCTGAGCAGCAGGATTCTGCTCCGCAGAAGTTTACGTCGAAGACCTCCGATCTAATCATCAAGAGCGGTCGAGACGAGTTTCCGGGTTTGGCCATCAATGAATTTCTTTGCATGTCCATCGCCAAAGAGGCGGGTATGCCCGTGCCCGAGTTCTATCTGTCGGACAATGCCAAGCTGTTTGTCATGCGCCGCTTTGATCGGGATGAGCAACTGAATCCCATCGGCTTCGAGGACATGGCGGCATTGATGGGCCTTTCGGCGGAACAGAAGTACAGCAAGAGCTATGCTGCGGTCGCTAAGGCGGTGAGGCTATTCTGTTCTACCGAGCACCTGCGCAGCTCGCTCAATCAGCTGTTCGACAGCGTGGCGCTGAGTTGCATCGTGGGCAACGGCGACGCGCACCTGAAGAACTTCGGCTTACTCTATTCGGAGCCGACCCAGCGTGATGCACGCCTTGCTCCCGCGTATGACATCGTCAATACCACTGCCTACATCCCAGAGGATGTGCTGGCCCTGGACTTGGTCGGAAACAAATCGCTGTTCGCCTCGCGGCAAGGGCTTCTGGAATTCGCTCAGACTTGTGATGTCTCGAACCCGAAGGAGCGGATTCAGGCGCTGCTTGCGGCCCTTGAGCGTGTCCTCAATCGCAACGGCGATCTGATGGAGCAGGCTCCGCATGTTGGCAGAGCCATTCAAAATGTGGCGACTCCATTCATCCAGACATTTGGCTAGCGAGTAGGGATTCATCTACCAATTGCTTGATTGGAGTAGATATGGCTATCGTCGGGTCTGGGGCCTGTTGCGGCGGCAGCATGAGCAGCAGGCTCTGCCTCCAGTCAATGTGAAACGGATTTACCGCGTCATGCGTGACCACGATCTGCTGCTGGAGCGACAGCGCAGACAGCCGGGCGTGGCGCGGCGTCACGAAGGTCGTGTTGCCGTTGAGGCGAGCAACACCCGCTGGTGTTCGGATGGCTTCGAGTTTCGCTGTGAGGATGGTGCCAAGTTGCGCGTGACCTTTGCCCTGGACTGCAGCAACCGCGAGGCCATCAGTTGGGTGGCCAGCCCAAACGGCTACAGCGGCGACGATGTCCGCGACGTGATGTTGGAGGCCGTCGAGCAGCGCTTCGGTCAAGGACCGCCCGCGTCGCCGGTGCAATGGCTGAGCGATAATGGCTCGGCCTATACCGCCGAGCAGACCCGTGCCTTTGCCCGGCAGATCGGTCTGCTGCCCCTGACAACTCCAGTGTGCAGCCCACAGAGCAATGGCATGGCAGAGAGCTTCGTGAAGACGATGAAGCGCGACTACATCACCCACATGCCCAAACCTGATCGAGCGACGGCACTGCGCAATCTGGCCATCGAGCGGCAACCTATTTCAGTAACGCGAGATGGCAATAACCGGGTTGGTTATTTTGCGGCCAGGCTCGGCTGACTTGATCTCGATCAAAACTTTTATAGATGAGTGTTCCATGATGACCGCCGAGCCTACACAGATAAGGCGATAGAGGGCGTATGGGTTTCTCAGCAGCGCTATCCGGCTGTTCAGTGCTCATCCTGAGTGGTGGCCGAGGCAGTCGCATGGGCGGCCGAGACAAGGGACTAATTCCCTGGCAGGGCGTGCCTATGATCGAATGGGTGCATCGCCAGGTAAGACCGCTTACGGATGAGCTGATCATTTCCTGCAACCGTAATATCGAGCGTTATGCTTCCTTAGCCGATCTGGTGGTCAGGGATGAGTGCAAGGGCTTCCAGGGGCCGCTGGCAGGTATACGCATGGGGCTGCGGGCGATGACTGGCGACTGGTTGTTGGTGGTGCCTTGCGATCTGCCGAGAATCGATCATGAACTATTGGAGGAGCTGTATCGGGCAGCCCAACACAGTGGTGGGCACTCTGTTCTGGTCAAGCAGGGCAGGCACTGGCAACCCCTTGTTTGCCTGTTACCGCGTCTGGCCCTTGAAGAGGTCGACTTTGCTTGGTCCGCCGGTATACGCAGCCCATTGCGGCTCTGGCTGGGGATGAAGGCTCATACGTTGAACTATGCCGAAGATGATCCACGCCTGTTCAACTGCAATTCCCTGGAGCTATTGCAGCCAAGTCGTAGGATCGAATCAATTGGCGCCACCTTGGGTGGCTAGCCAGTGTCGCAAGCTATAGGAGTGGGCATGCAGATTCTCGATAAGCGCAAGGCGATGGAAACTCCGCCACTGCTGCGCCTGGGGTTCCGCCCTTTCTTCCTGCTGGGCAGCCTGTTGGCGGCGCTGGCCATCCCGCTGTGGATTCTGGCTCTGCAGGGGCAGAAGGTGGCCGGGCAGCCGCTGGGCGGTTGGCTGGCCTGGCATCGGCACGAACTGGTGTTCGGCTTTGCTGGCGCGATCATCGCCGGCTTCCTGCTCACGGCGGTGCAGGCCTGGACCGGGCGTCCCGGGCTGTCGGGCAAACCTTTGGCGGTACTGGTGGCGATCTGGCTGGCCGCACGCCTGGCCTGGTGGTCGGGTGCGCCGTTGTTGTTGATCGTCGCCAACCTGGCGTTCTTCGCCGGTGTGGCGCTGGTGATGGCGCGCCTGCTTTGGGTCGTGCGGCAAAGCCGCAACTACCCGATCGTGGCGGTGCTTGCGCTGTTGCTGGGCGCGGATCTACTAACCCTGCTCGGTGTGCAGCAGGCGGATGATGGCTGGCAGCGTCAGGGGACGTGGGCCGCAGTCTGGCTGGTGGCGGCAATGATGGGCTTGATTGGCGGGCGGGTGATTCCCTTCTTTACCCAGCGTGGCCTGGGGCGGGTGGCGATGGTGCAACCCTGGGTCTGGCTGGACTGGGCGCTGCTGATCGCGACCGCCTTGCTGGCGCTGCTGCATGCCACCGGAATCGCACTGCAGGCGCATAGCTGGTTAGGGCTGGCTTTTGCCGCCTTGACGCTGGGCCATGGCATGCGCCTGGTGCGCTGGTTCGATGCCGGTTTGCCGCGCGTGTCGCTACTGTGGTCGCTGCACCTGGCTTACGCCTGGCTGGTGCTGGCCTGTGCCGGCATGGCGCTCTGGCATTTCGGCATACTGAGCAGTGCCAGCCAAGCGCTGCATGCGCTCACCATAGGCGGTGTGGGTGGCCTGATTCTGGCCATGCTGGCGCGCGTCTCGCTGGGGCATACCGGGCGTCCGCTGGAGCTGCCGCGTGGCTTTACCCTGGCATTCGTGCTGCTCAACCTGGGTGCTCTGTTCCGGGTGGTGGGCGTCAGCTTCTGGTATCAGCCGTCGCTGTGGCTGGCGGCCATCTTCTGGACCTGTGCCTTCGCTCAGTATCTCTATTGCTATGCACCCATGCTCTGTCGTGCGCGCGCCGACGGGCATCCGGGTTGAGGACGGGGTATGGGATATCTGCTGTTGAAGTTCACTCACCTGGCGGCCGCCGCATTCTTCATCGGCGGTGTGTTCTTCGAGGTGATGATCCTTAGCCGCGCGGCGCGGCAGCTGGATCAGGCGCCGCGCGAGCAGTTGTCGAAGGCGCTGGGGCAACGCGCACGTAGCGTCATGCACTGGGTGGTGCTGGCACTGTATGGCGCCGGCGTGGGGTTGGCCTGGCAGTATCGCGCGGCGTTGCAGGCGCCCTTTGCCAGCAGCTTCGGGATCCTGCTGACGCTGAAGATCGGCCTGGCGCTGAGCATCCTCGGCCACTTCCTCGGCGTGGTCTACCTGATGCGCAGCGGGCGCATGACGCTGGAGCGTTCGCGGTTGATCCATCTCAGCGTGCTGGTGCAGATGCTGGCGATCCTGTTCCTCGCCAAGGGCATGTTCCTGCTGTCCTGGTAGGCAGACGGGGACGCTGCGCCAGCGCGTCAGTCAGCCGTTGCCATGATCTCGGTCAAGAAAGATGGAATGTTCGGGCGCGTGATGCCCGGCCATCGGCGCCGGACAACATGCTTCTTCGGCTGCGGCCCCGCGCTCTAGGCTGGAACTCCGAATCCGCTTCCGAGGAACGTTGCATGGACTTCGCCTTCAGCCCACGAGTAGAAACGCTGCGCCGGCAACTGCGCGATTTCATGGACCAGCACGTCGTGCCGCGGCATGCCCAGTGGCAGGCCGAGGCGCGCGCCGGACAGTTTCCGGTGTCGTTCATGGCCGACCTGCAGGCGCTGGCGCGCAGCGAGGGGCTGTGGAACCTGTTCTTGCCGGCGTTGAGCGACGATGAACCGGGCACCCGCCTGAGCAACCTGGAATATGCGCCGCTGGCGGAGGTCATGGGGCGCATTCCCTGGGCGTCCGAGGTGTTCAACTGCAACGCGCCGGATACCGGCAACATCGAGTTGCTGCACCTGTTCGCCAGCCCGGCGCAGCGCCGGTGCTGGCTCGATCCCCTGCTGGCCGGCGAGATGCGTTCGGCGTTCGCCATGAGCGAGCCGGACGTGCCGTCCTCGGATGCCAGCAACATCCAGACGCTGATTCGCCGCGAGGGCGAGCATTACGTGCTCAACGGTCGCAAGTGGTTCATCACCAATGCCACGCATCCGCATTGTCGGTTGCTGATCGTGATGGGCAAGACCGATCCGGATGGCGAGGCGCACCGTCAGCAGAGCATGATCCTGGTGCCGCTCGGCACGCCCGGCGTGCAGGTGCTGCGTAACATTCCGGTGCTCAACCACGTTGCGCCGGAAGGCCATGCGGAAATCCTCCTGCGCGATGTGCGGGTGCCGCTCGATCATCTGCTCGGCCAGGAAGGCGAGGGCTTCATGATGGCCCAGGCGCGCCTGGGGCCGGGTCGCGTGCACCATTGCATGCGCGCCATCGGCATGGCCGAATTGGCCTTGCAGCTGCTGCTGGAGCGCTGCCAGGAGCGCAAGCTGTTCGGTCGCCACCTGGCGCAGTACGCCAATATCGGCGACTGGATCGGCGAGTCGCGCATCGACATCGAACAGGCGCGCCTGCTGGTGCTGAAGACCGCCTGGATGCTCGATGCGGTGGGGGCCAAGACGGCGCGCAAGGAGATCGCCATGATCAAGGCGGCGATACCGCGCATGCTCTGCCGGGTGGTCGACCGCGCCATGCAGGTGTTCGGTGCCATGGGCCTGAGCCCGGATAGCCCGCTGGCGGATTTCTACACCCTGGGCCGGGCGCTGCGCTTCGCCGACGGGCCGGATGAGGTGCACCTGCGCAGCCTGGCGCACTGGGAGCTGGCCGCAAGCGCCGAGCGGCGTGGCCATACGGCGGCCTACCTGACGCCTTTCCTCGGCTGAAAGCACAAGGCCCGCATTGCGGGCCTTGTAGTTTGAAGGGAGGGCACCGCTAGAAGATCGACGGCAGCGGCGAGACGACGGCATTCAGGTGGCTGAGGAACAGGAAACCGGACACCAGCACCGCATTGATCGACCAGGCCACCGTCAGATAGCGGGCGATCTGCCCGTACATCGGCTCGCCAACATTCTCCGCATTGCGCCAGACGGCGTTGAGCGTGCAGGCGGTATAGGCGACGAAGCTCAGTAACATCAACGCGAACAGCGCGCTATTGACCGTGTTGAAGGCGACCATGATCAGGCCGAACAGCACATGGCTGACCACCACACCGTAGAGCCAGAACACCACCCACAATGGCGTGTTGCCCGGTTCATTCAAGACCTGCTGAAGCTTGCTCATATCGCCTCCCGGGGCCAATGGCTGCCCGTTTGTCCTTGGGGTCGCTGACGCAGGCGGCAGCGGATCGAGGGTCATGCACGCACGCCGGGGAGCGTGCTGCATGACTAGAGCTTAGCGCGCTTTGCGGATTTGCTCCTGCGCGCCTCAACGGCTGCGTTGCGCCTGCACCTCGGCCAGCTGTGCCGGCTCCCTGGTGCCGAACAGCACGCCGGAGATCACCTGCCAGGCCATCGCCAGGGCCCCGATGATGAATACCACGTCGCCTAAGGTGCGTGCCCAGCGCAGCGTCTGCAGCAGATCCTGCTGCATGAAGGCCTCGCTGCGGGCATACCACAGTCCCTGGCTGGCGCTGGCGTGGAACTGCATGATGGCGATCGGCAGCAGGCTGGTGGCGATCATCAGCACCAGGCCGCCATTGAGCCACCAGAAGGCGGTCTTCATCAGGCGCTCGTTGAACTGCAGTTGCGGCCGGATGTAGCGCAGCACCAGCAGGGTGAAGCCCAGGGCGAGGAAGCCGTAGACGCCGAACAGTGCCGCGTGGGCATGCACCGGTGTGGTGTTGAGGCCCTGCACGTAGTACAGCGAGATCGGCGGGTTGATCATGAAGCCGAACACCCCGGCGCCGAGCATGTTCCAGAACGCCACGGCGACGAAGCACATCAATGGCCACTTGACCCGTGCCATCCACGCCGCACGGCTCTTCAGCCGCCAGTTCTCCCATGCTTCGTAGCCGAGCACGATCAGCGGGACTACTTCCAGGGCGCTGAAGGTGGCGCCGACCGCCATCACCGGCGTGGTGGTGCCGGCGAAGTACAGGTGGTGGAAGGTGCCGGGCACGCCGCCGAGCATGAACAGCGAGGCCGAAGCCAGGCTGGCGGTGGTGGCCATGCGCTTGGACACCAGGCCCATGCTGGAGAAGATGAAGGCCAGCGCGGTGGTGGCGAACACTTCGAAGAAGCCTTCCACCCACAGGTGCACCACCCACCAGCGCCAGTACTCCATCACCGACAGGTGGGTGCGCTCGCCGTAGAAGAAGCCGGCACCGTAGAACAGGCCGATGGCGATTACCGAGGCGCTCAACAATGCCAGCAGGTTCTTGTCCCCGCCCGGCGTGCGCAGCGCTGGCAGGATGCCGCGCAGCATCAACAGCAGCCAGAAGGCAATGCCGGCGAATTTGCCGATCTGCCACAGGCGGCCGAGGTCGACGTATTCGTAGCCCTGGTGGCCGAGCCAGAAGTTCCACTCGGCCGGCATCAGCTGGGCGATGGCCAGGTAGTTGCCGACGAAGGAGCCGACCACCACCAGAACCAGCGCCCAGAACAGCACATCGACGCCGAGCTTCTGGAATTTCGGGTCCTTGCCGCCGTTGATGATCGGCGCGAGGAACAGCCCTGCGGCGAGGAAGCCGGTGGCGATCCAGAACAGCGCGCTCTGGATATGCCAGGTGCGCAGCAGCGAGTAGGGGAACCACTGCGACAGCGGGATGCCGTAGAAGTCCTGGCCCTCGACGGTGTAGTGCGCGGTGACGCCACCGACCATCACCTGGAAGCCGAACAGCGCAACCACCAGCAACAGGTACTTGCCCAGAGCCTCCTGCGACGGCGTCAACGCCACCAGGCTCAGCGGGTCGTGGGCGGGGGCGAGCGGCTCGTCCTCCTCGTGGTCGCGCAGGAAGGCCCAGGCCCAGACCAGGAAACCGATGCCGGCGATCAGCAGGATCACGCTGGCGATCGACCACATCAGGTTTTCCGTCGTGGGTTTATTGTCGATCAGCGGTTCGTGCGGCCAGTTGTTGGTGTAGGTGGCTTCCTGTCCGGGCCGTTCGGTGGCGGCCACCCAGGCGGTCCAGAAGAAGAAGCGGGTCAGCTGCTCGCGCCGCGCCGCATCGGGCAGGGTGCCCTCCTTCATGGCGAAACTCTTGCGGCTGCCCTGCAGGGCCGGGTCGCTACCGAACAACGCGTTGTAGTAGGCGGCAGTCTGCTGCATGGCGGCCAGGCGGCGCTCGCTGAGCACCAGCACCCCGTCGGCAACCTGGTTGCCGCGGTACTCGCGCTTGAGCTGCTGGCGCAGCAGGGCCTGATGATCCTCGTCCACTTCGGCGTAGGGCCGCTGGAAGCTGTCCTGGGCAGCCAGGTCGAGCCAGTTCACCAGCTCGCGGTGCAGCCAGTCGGCGGTCCAGTCCGGTGCCTGGTAGGCACCATGGCCCCAGATCGAGCCCAGCTGCATGCCGCCGACGCTCTGCCAGGCGGTCTGCCCATCGAGGATGTCGTCGGCGCCGAACAACCGAGCTCCGTCGGCGCCTTGCACTAGCGTGGGAATCGGTGGCGCCTGACGGTAGACCTCGCGGCCGAACCAGCCGAGCAGGCAGAAGGTCACGGCCAGCACGGCGATCAGCGTCCACCAGAGTTTGCGGTACTCACCCATTATGAGTCTCCTCGCCGAGTGCCCGTGGGAACAGCAGGTTGTTCTCCAGGTGGATGTGCTGCATCAGGTCGACGCGCAGTTCGTCGAGCCCGCGGTACAGCGCGCGCCAGGTGTTGCAGGCGCCCTGTGGCGGCGTCATGTCATTGGTCAGTTCGATCAGTTGTTCGAGCGCATCGCCGTGCTGCTCATGCTCGTAGCGCATCACCGAGATGGGGCCGCCGGCCATCGGCCCGCCGCCGCGGTTGATCAACGGGAAGAGGATCTGCTCCTCCTTCTGCATGTGGCTTTCCAGCTCCTGCTGCATGGTGATCAGCAGCTCGGTGAGGCCGCGCGGGCATTCCTCGCGGCCGCCGTGGACCTGCTCGACCCGCGCCGCCAGGCGGATCAGCTCGGGCAGTTGCTGACGATGGACTTCATGGTAGCGCAGCAGCAGGTGTTCGATCAGGTGCTCGGCCGGGGCCTTGCGCCAGTCGGCCTCCAGGGCGTCGTCCGGGTTGAGGGCCAGCAGGCGTTCCTGCACCGCCAGGGCATCGATACCGCGTTCCAGCGCGGCCTGGCGCAGGGATTTCTGCCCGCCGCAGCAGAAGTCCAGGTGGAAGGCGTGGAATACCCGGGTGGCGCCGGGGATGTTGCATGCCAGATTGCCGAGGGTTTGATCGAGCAGTTGAGTGGCCATGGATGGCTCCTTGTCAGACTAAGTCTCGGGTGCTCTATCGCAAACTCCGTGCCGTGTCTGGACTTGACGTAAATCAAGGGCTTGCGCCGCGATGAGGTCTAATCTACCCGGGAATTTCAAGGTGCCAGGTACCCGAAATGGTAGATTTGACCCCGTTGCAGAATGTCCTGCTGGCCGACCTAGTCGGCGAGTTGCCGCCCGCCGTGCGCCTGCAGCGCCTGGTGGTCAGCCTGCGTGAAGCCTTTGCCTGCAGTGCCGTGGTGCTGCTGCGCCTGGATGGCGACAGCCTGCGCCCGCAGGCCGCCGTCGGCCTGGCCCACGAGGTGCTCGGGCGCAGTTTTGCCCTGGCCCGCCACCCGCGCCTGGCGCAGATCCTGGCGCAGCGCGAGCCGCTGCAGTTCGCCGCCGACAGCGAACTGCCCGACCCTTACGACGGCCTGCTGGACGACAGCCCGGACGAGCCGCTGCCGGTGCATGACTGCATGGGCATGAGCCTCTACCTGGACGGTACCCTGTGGGGCGCGGTGACCTTCGACGCGCTCAGCCCCGGCCACTTCGACCGCCACGCCCGCCAGCGCCTGCAGCGCTACGCCCTGCTGATCGAGGCAGGGCTGCGGGTCAGCCGCCTGGAAGGCGAAGTGCGCAGCCTGCGCCTGGCGCGGCGCGAGTCGGTCGAGAACGGCGACGAGCGCGAGTCGATGATCCTCGGCAGCAGCCCGGTACTGCGCGAGCTGCTCGACGAGCTCGGCGTGGTGGCCGACTCCGACCTGCCGGTGCTGCTGCAGGGCGAAACCGGGGTGGGCAAGGAGCTGTTCGCCCGCTGGCTGCACGCCCATTCGCCGCGGGCGCGCAAGCCGCTGGTCTATGTCAACTGCGCGGCGCTGCCCGAGACCCTGGCCGAGAGCGAGCTGTTCGGCCACACCAAGGGCGCCTTCTCCGGCGCCGGGCAGGATCGCCCCGGGCGCTTCGAGGCAGCCAATGGCGGCACCCTGTTTCTCGACGAGATCGGCGAGTTGCCGCTGTCGATCCAGGCCAAATTGCTGCGCACCCTGCAGAACGGCGAGATCCAGCGCCTGGGCGCCGACCAGCCGCGGCATGTCGATGTGCGGGTGATCACTGCGACCAACCGGCGTCTGGGCGAAGAAGTGCGCGAAGGGCGTTTCCGTGCCGACCTGTATCACCGCTTGTCGGTCTACCCGGTGCATATCCCGCCGCTGCGCGAGCGTGGTCGCGATGTGCTGGTGCTGGCCGGGCACTTCCTCGAACTCAACCGCGCGCGCCTCGGCCTGCGCTGCCTGCGCCTGTCCGGCGATGCCGAGCGGGCGCTGCTGGCCTATGACTGGCCGGGCAATGTGCGCGAGCTGGAACACGTCATCAGCCGGGCGGCGCTCAAGGTGCTCAGCCAGGCGCAATCGCGCACGGCGCTGCTGAGCATCGAGGCACCCTGGCTGGGCCTGGACGCCGCCCCGGCGGCGCTGCAGAAGGCCCAGCCCGTGCTGGCGGCGCCGGTGGTCGAGGCGATGCAGACGGCGCTGGAGCGCTGCCAGCGCGAGCTGATCGAAGCCGCCCTGGCCCGTCGCCAAGGCAAGTGGGCGGCCACCGCCCGCGACCTGCAGATGGACCCGAGCAACCTGCGCAAACTGGCGCGCCGACTGAACCTGATCTGAACCATGAGGAAACCGCAATGCTGACCCATCTCGATGCCCAAGGGCGCGCCACTATGGTCGACGTCACCGACAAGCTGCCGACGGCCCGCGAGGCCGTGGCCGAAGCGCGGGTGCGCATGTTGCCCGCCACCCTGCAGCTGATAGTCGCCGGCGGCCACCCCAAGGGCGATGTGTTCGCCGTGGCGCGCATCGCCGGCATCCAGGCGGCGAAGAAGACTTCCGAGCTGATTCCGCTGTGCCATCCGCTGCTGCTGACCAGCGTCAAGGTCGAGCTAGAGGCCTGCGGCGACGACGGCGTGCGCATCCGGGCGCGCTGCAAGCTGGCCGGGCAGACCGGGGTGGAAATGGAGGCGCTGACCGCCGCCAGCGTCGCCGCGCTGACCATCTACGACATGTGCAAGGCGGTGGATCGCGGCATGTGCATCGAATCGCTGCGCCTGCTGGAAAAGAGTGGCGGGGCGTCCGGCGATTTCCGTGCATCTTGAGCCTGGTCAAGGCGGCGCCGATGAAACCTGCTGAGATGGCCCATCGCCGCCGACCGAGGATACGAGCATGAGCGAACACCTGCAGAACATGCGCCGTCACTACCAGCGCGACGGCTTGCTTGAAGCCCATGTGCCGGACGAGCCCTTCGCCCTGCTGCATGCCTGGCTGCAACAGGCGATCGAATGCGAGCAGGCGCCGGTCGAGGCCAATGCCATGTACCTCGCCAGCGTCGACGCCCAGGGCCTGCCGCATTGCCGGGTGGTTCTGCTCAAGGACCTCGCTGCCGACGGGCTGGTGTTCTACAGCCACTATCGCAGCGCCAAGGGCTGTGACTTCGCCGCCAACCCGCAGGCCGCGGCAACCTTCCACTGGCCGGGCCTGGAGCGCCAGGTGCGGGTGGAGGGCGTAGTCGAGCGGGTTACGGCCGCGGAGTCCGACCGTTACTACCAGAGCCGGCCGCTGCTCAGCCGCCTGGCCTGCTGGGCCAGCGAGCAGAGCCAGCCACTCGGCAGCCGCGCCGAACTCGAGGCGCGCCTGCAGCAGATCCAGCAGCAATACGCCGACAACCCGCCCGAGCGCCCAGAGGACTGGGGCGGCTACCGCCTGCTGGCGCTGCGCGTGGAGTTCTGGCAGGGCCGCCCGGGGCGCCTGCATGACCGCATCAATTACCTGAAAAAAGAATCGGGCTGGCGGCGCGAACGCCTGGCCCCCTGAGCGCGCGGAGACTGTCCCATGCTGACCATTCATTATTTCGCCGGCTACCGCGAGCAGCTCGGCCTGGACCGCGAGCAGCTGGCCTGGCAGCCCGCGCTGGCGACCATCGGTGCGCTGCGTCAGCTGCTGGTGGAACGCGGCGGCAACTGGGCGCACCTGGCCGCGCGCAACCTGATGTGCGCACGCAACCAGGAACTGTGCAGCCCCACCGAGCCGCTGGTCGACGGCGACGAAGTGGCGTTCTTCCCGCCCGTGACCGGAGGCTGAGATGACGGTTGTAGTGCAAACCGATGGTTTTGACGCCGGCCGTCTGCTCGACGTCCTGCACGGGCAGAATCCGGGCGTCGGCGCGGTGGTCAGCTTCGTCGGCTATGTGCGCGACTTCAATGTGGCGCACGCGGTGCACGAGCTGTTTCTCGAGCACTACCCGGGCATGACCGAGAAGTCCCTGGCCGCCATCGAGGCGGAGGCCCGTCAGCGCTGGCCATTGCTGGCGGTGAGCATCGTGCATCGGGTCGGGCAGCTGGCGCCGAGTGCGCCGGTCGTCTTCGTCGGCGTGGCCAGCGCCTATCGTCAGGCGGCCTTCGACGCCTGCGCCTTCATCATGGATTACCTGAAGACCCGCGCGCCGTTCTGGAAGAAGGAGCTCGGCGGCCAGGGCAGCCAGTGGGTCGCCGCCCGCGACAGCGACCAGCAGGCTGCGCAGCGCTGGGCCCGCTAGTTTTCTAACCGGGCGACTCAGTCCGCCTCGTCGGTGGCGCTGGTCTTGTCCGGCGGCGGCTCGATGCCCCAGTCGCCGAACAGGTACCAGTCCTCGCCGAGCATCTCCAGCGGGTGCATGGTGCGCTCGGAGCCATTGCCGCAGGCCAGCGAGCCGGCCGGGCAATAGCGATCGCAGCCCCAGCAGATGCGCTCGGGATGCTTGGGCTGCAAGGGGAATTTCTTGCTCATGGTGCCACCTTGATCGGGCTCTAAGCCGTTGTCGCCAGGCTAGTCGCGCTGTGCCGCGCCGGCCTTGATCGTGGTCAAGTGCCGCGGCCCGTAGGGTGCGCCATGCGCACCGGGGCCGGCGGCGGGCTTGCTGGTGCGCACGGCGCACCCTACGTGAACGGTGGGCATTGATCCCGCTCAAGGGTGCGGCGTTGTACCCCAGGGTGATACCTCCAACGGGGAATGGGCGCAGGCGGGGCGAGAGCGCAGGCTGCGCGCAGATATCTTGCGGAGGTTTGCAGCATGGCCCACTTGTCCAGCGTCGAATTCCAGTCACTGCGCATCGCAGTGCTCACCGTCAGCGACACGCGCAGCGTGCTCACCGACAGCTCCGGGCAGACCCTGATCGATGGCCTGGAAGCGGCCGGGCATGCGCTGTACGAGCGCGCCATAGTCCCCGACGACATCTGGCAGATCCGCGCGCGCCTGTGCGCCTGGGTCGCCGACCCGCTGGTGCAGGCGGTGCTGATCACCGGCGGCACCGGCTTCACCGCGCGGGACAACACGCCGCAGGCGGTGGCGCCGCTGCTGGACAAGCAGGTCGACGGTTTCGGCGAGCTGTTCCGCCAGGTGTCCCTGGCCGAGATCGGCACCTCCACCGTGCAGTCGCGCGCCCTGGCCGGCATCAGCAACGGCACCCTGGTGTGCTGCATGCCCGGCTCGCCGGGCGCCTGCCGCACCGCCTGGAGCAAGATCCTGGTCGAACAGCTGGATAGCCGCACCCGCCCGTGCAATTTCGTGCCGCACCTCAAGCAGCTGCCGGAGCAGGCGGTGGCGGCGTGCGGAGCACGCTCGTGAGCGCCTGTGGCTGCGCTGGCCACGGCCATGAGCTGCGCCCGATCGACCAGGCGATCGCCGAACTGCTGCAGCGCGTGCCGCCGGCCCCGCTGGCCGAGTGGGCGCCGCTGAGCGAGGCCGGCGGCCGCGTGCTGGCCGAGCCGGTGCATGCGCTGTGGCCGATGCCGGCCTGGGACAACAGCGCCATGGACGGCTACGCCCTGTGCGCCGCGGACCTGCCGGCCGAGGGCGGCTGGCTGCCGCTGGCCGGGCGCATCGCCGCCGGCGACATGGCCCTGGAGCGCCTGCCGGGCGGGCATGCGGTGCGCATCTTCACCGGTGCGCCGCTGCCGCCGGGCGCCGACAGCGTGGTGGCGCAGGAGCAGGCGCGCGAGGAGGGCGCTGCGGTGCACCTGGTGCCCGTGCTGGCCGGCGCCCATGTGCGTCGGCGCGGTGAGGAGTTCGGTGCCGGCAGCTGCGTGCTCGACGCCGGCCAGCGCCTGCGCCCGCAGGAGCTGGGCCTGCTGGCCAGCCTGGGCATTGCCGAGGTGGCCGTACACCGGCGCCTGCGCGTCGGCCTGCTGAGCAGCGGCAACGAGTTGCGCGAACCCGGCGAGCCGCTGCTGCCCGGGCAGATCTACAACGCCAACCGCTACAGCATCGGCGGCGTGCTGCGCAGCCTGGGCTGCGAGGTGGACGACTGCGGCATCCTGGTCGACGAGCTGGCCGCCAGTCGCGATGCCCTGAGCCTGGCCGCTTCGGAATGGGATGTGCTGATCACCTCCGGCGGCGTTTCGGTCGGCGAGGAAGACCACCTCAAGCAGGCCGTGCGCGAGTTGGGCGAGCTGCACCTGTGGCGCCTGGCGATCCAGCCGGGCAAGCCGCTGGCTTTCGGCCACGTCTGCGGCACGCCGTGGATCGGCCTGCCGGGCAATCCGGCGGCGGCGCTGATCACCGCCCTGGTGGTGGCGCGGCCGTACCTCCTGCGTGCCCAGGGCTGCCGCGAGGTCATGCCGCAGCCGCTGCAGATTGCCGCCGGTTTCGACTGGAACCAGCGCAACGCGCGCCGCCAGTACCTGCGCGCGCGCCTGCAGCCGGTCGATGGCCAGTTGCGTGCGGTGCTCCATCCCAAGCAGGGCTCGGCGATGCTCACGGCCGCCTGCTGGGCCGACGGCCTGGCCCTCGTCGACTGCGAACGGACCCTGGTGGCCGGCGAGCTGATCGACTTCCTGCCGTTCAGCGCACTGCTCGACTGACACGGCTTGACCATGGTCAAGGCGTGCGCCGGGAACCGCCACTAGAGTGGCGCAACGCATTCCGAGCAAGGTGGTTCAGCATGCATCTGGTGTGTCCGGCGGGCAGTCTGCCCGCCCTCAAGGCTGCGCTGCAGCAAGGCGCGGACGCCATCTACGTGGGCTTTCGCGATGACACCAACGCCCGCCATTTCGCCGGGCTCAACCTCGACGAGAAGCAACTGGACAGCGGCCTGCAGCTGATCCGCCAGCGCGGCAAGCAGCTCTATGTGGCGGTCAATACTTACGCCCAGCCGCAGGGCTGGGCCCGCTGGCAGCGGGCGGTCGACCAGGCCGCCGACCTCGGCGTGGATGCGCTGATCGCCGCCGACCCCGGCGTGCTGGCCTACGCCAGCCGGCGCTATCCCGACCTCAACCTGCACCTGTCGGTGCAGGGCTCGGCGACCAATGCGGCGGCGCTGGCCTTCTACCAGCAGCGCTACAACATCCGCCGTGCGGTGTTGCCGCGGGTGCTGTCGCTGGCCCAGGTGCGCCAGGTGGCGGAGCGCAGCACGGTGCCGCTGGAGGTGTTCGCCTTCGGCAGCCTGTGCATCATGGCCGAGGGCCGCTGCCACCTGTCGTCCTATGTCACCGGCGAGTCGCCGAACCTGTGCGGGGTCTGCTCGCCGGCCAAGGCGGTGCGCTGGCAGGAGGAGGCCGAGGGGCTCAGTTCACGCCTGGGCGGGGTGCTGATCGACCGCTATGGCCCCGGGGAGTCGGCCGGCTACCCGACCCTGTGCAAGGGCCGCTTCCTGGTGGGCGGCCAGCGCTTCCATGCCCTCGAGGAGCCGACCAGCCTGAATACCCTGGACCTGATCCCGCAGCTGGCCGAGATCGGCATTGCCGCGGTGAAGATCGAAGGCCGCCAGCGCAGCCCGGCCTATGTCGAGCAGGTCACCCGCGTCTGGCGTGCCGCGCTCGATGCGCATGCCCGCGCGCCGGCCCAGTTCAACGTGCTGCCGCAGTGGCGCAGCGCTCTGGACGGGCTCTCCGAAGGCAGCCAGAGCACCCTGGGCGCCTACCATCGATCCTGGCAGTGAGGCCGTTATGAAATTGAGTCTGGGTCCGGTCCTGTTTTACTGGAATCGCGGCAAACTGCTGGATTTCTATGCCGAGATGGCCAGCCAGCCGCTCGACATCATCTACCTGGGCGAGACCGTTTGTTCCAAACGCCGCGCCCTGTCGCTCGACGACTGGCTGGGGCTGGCCCGCGAGCTGCGCGAATGCACGCGCGCCGAGCTGGTGCTGTCCGGCCTGGCGTTGATCGAGGCGGCCTCCGAGCTGTCCAGCCTCAAGCGCCTGTGCGGCAATGGCGAGCTGCTGGTCGAGGCCAACGACATGGGCGCCGTGCAGCTGCTGCGCGAGCAGGGCCTGGACTTCGTCGCCGGGCCCTCGCTCAACCTGTACAACGCCCAGGCTTTGGCCGAGCTGCAGGATTGCGGGCTGCGCCGCTGGGTGCTGCCGGTGGAATGTTCCGCGGCGCTGCTGCGTGATTGCCTGGGCCAGCTCGATGCCCTCGGCCGGCCGCGTCCGGAGGTCGAGCTGTTCGCCTACGGCCACCTGCCGCTGGCCTATTCGGCGCGCTGCTTCACCGCCCGCGCGGAAAACCGGCCCAAGGACGATTGCCAGTTCTGCTGCATCAACTACCCCGAAGGCATTCCCCTGCTCAGCCAGGAGGGCGAGGCGCTGTTCACCCTCAACGGCATCCAGACCCTCTCGGCGCGGGTCAACAACCTGTTGGCCGACTACAGCGAGGTGCAGCGCAGCGGCGTTGACTGTTTGCGTCTGAGCCCGCGTGCCGAGGGTATGGCGCAGGTGGTGGCGGATTACCACGCGGTACGTCAGGGCGCTTTGCCGCCGCTGCTGGCCCAGGGCTGCAACGGTTACTGGCATGGCCGTCCCGGCATGCTCGCGGCAGAGGAGGTGGGGCTGTGCTGACCCTGAGCCAACTGGCGCTACGCAGTGCCGATCCGCTGCTCAGCCTGAGCCGCCATGTGCCGTTCATTCTGCAACGCTGGGTGCTGGAAGCTGCCGTGGCGCGGCTGTTTGCCGAGCCGTTGCAGGGCGGTGCTTTTGATCTGTTGCAAGGCCGCTGGCTGCGTCTGGAAGTCAGTGACCTGCGCCTGGCCTGGTGCATCACCCGCGACCGGCAAGGCCTGCGCATGGCGACGCGAGCGCCGGTGGATGTGTGCATTCGCGGCAACTGGCGCGAGTTTGTGCTGCTCGCCAGCCGTCAGGAGGATCCGGACACACTGTTTTTCCGCCGCCGCCTGGTCATCGAGGGCGATACCGAACTGGGGCTGGCGATGAAGAACCTGATCGACAGCCTGGACCCGGATCACTTGCCGCCACGCCTGTGGCGCTCGTTGTGCCGGGTGGGTGAAGTGCTGCGTGAGGACCTGGCGCAACGCCGCTCGACAGCGGCCGGCAGCGCCGGCTGATACCGGGCAGCCGGGCAGCCGGGCTGCTTGGCGCAGCCCATCGAACAGGCCAGCCAGCGAATCAATGTGGCCTGGGCAGCCTGTAAATGCAGATAGTGTGGTTGGCTTGTCGGCAGTGGCTATGAACCTGTCCCGGTCTCTGCGCAGCTGTGGGTTCGCGCAACGCATTGATCGCTGAATGCGTACCAGGCAAGGGTTAGTGGCCTGTGTGGTTAGTTCAATCAATCAATTAACCGTACAGACCCTAAGGTGGGTGAGATGTTGTGAGGGGCTGCCCCTCAGCTATCGGCACTCTGCAGCCCCGCTGCCTTGCGGGCCTGCAGGCGATCGCTGGCGATCAGCTCCACCACCTCGGCATAGACCTGCTCGACCGTGTCGCTGCTGAAGTCCTCGCCGTAGCGCTTCTTCAGTCCCAGGCCGCTGAGAACCAGGTGTACGTCGGCGCTGACCCCGTGCTGGTCCAGGCAGCCGCGCACACATTGCAGCGGGCAGCCATCCAGAGCCAGGATCGGCCTGCCGCTGTTGGCCTTGTTGACCAGCGAGGCGACACGCCCGCCGACACCGGCGATGCAGGACATTTCCGCCAGGCCAGCGCGGTCCAGGCGCAAGGCCAGGGTGTTGGCCAGTTGCGCCACGTTCGAGCAGCCGGAACAGGAGTACACCAGGGGAAGCTTGGGATCGGACATCGGGATTCTCCTCATGCGGTTGGGCGCGCGCCGCCGCCGGCACTTGTGCGGGGGCCGGCTCACTCGTAGTAGTTGGCCAGGCTGGGACGGTCCAGTACGCGAATGCTGCGACGTTCCATGGCGATCAGGCCGGCATCGATCAGGCGATGCAGGATGCGCGAGAAAGTTTCCGGCTGGATGCCCAGCTGCGAGGCGATCAGGCGCTTGGATACGCTGAGCTGGATCTGGCCGTTGCCGGCTTCGCGCTGCTCCTGGCAGAGGAAACGCACCACGCGGCGGCTGGCATTGCCGACGGTGAGGGTGTCGATCTCGTCCAGGCGCTGGTGCAGGCGCATGCTGAAGCTGGCCAGCAAATCGAGGCAGATCTTCGGCTGTTCTTCCAGCAGGCGTCGGTAATGGGTGCCGTCGATGCTGATCAGATTGCTGGCTTTCAGCGCGCTGCAGGTCACGGGGTAGTGGCTGGCACCGGTGAACAGCAGGGCCTCAGCAAAGCTCTGCCCGGGCTGGATGACTTCCACCAGCTTTTCCTGGCCCTCGAACAGCACGCGGGTCAGTTTCATCTGGCCGCTGAGCAGCAGATAGAAGCGCTCGGCGGCATCGCCCTGGTGAAACAGTGCATCGCCACTGTCCAGTTTGCGCTGGATGGCCAGGCAACTGACTTCAGTGAACAGGGCCTCGGGCAGCCGGTTGAACAAGTGGTGCTGGCGCAAAGCCTTGAGGTTTTCTGAGTCGGTCAGCATGGGTCACCTCCTGGGCTGTCATCCTAGGCGGCGAGGGGCGGCTCTCCCATTCCCCCATGGCACTACCTCCAAAGAGGCAGTACCAGGTTGCGGCTGGCCCAGTAGCTGCATTGTCGCCTCCAGGCCCTGTCGGCATTCCGGTATCGCCGGCCGGATTTCAGGGCCATGACCGTGTGCCGGGTAGTCTTCTGCCCCGGGTGGCCTGCTGCGGTTGACGGGTATATGGCCTTGATTTTCGACAAGCCGGCGCTGCCGGCTCCATGCTATCTCGCAAGCCAATTGTGTTCGTCGAGGAATCCCCTGTGGATGTCAAACAGCTATTGGCCAATAACCGTTACTGGGCCGAGTCCCTGCGCGCCAGGGACCCCGAGTTCTTCGTCTGCCTGGCGCGCCAGCAGCGCCCGGAGTTTCTCTGGATCGGCTGTTCGGACAGCCGGGTGCCGGCCAACGAGGTGGTCGGCCTGATGCCGGGCGAGTTGTTCGTGCACCGCAACGTGGCCAACATGGTGGTGGCCACCGACATGAACTTCCTCTCGGTGCTGCAGTACGCCGTGGATGTGCTGCAGGTCAGGCAGGTGATCGTCTGCGGCCACTACGGCTGCGGCGGGGTGCGTGCGGCCCTGGGCCATGAGGAACTGGGCCTGATCGACAACTGGCTGCGCGCGCTGAAGGCGCTCTATCACCAGAATCTGGAGCGCTTCGCCGGCCTGGAGGCGGAGCAGCAGGTCAATCTGCTCTGCGAGCTGAACGTGCAGCGCCAGGTGCGCAACGTGTGCCACACCACCATCGTGCAGAACGCCTGGCGTCGCGGCCAGCCCCTGGTCGTACATGGCTGGATCTACGGTCTGCACGATGGCCTGGTCAAGGATTTGCAGGTCACGGTCGACAGTGCCGAGCAGCTCGATGCGAGCTTTCTCTATGACCAGTGAGTGGCGCGGTTTACCCGTGCCGGGTTGTTTGCCGGCACGCAGCAGGCGCAGGACAGATGCTTAGCGCAGGTTTTCCATGGCCCAGACGGCGGCCTCGACCCGCGAGCGCAAGCCCAGTTTGTGCAGCAGGTTCTTCACATGCACCTTCACCGTGCCTTCGGTGATGCCCAGTTTGTTGCCGACCATCTTGTTGCTCAGGCCGCCGGCGATCATCTTCAGCACCTGGCGTTCGCGCTCGGTGAGGTCAAGCGAGCTGGCACCCTGTGGCGAGCGCAGGGCCTGGGCCAGTACGGTGGTGAGTTCCGGGCTGACCACCAGCCCGCCGCGCAGGGCTTCGCGCAGGCGTTCGATCAGGTGCTCCGGCTCCATGTCCTTGAGCAGGTAACCGTCGGCCCCGAAACGCATGGCGTCGCGCACGTCGCTTTCGGCATCGGATACGGTAAACAGCAGCACCTTGCCCTGATAGCCCTGCTCACGCAGGCGTTTGAGGGTCTCCACGCCATTGAGCTGCGGCATGTTGTTGTCCAGCAGGATCAGATCCGGTGCCAGCCGCTTCACCTGGGCGCAGGCTTCCTCGCCGTTATTGGCCTCGCCGACCACCAGCAGGTCGGCTTCCAGCTCGATCAACTGGCGGATGCCGCGGCGCATCATCGGATGGTCGTCGACCAGCAGCAGGGTATTGGGAGGGGTCATGAATGGGCCTCGTGATGCGGTTGACGGAGGAAATCTGGACAGAAGTGCAGGTGCACGCGCGTGCCGTGCGGCGGTCTGGGGCCGATGGCCAGCTGGCCGCCGAGGCTGCGCGCGCGCTCCTGCATGATGTTCAGACCGTGGTGCTGGCGCGTATCGAACCCCTGTTCTATGCCACGGCCGTCGTCGTCGATCAGCAGTTCGACCTCTTCGCCGCTCTGCCGCAGGTATACCCAGCTCTGGCTGGCCTGGGCATGGCGGGCGCAGTTGGACAAGGCCTCGCGGACGATCTGCAGGATGTGAATCTGTTCGGTAGCGGACAGGACGAAGGCCAGCGGCTCGCAGTCCAGCAACACGCACATGCCGCCGCGCTCGGCGAACTCACGGGCGGTGTCGTCCAGCGCTTTGTCGAGGCCGCCTTCCTGGATCTGCAGGCGGAAGGTGGTGAGCAATTCGCGCAGCTGGCGATAGGCATTGTTCAGGCCGTCGCGCAGTTCGTCGCTGACCAGGATCAGCCGTTCGCCACTCTCGCCGCGACGGATCAGGGTCTGCAGGCGGCTGACCTGCAGTTTCATGTAGGACAGCGCCTGGGCCAGCGAATCGTGCAGTTCGCGGGCGATGGTGGTGCGCTCGTCGAGCAGCAGCAGGCGGTTGTCCTGCTCGCGCTGGCGCTCCAGTGACAGTGCGGTGCCGATCAGGTTGGCCACCGCCTGGATCAGTTTGCTTTCCCAGGGGTGCGGCGCGTGGCCGTCGAGGTAGTGGGCGCGCAGTTCGCCCAGGGTGTTGCCCTGGGAGCTGATGGCGAGGGTGAGGTTGTGCGGCAGGTGGTGTCGGTCGCAGGTGGCGCAGTCGTTGCGCGCGCAGATTTCCCGCGACTCATTGCCGTGCAGCGCGATCAGGTGTTCGACCGGTTCGTTGGCGTCGCCCTTCAGGCACAGGCTCAGGCGCAGGCCGGGCAGGCGCTGCTGGAAGCTGTCGAGTAGCTCGTCCAGCCGTTCGGCGTTGGTCGGTTGGCTGGCGATGTTGCGACTGGTCTGGTAGAGCAGTTCCAGCGCGGCGTTGCTCTGCGCCAGGTCTTGGGTCTTCTCCGTGACCCGTGATTCCAGGGTTCGGTGCGACTCCTCGATGGCGTCGGCCATGCTGTTGAAGCTCATGGCCATATGCCCCAGTTCGTCGGCGGAGCGGTATTCGATACGGGCATTCAGGTCACCGGCGCGAAAGCGCTCGGTGGCACCCACCAGCTCCTGCAGCGGGTTGATCACGCTGCTCTGCAGCTCGAACATACCAATCAGCAGGATGATTACGGTAAGCAGCAGGGCGGCACCCTGAATGCTCTGCTGCCAGCTCTGGCGCTTTTCGCTGAGCCTCTGCAGGCGCAGGACGAGGTGCTCCAACTGGCCGACGAAGGCTTGCGACTGCTGCTGGAAGGTGGCCTTGTCGCCGCGCTCAAGGGCCGGCTTCAGTTGCCCCTGCCACTGCCGCAGGATGCTCTGGAAGGCCTGCTGCTGGGGCGACTCGGGCTGGTCGCCGAGCAGGTGGTGCAGGGCGGTGCTGTCCAGGCGGCGCTGCATATCGTCGCGCAGGCGCTGGATCTGTTCGGTCGAGGCGTTGGCTTCCAGTTGCCAGTTGAGGCGATAGGTGGCCATGCGTAGCGACCCGGCGGTATTGATCGCCGCGGCATCGTCCTCGCTGACCCAGGCGATCAGCACGGCACTGAAGGCGCTGGAGAAAGCCAGGGTGGCGATCAGCACTACCGCGAGGCCGGCGCGGGCCGGCAGGGAGCTTTTCAACCAGTCCAGCATGACTACCTCCAAAGAGTTCCGGCGGGTGAACAGTCCTTCGCCCGGCACGTCGCTGTATGCGTAAGTGTATGATTAGTATGTAATTTATCTTAATAAACGATTCTACCTCTTTGGGGGTAGACGGGTATATCTTAGGAGCTTGTGCACAGGGCTCTCCTTGATCTGCGTCAATAAAGGCCTGCCGCCGGCGGTTAGCCTGCCTCTGAACAAAACGTTCAAGGGCAGGCAGTCATGACGAGTCGTAATGTGCAACAAGGATTGGTGCTGGGCATGAGCACTGCCGCGTTCACCATCTGCTTTATGGTGTGGATGATGTTCGCGGTGCTCGGGGTGCCGATCAAGGAACTGCTGCAGCTCAACGAAACCCAGTTCGGCCTGCTGGCCGCCACGCCGGTGCTCACCGGTTCGCTGGTGCGCCTGCCGCTGGGCATGCTCACCGACCGTTTCGGCGGTCGTATCGTCTTCTTCATTCTGATGCTGGTCTGCGTGCTGCCGATCTACCTGATCGGCGAGGCGACCCGGTACTGGCAGTTCCTGCTGCTCGGCCTGTTCGTCGGCCTGGCCGGCGGCTCCTTTTCGGTGGGCATCGCCTATGTCGCCAAATGGTTCGACAAGGCGAACCAGGGGTTGGCCATGGGCATCTTCGGTGCGGGCAATGCCGGCTCGGCGCTGACCAAGTTCCTCGCCCCGGCGCTCATCGCCGCGGCCAGCTGGCAGATGGTGCCCAAGGTCTACTCGGCGATCATGTTCGTCACCGCGCTGCTGTTCTGGTTCCTCACCTACGACAACCAATCATACCGGGTGCCGAGCAGCGTGTCGCTGGCCGAGCAACTGAAGGCCCTGAAAGACCCTCGCGTATGGCGCTACTGCCAGTACTACTCGATCGTCTTCGGCGGCTATGTGGCCCTGGCCCTGTGGATGACCAAGTACTACGTGCAGGAATATGGCTTCAGCCTGCAGAGCGCGGCGCTGCTGGCCGCCTGCTTCTCTCTGCCGGGCGGCGTGCTGCGCGCCATCGGCGGCTGGATGTCGGACAAGTGGGGCGCGCACAGCGTGACCTGGTGGGTGATGTGGGTCAGCTGGATCTGCCTGTTCGTCCTGTCCTATCCGCAGACTGACTTCACTGTGCACACCGTCGACGGCCCGCGCACCTTCCACATCGGACTCAACGTCTGGGTGTTCACCGCGCTGATGTTCGTCATGGGCATCGCCTTCGCCTTCGGCAAGGCCTCGGTGTTCAAGTACATCTCCAACGAGTTCCCCGAGCGCATGGGGGCGGTGTCCGGCATCGTCGGCCTGGCCGGCGGCCTGGGTGGCTTCGTGCTGCCGATCATGTTCGGCGCGCTGGTGGATCTGACGGGCGTGCGCAGCTCCTGTTTCATGCTGATGTACGGCGTGGTCTGGGTCTCCCTGATCTGGATGTATCTCAGTGAAGTTCGCAAAACCCCAGTCATGGGCCAGGGCTCTTCCGGCCCCATGACTTCCGCTTCCGACGCTTAAGGAGACAGAGCATGTCCGCAACCAAGAACCCGGCCATGGGCCGGCCGCCACGGCAAGGGGCGGTCATTCAGGATTGGCGGCCTGAGGATCCGCATTTCTGGGGCAGTGCCGGCAAGGCCATCGCCACCCACAATCTGTGGATTTCCATCCCCGCGCTGTTCCTGGCCTTCGCCGTGTGGATGGTCTGGAGTACGGTGATCGTGCGCCTGAATGCCATCGGCTTCACCTTCAGCACCGATGAGCTGTTCTGGCTGGCGGCGCTGCCGGGGCTGTCCGGCGCTACCTTGCGCATCTTCTATTCGTTCATGGTGCCGATCTTCGGTGGCCGGCGCTGGACCGCACTGAGTACCGCCACCTTGTTGATCCCGGCGCTGTGGATGGGCTTCGCCGTGCAGAATCCGCAGACACCCTACAGCGTGTTCGTGATCATTGCCCTGCTGTGCGGCTTTGGCGGTGGCAACTTTGCATCGAGCATGTCCAACATCAGCTTCTTCTACCCGAAAGCCCAGCAAGGTACCGCCCTGGGGCTGAATGCCGGTCTGGGTAACCTGGGGGTGTCGGCCATGCAGTTCCTGGTGCCGCTGGTGATCGGCCTGGGCCTGTTCGGCGCGGTCGGCGGCAAACCGCAGGAACTGGCCGATGGCAGCCAGCTGTGGCTGCAGAATTCCGGTTTCGTCTGGGTGCCACTGATTGTCGCGGTGACCCTGGCAGCCTGGTTCGGCATGAATGACCTGGCCAGCGCCAAGGCCTCCTTCGCCGAGCAGGCGGTGATCTTCACGCGCAAGCACAATTGGCTGATGTGCTGGCTGTACCTGGCCACCTTCGGTTCCTTCATCGGCTTCGCCGCGGCCTTCCCGCTGCTGATCAAGCATTCCTTTCCCGAGGTCAACGCCCTGCAGTTCGCCTTCCTCGGCCCGCTGGTCGGGGCCCTGATGCGCCCGTTGGGTGGTTGGGTGGCCGACAAGCTCGGTGGTGCGCGGGTCTCCCTGTGGAACTTCGTGTTGATGATCGCCGCAGTATTCGGGGTGGTTGCTTTCCTGCCGAGCGAGGGTGACAGCGGCAATTTCTACGGCTTCCTGGCCATGTTCATGCTGCTGTTCGTCACCACCGGCATCGGCAACGGCTCCACCTTCCGCATGATCCCGGTGATCTTCCGCACCCTGCACGAGCGCCTCTGCGCCGGCCAGGGCGTGGCCGCTCAGGAACAGGCGACCAAGGCCGCCGGCAAGGAGTCGGCCGCGGTACTGGGCTTCAGCTCGGCGATCGGTGCCTTCGGTGCCTTCTTCATACCCAAGTCGTTTGGCAGCTCCATCGCCCTGACCGGCGGCCCGGAAGTCGCCCTGTACGTATTTGTCGGCTACTACGTCAGCTGCATTCTGGCGACCTGGTGGTGGTACTCGCGCAAGGGCGCAGAGACGCCCTGCTAAGCCGAACCCCCGAACCCAAGAAATGACGAGCGCAGGGCCGCCTGCGCTCAGCCTGAGAGGAAGAAAAAAATGAGCCACCTACTCGACCAGCTGCGTTTCTTCAATCGCAAGCAAGGTGAGTTCGCCGACGGTCATGGCGAGACCCGCAAGGAGTCGCGCGACTGGGAGAGCGTCTACCGCTCGCGCTGGCAGTACGACAAGATCGTGCGTTCCACCCACGGGGTGAACTGCACCGGGTCGTGCTCCTGGAAGATCTACGTGAAGAACGGCCTGATCACCTGGGAAACCCAGCAGACCGACTACCCGCGCACCCGCAACGACCTGCCCAACCACGAGCCGCGTGGCTGCCCGCGCGGTGCCAGCTACAGCTGGTACATCTACAGCGCCAACCGCCTGAAGTACCCGAAAATCCGCAAGCCGCTGCTCAAGCTGTGGCGTGAAGCGCGTCTGACCCTGTCGCCGGTGGACGCCTGGGCCAGTATCGTTTCCGACCCGGTCAAGGCCGAGTCGTACAAGAGCAAGCGCGGCATGGGTGGCTTCGTTCGTTCCAGCTGGGACGAAGCCAATGAAATGATCGCCGCGGCCAACGTCTACACCGTCAAGCAATTCGGCCCGGATCGGGTGGTCGGCTTCTCGCCGATCCCGGCCATGTCCATGGTCAGCTACGCCGCCGGTGCGCGTTACCTGTCGCTGATCGGCGGTGCCTGCTTGAGCTTCTATGACTGGTACTGCGATTTGCCGCCGTCCTCGCCCCAGGTGTGGGGCGAGCAGACCGACGTGCCGGAATCGGCCGACTGGTACAACTCCAACTACATCATCGCCTGGGGTTCCAACGTTCCGCAGACCCGTACCCCGGATGCGCACTTCTTCACCGAGGTGCGTTACAAGGGCACCAAGACCGTCTCCATCACCCCGGACTATTCCGAGGTGGCCAAGCTCACCGACCTCTGGCTGAACCCCAAGCAGGGCACCGATGCGGCCCTGGCGCAGGCGTTCAATCATGTGATTTTCAAGGAGTTCCACCTCGACCAGCCGAGCGCCTACTTCACCGATTACGTGCGTCGCTACACCGACTTCCCGATGCTGGTGCTGCTCAAGGAACACCAGGGCGCTACTCCCGAGCTGAACGGCTATCAACCGGATCGCTTCCTGCGCGCCTGGGATCTGCAGGACAACCTCGGCCAGGACAACAACCCGGAATGGAAAAGCATCGCCCTGGACAGCGACAGCAATCAGCTGGTGTCGCCCCTGGGGTCGATCGGCTATCGCTGGGGCGAGAAGGGCAAGTGGAACATCGAGGCACGCGAGGGCAGCGAAGGCCGTGAAGTCAACCTGCAGCTGAGCCTGATCGGCGGCGAAGTCGCCGAAGTGGCGTTCCCGTACTTCGGCGGTCAGACCCACGAGCACTTCCAGCATGTGGCCGGCGAAGCCGTGCAACTGCGCCGCGTACCGGTGCGCACCATCGAGCTGGCCGACGGCACGCAGGCCAAGGTCGCCACGGTGTTCGACCTGTCGGCGGCGAACCTGGCCATCGACCGCGGCCTGGGTGGCAGCAACGTCGCCAAGGACTACAACGACGCCAACGTACCGGGCACCCCGGCCTGGCAGGAGCAGATCACCGGGGTTTCGCGCGAGAAAGCCATCCAGATCGCCCGCGAGTTCGCCGACAACGCCGACAAGACCAAGGGTCGCTCGATGATCATCGTCGGTGCGGCGATGAACCACTGGTACCACATGGACATGAACTACCGTGGCCTGATCAACATGCTGATGTTGTGTGGCTGCGTGGGGCAGACCGGTGGTGGCTGGGCGCATTATGTCGGGCAGGAAAAACTGCGCCCGCAGTGCGGCTGGCTGCCACTGGCCTTCGGCCTGGACTGGAGCCCGGCCCCGCGGCAGATGAACGGCACCAGCTTCTTCTACGCCCACAGTTCACAGTGGCGCCACGAAAAAATGAGCATGCACGAAGTGCTCTCGCCTTTGGCCGACAAGGCGCAGTTCCCGGAACACGCGCTGGACTACAACATCCGCGCCGAACGTGGCGGCTGGTTGCCAAGTGCGCCACAGCTGAACCGTAACCCGTTGCAGATCACTCGTGACGCCGCCGCTGCCGGCATGTCGCCGGTGGACTACGTGACCAAGTCCCTGCAGGACGGCAGCCTGCGTTTTGCCTGCGAGCAGCCGGACAGCCCGGAGAACTTCCCGCGCAACATGTTTATCTGGCGTTCCAACCTGTTGGGCAGCTCGGGCAAGGGCCACGAGTACATGCTTAAGTACCTGCTGGGCACCAAGAACGGGGTGATGAACGAGGACACTGGCAAGTCCCACGACTTCAAGCCGAGCGAGGTGGACTGGGAGGAAAACGCCGCCATCGGCAAGCTTGACCTGGTCACCACCCTCGACTTCCGCATGTCCTCCACCTGCGTCTACTCCGACATCGTCCTGCCGACCGCCACCTGGTACGAGAAGGACGACATGAACACCTCGGACATGCACCCGTTCATTCACCCGCTGTCGGCGGCCATCGACCCGGCGTGGGAATCGCGTTCGGACTGGGAAATCTACAAGGGCATCGCCAAGCGGTTCTCGGAAATGGCCAAGGGACACCTAGGCGTCGAACAGGATCTGGTCACCACCCCGCTGCTGCACGACACCCCCGGCGAGCTGGCCCAGCCGTTCGGCGGCAGTGATTGGAAAACCGCCGGCGAGGTACCGATCCCGGGCAATAACTGCCCGAACATGCGGGTGGTCGAGCGCGACTACCCGAATATATACAAGAAGTTCAGCTCCCTCGGCCCACTGCTGGACAAGAACGGCAACGGCGGCAAGGGCATCAACTGGGACACCCAGCATGAGGTCGATTTCCTTGGCGAGCTGAACTACAAGGTGCGCGAGGAAGGCGTCAGCCAGGGCCGACCGAAGATCGACAGCGCCATCGACGCGGCCGAGGTGATTCTGTCCCTGGCCCCGGAAACCAACGGCCATGTGGCGGTCAAGGCCTGGGCCGCGCTGTCGGAATTCACCGGCCTGGATCACAGCCACCTGGCGCTGCCCAAGGAACACGAGGCGATCCGCTTTCGCGACATCCAGGCGCAGCCGCGCAAGATCATCTCCAGCCCGACCTGGTCGGGCCTGGAAGACGAGCACGTCAGCTACAACGCCGGCTACACCAACGTTCACGAGTACATCCCGTGGCGCACCCTCACCGGGCGCCAGCAGTTCTACCAGGATCACCCGTGGATGCAGGCCTTCGGCGAGCAGTTGATGAGCTACCGGCCGCCGATCAACACCCGCACCATCGATTACGTGAAGGGCAAGCGCCCCAACGGCAACCCGGAGATCGTCCTCAACTGGATCACCCCGCACCAGAAATGGGGCATCCACAGCACCTACACCGACAACCTGATCATGCTCACCCTGAGCCGTGGCGGGCCGATCGTGTGGATGTCCGAGGTCGACGCGAAGAAGGCCGGCATCGAGGACAACGACTGGATCGAGTGCTTCAACGCCAACGGTGCGCTGGTCGCCCGTGCGGTGGTCAGTCAGCGCGTCAAGGAGGGCATGGTGATGATGTACCACGCCCAGGAACGCATCGTGAACACGCCGGGTAGCGAGACCACCAAGACCCGCGGCGGCCACCACAACTCGGTGACCCGCGTGGTGCTCAAGCCTACCCACATGATCGGCGGCTACGCGCAGCTGGCTTACGGCTTCAACTACTACGGCACCGTGGGTTGCAACCGCGACGAGTTCGTCGTGGTGCGCAAGATGGACAAGGTGGATTGGCTCGATGGCACCGATGTCGGCGGCCTGGGCGGCGACGCCCTGCCACAACCCCTGCCACAAGACCTTTGAGGATTGCTGCCATGAAGATTCGTTCACCAATGGCGATAACGCAGGGTGCCTGCACCCTGCCATCTCACACGGTTCAGGTTGGGGTTCAGGTTGAGGAGTCGACACAATGAAAATTCGTTCACAAGTGGGCATGGTGTTGAACCTGGACAAGTGCATCGGTTGCCACACCTGTTCGATCACCTGCAAAAACGTCTGGACCAGCCGCGAAGGCATGGAATACGCCTGGTTCAACAACGTCGAAACCAAGCCCGGCATCGGCTACCCGAAGGAGTGGGAAAACCAGGACAAGTGGAAAGGCGGCTGGGTGCGCAACAAAGATGGTTCGATCAACCCGCGCATTGGCGGTAAGTTCCGGGTGCTGGCGAACATCTTCGCCAACCCTGACCTGCCGAGCATCGACGACTACTACGAGCCGTTCGACTTCGACTACCAACACCTGCACACCGCGCCGCTGGGTGAGCACCAGCCGACCGCGCGGCCGCGCTCGGCGATCACCGGCAAGCGCATGCAGAAGATCGAGTGGGGCCCGAACTGGGAGGAAATCCTCGGCACCGAGTTTGCCAAGCGGCGCAAGGACAAGAACTTCGACCAGGTGCAAGCCGACATTTATGGCGAGTTCGAAAACACCTTCATGATGTACCTGCCGCGCCTGTGCGAGCACTGCCTGAACCCGGCGTGCGCGGCCGCCTGCCCGAGCGGGGCGATCTACAAGCGCGAAGAGGACGGCATCGTCCTTATCGACCAGGAAAAATGCCGGGGCTGGCGCATGTGCATCAGCGGCTGCCCGTACAAGAAGATCTACTTCAACTGGAAGAGTGGCAAATCCGAGAAGTGCATCTTCTGTTACCCGCGTATCGAGGCCGGCCTGCCCACCGTCTGCTCGGAAACCTGCGTGGGGCGTATCCGTTACCTCGGCGTGTTGCTGTATGACGCCGACCGCATCGCCGAGGTGGCCAGTACGCCGAACGAGCAGGACCTGTACCAGAAGCAACTGGACATCTTCCTCGATCCCAACGATCCCGAAGTCATCAAGCAGGCGCTCAAGGACGGCGTGCCGATGTCGGTGATCGAGTCTGCGCAGAAGTCGCCGGTGTACAAGCTGACCGTGGACTGGAAGCTGGCGCTGCCGTTGCACCCGGAATACCGCACGCTGCCGATGGTCTGGTACGTGCCGCCGCTGTCGCCGATCCAGAATGCCGCAACCGCCGGTACCGTGGGCATGAACGGGGTGATCCCGGATGTCGACAGCCTGCGCATTCCGCTGCGCTACCTGGCCAACCTGCTCACCGCTGGCGACGAGAAGCCGGTCAAGCTGGCGCTTAAACGCCTGCTGGCGATGCGCGCCTACAAGCGCGCCGAGCAGGTCGATGGCGTGCAGGACCTCCAGGTGCTGCAGGACGTCGGGCTGTCGGTGGCCCAGGTCGAGGACATGTACCGCTACCTGGCCATCGCCAACTACGAGGATCGCTTCGTGATCCCCAGCGCGCACCGCGAAGAGGCCATGAGCGACGCCTTCGCCGAGCGTTCCGGTTGCGGCTTCAGCTTCGGCAGCGGCTGCGGCGGCAGCTCCGACACCAATATGTTCGGGGCGAAGAAGGCCAACCAGCGCGACATCCTGAAAACCGTACAGTTGTGGGAGGACTGAGCATGCAAATCCTCAAGGTGATTTCCCTGCTGCTGGATTACCCGACCGAGCAATTGCTCGGCGGGCGCGAGGAGCTGGACCAGGCCATCGCGGCCAGCCGTGAAATCAGCCCGGAGCAGCGCCATGCGCTGCACGAGCTGCTCGAACTGATCTGCGAAAACGACCTGATGGACGGCCAGGAGCACTACGGTGCGCTGTTCGGTCGCGGCCGCTCGCTGTCGCTGTTGCTGTTCGAACACGTGCACGGCGAGTCGCGTGACCGCGGCCAGGCCATGGTCGACATGCTGGCGCAGTACGAGGAGGCCGGTTTTGCCATCGGCGTCAAGGAGCTGCCCGACTACATCCCGCTGTACCTGGAGTACCTCTCCACCCGTGACGACCTAGAGGCCCGCGAGGGCCTGGCCGATGTCGCGCATTTGCTGGCGTTGCTGGCCACGCGCCTGGATGAGCGCGAAAGCGCCTATGCCGGCTGCTTCCGCGCCTTGTTGCAGATCGCCGGGGTGCAGCCGCAGCAGGCCATGGACGAGGTGCGCGAGCAGGTCGCCTTGGAGGTGCGCGACGACTCGCTGGAAGCGCTGGACAAGATCTGGGAGGAGGAGGCCGTGGACTTTATGCAGGCCGAGCAGCAGGACCGCTGTCCGAGCATGGCCAGCGGGCCGGGCAAGGCCCGCGAAGAGTCGGCGATTCCGCTGCATTGGGTGGATTTCAAACAGGATGGGTTGGCCGCTGAACCGACCCTGGAGACACGTCATGTCTAAGTTGAACTTGTTGATGTTCGGGGTTTATCCCTATATCGCACTGGCCATCTGCATCGTCGGCAGCTGGGCGCGTTTCGACCTCTCGCAGTACAGCTGGAAAGCTGGCTCCAGCCAGATTTTCAACCGCACGGCGGGGGAGCAGCGCTACATGCGCATCGCCAGCAACCTGTTCCACGTTGGCGTGCTGTTCGTGCTGGCCGGTCACTTTGTCGGCCTGCTGACGCCTGAGTCGATCTACCACCAGGTGATCAGCACGCAGAAGAAGCAACTGCTGGCGATGGTCTCCGGTGGCTTCTTCGGCACCCTGTGCCTGATCGGCCTGCTGATGCTGGTCAAGCGTCGCCTCGGTGATGACCGCGTGCGGGCCTCGTCCAGCGCCTCGGACATCCTGATCCTGCTGGTGCTGCTGGCACAGCTGGTGCTCGGCCTGCTGACCATCGTCGCTTCCGCCGACCATCTCGACGGCTCGGTGATGGTACTGCTAGGCACCTGGGCGCAGAGCGTGGTCACCCTGCAGCCGGTGCAAGCCGCGCAAGCGATTGCCTCGGTGGGCCTGGTGTACAAGCTGCACGTGTTCCTCGGCATGACCCTGTTCGTGTTGTTCCCCTTCACCCGCCTGGTGCACATCGTCAGTGCGCCGGTGTGGTACCTGGGACGGCGCTATCAGATCGTCCGTCAGAAGGCCTGAGGCTCGACCGCGAGGGGCAGCCCGTCCCTCGCTTCGCCAAATCAATCGAGGAAATCATCATGGGTTGTGGATGCGGTGGTAACGGAACGGGTGGCGGCTGCGCAGGCAGCCAGCCGGTGGTAGAAGTGCCGGCCAATGCGCCGGCGGTGCAGGAAGTGGTGCCCGAGTCGCGGCCCAGCGCCGACGAGCCGGAAACCGAGGAGGACGACTCAGGCCCCGAGCTGATCGCCAGCAGCGAGCAGGAATGGCCGCGGATCAAGGTCAACGGCATGCCCATCGCGCAAGAGGCGATCGCTCAGGAACTGCAATACCATCCGGCAGGCACCCGCCACGAGGCGGTGTTTCTGGCCAGCCAGGCGCTGGTGATCCGCGAGCTGCTGCAACAGCGGGCGGTGGAGCTGGGCCTGCAGGTGCGCGCCGCCAGTGGCGAGAGCGAGGAAGAGGCGCTCACCCGTACCCTGATCGAACTGGAGGTGCCGCTACCGCGCGCCGACGAGGACACCTGCCGGCGCTACTACGAGCGCAATCGTGCGCGCTTTGCCAGCGCGCCCTTGCTGGCGGCACGGCACATCCTGCTGGGTTGCCCGGCCGACGACGTCGAAGAGCGCAGCCGCACCCGCGAGCGCGCCGAGACGCTGATCGCCCAGCTGCGCGAGAATGCCGAACGCTTTGCCGAACTGGCGCTGAGCCATTCGGACTGCCCCTCGAAAGAGCAGGGTGGGGCGCTCGGGCAGATCAGCCAGGGGCAGACGGTGCCCGAATTCGAGCGCCAGCTGCTGCGCCTGCCGCTGGGCCTGGCCGCGCAGCCGCTGGAAAGCCGTTATGGTTTCCACCTGGTGTGGGTCGATCAGCGCATCGAGGGCCAGCAGTTGCCGTTCGAGGTGGTCGAGGGTTCGATTCGCGCCGAGCTGGACCAGCGCGTCTGGCAGGTGGCGGTGGTGCAGTACATCAAGAGCCTGATCGGTGCGGCGGACATCCAGGGCATCGTCCTGGAAGGTGCCGATTCGCCGTTGCTGCAGTGATCGGGTTGCAGTAATCACAGAGCCGGGCGGCAGCTGTTGCCCGGCCAAGCGGGGAGCGCGTGATGGATAGCATTCTGCAGGATGGCTTCGGCCGCAGTATCGATTACCTGCGCATGTCGGTGACCGATCGCTGCGATTTCCGCTGCGTCTACTGCATGGCCGAGGACATGACTTTTCTGCCGCGCCAGCAGGTGCTCGGCCTGGAGGAACTGTACCGCCTGGCGGCGCTGTTCGTGCGCAACGGGGTGAAGAAAATTCGTCTCACCGGCGGCGAGCCGCTGGTGCGCCAGGGCATAGTCGGCCTGTGCGCGCAGATCGCCGCCTTGCCGGGGCTGCGCGAGCTGGTGATGACCAGCAACGGTTCGCAGCTGGTGAAGCTGGCGCAGCCGCTGGCCGACGCCGGGGTCAAGCGCCTCAACATCAGCCTGGACAGCCTCGATGCGCAGCGCTTCCGCGCGATTACCCGCACCGGCGAGCTGGCCCAGGTGCTGGCCGGCATCGACGCGGCGAGTGCCGCCGGCTTTGCCCGGATCAAACTCAATGCCGTGGTGATGCAGGGGCGCAATGCCGACGAGGTGCTCGACCTGGTCGACTATGCGGTCAACCGCGGCCTGGACATCAGCTTTATCGAGGAAATGCCGCTGGGCGAGGTGGGCCGTTCGCGCGGCGAAAGCTACTGCTCCAGCGACTGGGTGCGCGAGCGCATCGGCGAGCGCTACAGCCTGCTCGACAGCGCCGAGCAGAGCGGCGGGCCGGCGCGCTACGTGCGCCTCAAGGATTTCCCCGAGAGCCGCATCGGCTTCATCTCGCCGCACAGCCACAACTTCTGCAGCACCTGCAACCGCGTGCGCCTGACCGTGGAAGGGCGCCTGCTGCTGTGCCTGGGACACGAGAACTCCATCGACCTGCGTGCGCTGCTACGCCGCCATCCGGAAAGCGACGCGCCCTTGCTGCAGGCGATCCACGCCGGCCTGGCCCGCAAGCCGTTGCGTCACGAATTCAGCGTCGATGGCGAAGTGCAGGTGCTGCGCTTTATGAACGCCAGCGGCGGTTGAACCCAGCAACTCTCCCTTTGGCCGCCCAGTGCGGCCTTTTTTGCGGCGCGGCTTGACGTTGTCGAGCCCGGCTGCACAGTGCGATTGTGCACAGGGCTGAGGCATTGGGTGTGTTGTGCGCACCAAGGAGAGGCGGCGCGGGGCCGTTCGCGAAATCAGCCCCTCGGCAGCGCCTGCTCAGCGCCATTTGCCCGCTGCATTGCCTCCTGCCTCCTGCCTCCTTCCTCTTGCAGACGCAAAAGCCGATCGCGATCGGCTTTTGCGCATTCTTGATCATGGTCAATTCGCCATCGCCGCCAAGCCGTAGATTGCACAGCATGTTGTGTTAAATGTGCTGAACAATAACTACATGATGTGTTTGGAGGTGGTAAGTGCTTCCGCGTAAACAACCCTTTCGCCCGAGCCTTCTATATAAGCGTGACGGCAGTGAAGCGGCATTCGACAGCAGCAAGATCCAGCGCGCCATCGCCGCGGCCGGCGAGGCCAGCGGTGAGTTCCACGCCGCCGACGCCCTGGCCCTGATGGAGGCGGTGCTGGCCCGCCTGCTGGAGTTCGACAGCCTGGGCGTCGAGCAGGTGCAGGACAAGGTCGAGCTGGTGCTGATGGAGGCCGGTTACTACGCCACGGCGCGCGTCTATATCGTCTACCGCGAACGGCACGGCCGGCTGCGCCGCGACCGGCGCAGCCTGGTCGACGTGGCCGCGTCGATGAACGAGTACCTGTCCCGCGAGGACTGGCGGGTGCAGGCCAACGCCAACCAGGGTTATTCCCTCGGCGGGCTGATCCTCAACGTGTCCGGCAAGGTCACCGCCAACTACTGGCTGGACGAGGTGTACAGCGCCGAGATCGGCTGGGCTCACCGCGAGGCCGATCTGCACATCCACGACCTCGACATGCTCGCCGGCTACTGCGCCGGCTGGTCGCTGCGCACCCTGCTGCACGAGGGCCTCAACGGCATCCCCGGGCGGGTCGAGGCGGGGCCGCCCAAGCATCTGTCCAGCGCCCTGGGGCAGATGGTCAACTTCCTCGGCACCCTGCAGAACGAGTGGGCCGGTGCCCAGGCCTTCAGCTCCTTCGACACCTACCTGGCACCCTATGTGCGCAAGGATGGCCTGAGCTACGAGCAGGTGCGCCAGTCGCTGCAGGAGTTCATCTACAACCTCAATGTGCCGTCGCGCTGGGGCACCCAGACGCCGTTCACCAACCTGACCTTCGACTGGGTCTGTCCGGACGATCTGCGCGAGCAGGTGCCGGTGATAGGTGGCGCGGAAATGCCGTTCTGCTATGGCGAGCTGCAGGCCGAGATGGAGCTGATCAACCGCGCCTACATCGAGGTGATGATGGCCGGCGACGCCAAGGGTCGGGTGTTCACCTTCCCGATCCCGACCTACAACATCACCCACGATTTCCCCTGGGACAGCGACAACGCCACGCGTCTGTTCGACATGACCGCGCGCTACGGCCTGCCGTACTTCCAGAACTTCCTCAACTCGGACATGCAGCCCAATCAGGTGCGCTCGATGTGCTGCCGCCTGCAGCTGGACGTGCGCGAGCTGCTCAAGCGCGGCAACGGCCTGTTCGGCTCGGCCGAGCAGACCGGCTCGCTGGGGGTGGTGACCATCAATTGCGCGCGCCTGGGCTATGTCCACCGCCATGACTGGGAGGGCCTGTTGCTGCGCCTGGACCAGCTGTTGCAGATGGCCTACGAGAGCCTGGAGGTCAAGCGCAAGGTGATCCAGCATCACATGGATGCCGGCCTTTACCCCTACACCAGGCGCTACCTGGGCACCCTGCGCAATCACTTCTCCACCATCGGTCTGAATGGACTGCACGAAATGCTGCGCAACTTCACCAGCGACCGCGACGGTATGCACAGCGAGGCCGGACGTGGACTGGCCATCCGCCTGCTCGATCATGTGCGCGCCCGCCTGGTCGAGTTCCAGGAAGACAGTGGCCACCTGTACAACCTCGAGGCTACGCCGGCGGAAGGCACCACCTACCGCTTCGCCAAGGAGGACAAGAAACGCTTCCCCGGTATCTTCCAGGCCGGCAGCCCTGACGCGCCGTACTACACCAACTCCTCGCAGTTGCCGGTGGATTTCACCAGTGATCCGTTCGAGGCCCTCGAACTGCAGGACGCGCTGCAATGCAAGTACACCGGCGGCACCGTGCTGCACCTGTACATGGCTGAGCGCGTGTCCTCGGCCGAGGCCTGCAAGAAGCTGGTGCGCACCGCCCTCAGTCGTTACCGCCTGCCGTACCTGACCATTACCCCGACCTTCTCGATCTGCCCGGTGCACGGCTACCTGGCCGGCGAGCACGAGTTTTGCCCGAAGTGCGACGAAGCGCTGCTCCAGAAGCAGTCGTGCTGCGGCACCTGCGGTTGATCCATCCCCTTCACCCACAGCAAGGAGCAACACCATGAACCATGCCAAGCAACTGCCCGAAGCTCAGCGCCAGCGCTGCGAAGTCTGGACCCGCGTGATGGGCTATCACCGTCCGGTGGCGGCCTTCAATCCGGGCAAGCAGTCCGAGCACCGCGAACGACAGCATTTCTGCGAAGCGAAGTAGGCGTCAACCGTTGCCGCCACGCCAGGCCACCGCGCGCGCATGCGCCGGTGGCCTGGCGTCGTTGCCCGCCAAGCGAGGAGGACGCATGAATAGCCCCTGCCAACATCTCGGCCCCTCGGGCCCGCTGGACGCTCCGCTGCGTATCGGCGGACTGCTGCCGATGACCACCCTCGACTACCCCGATCATCTGGCCTGCGTACTGTTCTGCCAGGGCTGCGCCTGGCGCTGCCGCTACTGCCACAATCCGGAACTGATCCGCGCCAATGTGCCCACCCCGATCAGCTGGAACGAGGTGCTGAGTTTCCTGCGCAAGCGCCGCGGCCTGCTCGATGCGGTGGTCTTCAGCGGCGGCGAGGCGACCCTGCAGAAGGCCCTGCCCGGGGCCATGCGCAAGGTCCGCGAGCTGGGCTTCAAGGTCGGCCTGCACAGTGCCGGGATCAAGCCGGCCTCGTTCCGCCGCGTGCTGCCGCTGTGCGACTGGGTCGGCTTCGACGTCAAGGCGCTGGAGGAAGAGGCCGAGCTGATCACCGGCGTCAGCGGCAGCGGCCAGGCCAACTGGCACAGCCTGGAGCTGCTGCTGGACAGCGGGGTGGACTACGAATGCCGCACCACCGTGCACTGGCAGCTGTTCGACTGCCAGCGCCTGCAACGCCTCGGCGAGCGCCTGGCGGCACTCGGCGTGCGGCGCTTCGTGGTGCAGCTGGCTCGCCCGCAGCAGATGCTCGACCCCGAACTGGGCGCCGCGCCGATGCCGGCCGAAGCAGCCGAGCTGTGGCCCTACCTGCAGCAGCTGTTCCCCCGCTTCGAGCTGCGCGAGGCCTGAGCGAGTTGCGGCGATTCAGTGCGCCGCATGGGCGCACTTTACGCAGAGTACGCGCCTTACCAGCCCCAGAACTGCAGCCACCAGGCCGTAGCGATCAGCAGGTTGCCCAGCAGCAGGGCGCCCAGGGTCGGCAGGCGTTGTGCTGGCCTCAGGGCGCGGCAGACCTGCCAGCCCAGGCTCAGGCTCCAGAGCATGGCGGCGGCCAGCAGCGCGGCGCGACACGCCGGCACCCAGAGCAGGGCCAGGCCCTCGTAGCGCAGCAGCTTGACCGTGGTGGCGGAGAGGCCGAGAAACAGCCCGGCCGCGCCCAGCGGCAGCAGGCACAAACTAAGCTGGCGGGCGAACGCCGCGCCTTGCCCGGCCAGCCGCGCGGCCCCGCCGAGCAGCGCGTGCAGGCCGCCGCCGAGCAGCAGGCTGCTGGCGCCCAGGTACAGGCAGATGCTCAGGCCATCGAGCCAGGTGAAGGCATCGTTGAGCGCCGGGTAGTGGGTCAGCAGCCACCAGGGCGCGTCGTCTGCAAGCGGCCAGAGAATGCCGCGCTGCACCAGCCATTCGGCCAGAGCCTGCTTGAGGTCGATGAACCAGGGGCTGACGGTCCACTGGAAGGCGCCGATGGCCAGGCCGATCACCCCGTAGAGCAGCAGGCGCACGTCCCAGGTGGTATCGTCGGCGGCGCCGTAGCGGACGATTTCCTCGTTGCCGGAGCGGGCGATCAGGCGCACCGCATCGCGCTGGCCGCTGCAGCGGCCACAGGCGTGGCAGGCCGAGGCACCGCGCAGGCGGCGGATATCCAGCAGCGGTGCGCAGTTGGGCGGTGGCAGGTGCGGCAGGGGATTGTCGCACCAGCGCTGCTCGTCGACGTGGAAGTGCAGCGGCGCGAGCTTAGCCAGCAGGGCGAACACCCCGCTGACCGGGCACAGATAGCGGCACCAGACGCGCTTGCCGCGGCCGTACAGATAGCCGACCAGCATGGCCGCCAGGGTCGAGCCACCGAGGATCAGCAGGGCGGCCTGGGCGTAGTCGTACACGCTGATCAGTTGGCCGTACAGGGTGGTCAGCAGGAAACCCAGGGTCGGCCAGCCGGCCCAGCGCATCCAGCGCGGGGTGCCGCGACCCTGGCCGTGCCGACTGGCCCATTCGCTGAGCGCGCCTTCCGGGCAGAGCACACCGCACCACAGACGGCCGAACAGGACGATCGACAGCAGCACGAACGGCCACCACAGACCCCAGAAGACGAACTGCGCCAGCAGCGTCAGGTTGTCGAGCATGCGTGCCGAACCGGGCGGCAGGGGCAGCAAGGCAGGGATCACCAGCAGCCCTGCGTAGACCAGCACCACCAGCCACTGCACCCGGCGGATCAGCGCGCCGTGGCGACGCATGGCGTGGCCCAGGCGCGTGAGCTGGCGGTTGAAAGCGGCGCTCATGCGGCGCTGCTCAGCAGGATCCTCCGCGGTCGCCGCAACAGACTCCAGGCGAGCAGCCAGTAATAGGCCAGCAGGATTACGTGCAGGGCCGAGGGCATGGCCCGGTAGCCGCTCAGGCTGGCCAGCAGCGCGCCCAGCTTGCCGCCGTCGTCGAGCAGCGCCGAGCTGTCCCACATCGGCTCGCTGAGCACGGTGTAGATAAGTTCGGGCAGCTCCAGGGCCATCCACTGGCTGCTGGCGCGGTCGACCGCGCTCATTAGCAGGGCGTTGCCGAGCAGTAACAGCAGAACCTTGCTGACCAGAAAGAACTGACGCCAGGCAATGAAACGGCTGCCGGCCTGCAGCAGGCCGAAGCACAGCAGGCCGAGCAGCAGGCCGAGGCCCGCGCCCAGCACCAGGTTGGCGGGGCTGGCCGAGGCGCTGACGCCATAGAGGAAGATCACTGTCTCGCTGCCTTCGCGCGCCACCGCCAGGGCCGCCAGCAGCGCCAGGCTGGCCAGGCGGCCGTGTTGCAGCGCGCTGTCGGCCCGCTGCTCCAGTTGCCGGCGCAATTGCCCGCCATTGCGGGACATCCAGTGCACCATCTGCAGGATCAGCACGCAGGCGAGCAGGCTGAGGCCGGTCTGGAACCACTCCCCGCCGGGGCCGCTCATCCAGTTGCCGGCCAGGGCCATCAGCGCGGCCAGTAGCGCGGCCAGCAGCAGCCCTGCACCGACGCCGGCCCATAGGTGGAGCAGGGCGCGTTGCTGGCCGGGCTGGCGGCGCAGCCAGGCATACAGGATGCCGATCACCAGCAGGGCCTCGACGCTCTCGCGCCAGACGATCAACAGGGCTTGTTCCATTGCGGGTACCTCGAAGAATGCGGGTCAACGAGCCTCGATCACGCCTTGCGGCAGCTCGGGGTGGAACTCGTCGAAGAACAGGTAGCGTCCGGGTTTGAGCGGGTGGATCACGACGAATGAACTGACGCCTGGGCTGAGCACCTTCTCCACGCGCAGCGGCGTGCTCTCGAACTCGATGGGCCCCTGGCCGACGTTGCGCACGATGATCTTGAAGCGTTGCCCGGCGGCCACCTGCAGGCTGGCCGGGGAGAAGTGACCGTCACGGATGCTCAGCTCGTAACTCGGCAGCGGTGCGGCCAGGAGGCCGCCGGGCAGGGCGGCGAGCAGCAGACAGAGGGCTGGGTAGTGCATGGGCGCTCTCCGGGAAAGAACGGCGCGCGCGAGTCGCGCCGCGGGGGTCAGTAGCCGCCTTTCTTGCCGATACCGGCGAAGGTGAAGCTATAGTTCAGCTCGCAAGGGGCGAACCAGGGGGCCACGCCGGTTTCCTTGTCGGTATGCCGGCCGAAGGCGTGGTGCTGCGCGCCGGGGGCGCTGACCCAGTAGGTCAGTTGATACTGGCCGGGGCCCATCAGCTTGAGGTTGTCGCCGTAGTGCGGACCGTCGTTGGCCACCATGGCGTGAAAATCGCCTTGCAGGGTCTGCTCGCTGCCGACCTTGGTCAGGCGGTAGCTGACGCTCAGGTAAGGCACGAAACTGCCCTCCTGGAAACCGTGGGCGTTGTTCTCCAGGGCACTGATATCGGCCTCCATATGCACATCGGAGTCCACCGCCGGGCGCATCATGCCCGGCGGATCCATCTCGATCGGTTGCAGGTACACGGCACCCACTTCCATGCCGGCGCATTGCTGCGGTTCGCCGATCGGGTATTCCTTGGCCTGGCTGGTGGTGGCTGCGATCAGGCCGGTCAGGGCGAGCAAGAGGCGAGGATTCATCTGGAAGCTTCCTTTGGCTGTAGTCGATGGCGCCAGCATAGGAAGACCGGATGTAATCAATAATGATTCTCGTCAATTTTTCGCGGATTAGGGACCGCCGAAGAGGTACCTATCAGGAGGTATGGCCTTGCCGGCCGGGATACCCGACCCTTGTCAGACTAAAGTGCTGCACAGGAGCTTGGCGTATGCAGGATCGACAACGGGTCACCACCGCGCTGGCGCTGATTCACCAGAATCAGGTCGCCCTGGGGAAATCCATTCAGCTGATTTCCACCTGGTTCAAGCAACACGCCGTGAGTGAGGTCACCGGCAGCCTGCAGGCGCACATGGAGCTGCTGGTGAACAACTCCAGGCAGATCAACAGCCAGCTGGTCAACCTGTTGGAGCTTCCTGCTGCGGCAGATCGATAGCCTTCAGGGGGCGTCAATCAAGCCCCCGGCTGCCGGCTTGGCAGCATCCAGTCTTCAGGTGAGCGAGCATGATTCAGCCGGTGAGTTTCAACCGCACCCTGGTCGAGAAGTACGACCGTCCCGGGCCGCGCTATACCTCCTATCCCACGGCACCGCAGTTCCACCAGGCCTTCGCCATGGACGACTACCGCGCTGCGACCAAGCAGAGTAACCAGGCTGCCACGCCCAAGCCGCTGTCCGTGTACATCCACATCCCGTTCTGCAAGAGCCTCTGCTACTACTGCGCCTGCAACAAGATCATCACCCAGAAGACCCACCGGGCGGTCGAATACCTGGCTTACCTCAAGCGGGAAATCGCCCTGCAGGCCGCGCTGTTCGACGGCACGCGCAAACTGACCCAGCTGCACCTCGGCGGCGGCACGCCCACCTACCTGACCGGCGAACAACTGGCGGAACTGATGGCCGCGTTGCACGCGGCATTCAACCTGGACGACAGCGACGCCCACGAGTTTTCCATCGAGGTCGACCCGCGCACCGTCAGCACCGGGCAAATCCACCAGCTGCGCGATCTCGGCTTCAATCGTCTGAGCTTTGGCGTGCAGGATTTCGACGCGGCGGTGCAGGCCGCGGTGAACCGCCTGCAGAGCGAGGAGCAGACCCGCGAACTGGTCGCCGCGGCCCGTCGCGCCGGGTTCAAGTCGGTCAGCGTCGACCTGATCTACGGTCTGCCGTTGCAGACGGGGGCCAGCTTCGCGGTCACCCTCGACAAGATCATCGACCTGCGCCCGGACCGCATCGCCGCCTACAGTTATGCCCACCTGCCCGAGCTGGTCCGCGCGCAGCGCCTGATCCGCCGCGAGGACATGCCGCCGCCGAAACGCAAACTGGAGCTGCTGGAACTGACCATCGAGCGCCTGACGGCGGCAGGCTATGTCTACATCGGCATGGACCACTTTGCCCTGCCGGACGACGAACTGAGCCTGGCCCGCGAGCAGGGCACCCTGCAACGCAACTTCCAGGGTTATTCCACCCACGCAGACTGCGACCTGATCGGCCTGGGTGTGTCGTCGATCGGCAAGGTCGGCGACAGCTACAGCCAGAACGTCAAGGAGCTCTCACAGTATTACGCCCGTCTCGATGAGGGGCTGCTGCCGGTGCAACGCGGCTATCGGCTGAGCGCCGACGACCGCCTGCGCCGCGAGGTGATCAGCGATCTGATGTGCCACGGTCGAGTTGACTTCGCCAGGATCGAAGCCAGCCACGGCATTGTTTTTGGCCAGTACTTCGCCGATGCCCTCATGAAACTCGATGAGCATATTGCCGACGGGCTGGTGGCGATATGTGACGAGGCGCTTGTACTGCTGCCGCAAGGACAACTGATGATGCGCACCGTAGCGATGGCCTTTGATGCATACCTGGGCGGCGACCAGAGAGGGCGCTTTTCGCGCACTGTTTGACGCCATGCTGCTTGGTTGCTGAATTACCCTTGACCAACGAATGCCGCATACCGAACCTCGGACTTATTGTCCTGGAGCTAGGATGGGGCAGCGATGAGAAAACCCAAGCTTCGATTATCGAATGGAGTCGGAGGTGGTCTGGCTTCACTTTCGTGAAGGCGATTACTGAGCAGAGACACGGATGGTGCACTGGGCTACCGTAGCAGACCCACGCTCTTCCGTTAACGACAAGGGGCTGGGCCTTAAACTGCATGCGGGGCCGATTGACCAGGCCTGTCAGCGGCAGTGCATTCTGGCAGCGCTCGAGGTGACCGGTAAGAACTGGGCCAGCGCGGCGCGTCTGCTCGGAATCGACCCGAGCAATCTTCATAAATTGGCGCGCCGATTGCGCTTGAAGTAATGGCAGTTGATACAGGTCAAGGAGGTTGGGTGCGTCTGCCCGGACACTGGAGCTTGCAGCCATCCCGGGAGTTCCCCATGCTTGACTTCATCCGCTGGGACAGCAAGTTGATCGATCGCTATGATCAAGCCGACCCCAACTACAGCGGCTATCCCGAAGCCATCCACTTTCATCGCGGCATTGGCTCGCTGGATTTGCTGCGTGCCTTGCGCAGCAGTCGTCAGGCGCAGCTCCCCTTATCCCTATACGTGCAGTTGCCGTTCTGTGGCAATAGACGCTCCTTCGGCGATGACCAGGACCCGACCGGCGAGAGAAGCAATATCTCTTCGTACCTGCATCGGCTGGAGTGCGAGATCAATCTGATCAGCAGTCACCTTGGCCCGCGGCAATGGGTCCAGCAGTTTCATCTTGGCGGTGGAGTACCGGGCGCCGCTGAACTGCGTTGGCTGATGAGCCATCTGCGCAAGCGGTTTAATTGGCCGAATTTTGATTCGGGTGACTACAACATCGAGATCGACCCTCCCCATGCGGACTGGTCGACGATGGGGTTTCTCAGTGAACAAGGATTCAACCACGTCAGCATCGGTGTTCCGGATTCCGACATGACTGATATGGGGGCGGTTGCCTATTTCCAGAGTTCGGCGCAAATCCGTTCGCTTATCGACGCAGCCCGCACGCTTCACTATCGATCAGTAAATGTCGATCTCGGCTTTGGTCGGTTATGGCAAACTCCGGCTAGTTTCGCGCGAAAGGTTGCGGCCATCATCGAGCTTCAGCCGGATAGGTTGACGGTCTTTGACTATGCCTATCCGCCGCAACGTTACAAGTTACGGCGGTGGGTCGCGGCAGGGGGCTTGTCCTGCCGCGAGGATAAATTGGTCATGCGTCAGCACTGCATTAAAGAGCTGACGGCTGCAGGTTACCGCTTTATCGGCATGGGTCAGTTCGTACTGCCGGATGATGACCTGGCCATAGCTCAGGAGAGCGGTAGGTTGCAGCGCAGTTGCCAGGGCTATACCCGTCACGGGCGCTGCGACCATGTCGGGCTCGGAGTGTCCGCTATCAGTCAAATCGGCGACCTGTATGTGCAGAACACAAGTGATCTAGAGCGTTACCAGGAGCAGCTCAACATGGGGCAGTTGGCGACTGACCGAGGCTTGCGGTGTGAGGCAGTCGATCTGGTTCGCCGAGAGGTAATCGAACGGCTGGTATGCGATTTCGAGTTGGACTTACGCAGCATCGACGACCGTTATGGTCTGGTCTTTCGCGATTATTTCTCGGCGTCTTGGCCATTGCTAAAGCAGATGGATCGCGATGGCCTCATTGTGCTGGGCGACGACTTCATAAGTATTCCTCCTGCGGGGCGGCTGCTGGTGGGTGCTGTGTGTAAGGCGTTCGAACACGACACGGACGCACACAGCCCCAAGGCCCTTCGCCGGTCATCGGCAGACCAGCGTGTTGCCGCTGACCGAAAACTGACCCAGTAGAGGCTGTTCTGCCGATCGAAAACTGACCCAGGTGTTCAACTACCCCTGCTCAACTTTTGAGCAGGAGAACACAGGGTGATCAGTATGGAAATGATGGGCAGAATTCGGCGGATGTATTTTCGCGACAAGCTGTCGCTGCCTGAGATAACCAAGCGCACCGGTTTAGCACGCAACACGATACGTAAGTGGGTCAGAGCACCGGAAGCCAAGCAGCCGGTGTATCAACGCCGCGCGGTCTTCAACAAGCTCAGTGCATTTCACGCAACGCTGGCGCAGGCGCTTAAAGCCGATTCGCTGCGGGCCAAGCACCATCGCCGAAGTGCCAAGGCGTTGTTTGAACAGATCAAGGCCAAGGGTTACGACGGTGGCTACAGTCAGCTCACCGCGTTTATCCGTGCGTGGCGCGGGGAACAGGGGGCGCTGCACGCCTTTGTGCCGTTGACCTTTGCGCTTGGCGCGGCGTTTCAGTTTGACTGGAGCGAAGAAGGTTTGCTGATCGGCGGCATTTACCGGCGCATGCAGGTGTCGCACCTGAAGCTGTGTGCCAGTCGTGCATTCTGGCTGGCGGCTTATCCGAGCCAAGGCCATGAGATGTTATTCGACGCGCATACGCGCTCGTTCCGCGCCTTGAGCGGCGTGCCGCGCCGAGGCATTTACGACTACATGAAGACGGCTGTCGACAAGGTCAACAAAGGCAAAGGTCGGACGGTGAATACGCGCTTCGCGGTGATGTGCGCGCACGACCTGTTCGATCCGGACTTCTGCAATGTTGCCTCTGGTTGGGAGAAAGGCATCGTTGAGAAGAATGTGCAGGACAGTCGATGGCGCATCTGGCTAGACGCTCAAGGTTGCCAATTCCGCTCCTTCGAGGCGCTCAATGCCTGGCTGGGACAGCGCTGCCGCGCGCTCTGGCGTGAGCTGCCCCATCCGCAATACAGTGGGCTCAGTGTGGCCGGGGTGCTGGAGTTGGAGCGGGCCGCAATGATGCCCATGCCCACGGCATTCGACGGTTACGTCGAACGTGCTGTGCGGGTTTCCAGCACCCGCCTGGTCAGTGTGGGTCGCAACCGCTATTCGGTGCCCTGTGAGCGCGCCGGTCAGTGGGTCAGCAGCCGCCTGTATCCGATACGGGTTGAGGTGATTGCCGATGAGCTACTGATTGCCAGTCATGAGCGTTTGCTGGATCGAGACCAGGTCAGCTATGACTGGCAACACTACATTCCACTGATTGAGCGCAAGCCAGGTGCGCTGCGTAACGGTGCGTCATTTGCTGACCTGCCCAAGCCGCTACGCCAGCTCGAACACGGTCTGAGGCGTCATGCGGGCGGGGACCGGATCATGGCGCAAGTCCTGGTTGCCGTCCCCGGCGCCGGACTCGATGCCGTGTTAGTGGCCGTTGAGTTGGTGCTTGAATCCGGAACCCTGAGCGCGGAACACATCCTGAATGTCGTGGCGCGGCTGACATCGGCAGGCCACCGCCGTCAATCGAGACCCACTTGCAGCTCAAGGAAGCGCCCGAAGCGAACACGGCGCGCTGCGACCGCCTACGTGGCAGCGTTGAGGAGATCCGTCATGCGTGACCTCATGGCGGAACTCAAGGAACTGCGCCTGCACGGCATGGCCAATGCCTGGGCGGACTTGATCGCGCAGGGTGAGTCGTCCACGGCCTCCTCGAAATGGCTGCTCGAACACTTGCTCCAGCAGGAACATGCGGATCGGGCCATCCGCTCGGTAAACCATCAAATGAGCATGGCCAAGCTGCCCATGCATCGTGACCTGGCTGGCTTCTACTTCAGCACGTCCAGCGCCGACGCACACCTGATCAGGGAACTGGCCAGCCTGGCCTTTACCGACACGGCGCAGAACGTGGTGCTCATCGGCGGGCCGGCCACGGGCAAGACGCACCTGGCCGCCGCGCTGGCCGTGTCCGGCATTACCCTGTACAGCAAGCGTGTGCGCTTCTACTCCACGGTTGACCTGGTCAATCTGCTGGAGCGCGAGAAGCACGACGGCAAAGCCGGGCGGATCGCCCAGGCACTGCTGCGCCTGGATCTGGTCATCCTTGATGAGCTGGGTTATCTGCCGTTCAGCCAGGAGGGTGGTGCCCTGTTGTTTCATCTGCTGTCCAAGCTTTACGAGCACACCAGCGTAGTGATCACGACCAACCTGAACTTCGCGGACTGGTCGAGCGTGTTCGGCGACGCCAAGATGACCACAGCCCTGCTGGATCGGCTGACGCACCACTGCCACATCATCGAAACGGGGAATGAGTCCTACCGCCTGCAACACTGCAGCTTGGCGGCTCAGACAAAGATCAAATCACGCGCACGAAAACGCCAGGGAGACACCGAAACGGTGGACGACGAACCGTTTTGGCTTTACGGAAAAGAGGGTCTGCTACATGGCGGCGTGTGGCAGGTCTTCAGCCGCAGCATTGGGCTATCGCCAGGAAACCTTCACAAGCAGCACGGCTGCTAAGCTTATCCACCGTTGCTGATGCAAAAAATCAGCAACCCGCCCTGGGTCAAATTTCAATCGGCAGGGTGGGTCAGTTTTCCATCAGCGCCAACAATTCATCAAACCGACGAGGTACGCGACCGTCACCCTCGCCGATTTGGCGACCCCCACGCCCGCGTAAGGAGAGAGGCAATGCTGACCCAGAAGACGAAGGACATCGTGAAGGCCACGGCACCGGTTCTGGCCGAACACGGCTACGGCATCATCAAGTGCTTCTATAAGCGCATGTTCGAAGCCCATCCCGAACTGAAGAATGTGTTCAACATGGCCCATCAGGAACAGGGCCAGCAGCAGCAGGCGCTGGCACGTGCGGTCTATGCGTATGCGGAGAATATCGAGGACCCAAGCAGCCTGATGGCCGTGCTGAAGAACATTGCCAACAAGCATGCGAGTCTGGGCGTCAAACCGGAACAGTACCCCATCGTCGGAGAACACCTGCTGGCCGCCATCAAGGAAGTCTTGGGCGACGCCGCAACCGACGACATCATTTCCGCCTGGGCGCAAGCCTATGGGAATCTGGCCGATGTCCTGATAGGCATGGAAAGTGAGTTGTACGAGCGTTCTGCCGAACAACCCGGTGGCTGGAAGGGGTGGCGCAGCTTTGTCGTTCGTGAGAAGCGCCCTGAGAGCGACGTGATCACATCATTCATCCTTGCGCCTGTCGATGGTGGTCCGGTGGTAAACTTCGAACCCGGACAATACACCAGCGTCGCAATCGATGTGCCGACACTCGGGTTGCAGCAGATTCGCCAGTACAGCCTGTCGGATATGCCCAATGGACGAAGCTATCGCATCTCCGTCAAACGTGAAGGTGGCGGGACGCAGCCACCGGGCTATGTTTCGAACCTGCTGCACGATCACGTCAATGTCGGAGACGAGGTGAAGCTGGCCGCGCCATATGGCAGCTTCCATATCGATGTCAACGCCAAGACACCCCTTGTCCTGATCAGCGGCGGCGTCGGGCTGACCCCGATGGTCAGCATGCTCAAAGCGGCATTGCAGGCCCCACCGAGGCACGTGGTATTCGTGCATGGCGCCCGTAATAGTGCCGTACACGCCATGCGCGACCGACTCCGTGAAGCGGCGAAGAGCTATGAAAACTTTGACCTCTTTGTGTTCTATGATCAGCCGCTGCCGGAAGATGTCCAGGGACGGGACTATGACTATCCGGGCTTGGTCGACGTGAAGCAGATCGAGAAGTCGATCTTGCTACCTGACGCCGACTACTACATCTGCGGTCCGATTCCGTTCATGCGGATGCAGCATGATGCACTGAAGAATCTCGGCATTCATGAGGCACGCATTCATTACGAAGTGTTTGGCCCGGACCTGTTTGCTGAATAGCAGGAACCCGGTGGGAAGCATTCTGGGTGCGAACAAGCGGCCAGCAATGCTTCCCTCTGGCACGATCTGCACCATCCGGCAATCACGTGACTGGCGGGGAAGCTGCCGAACACCATCGAACTGACGCCAATGTCCGGGCATCGCAAGCGACGACGCTGAAGCGGTACTCCCCTCGTTTGCTGCCCGCTTGGGGCGGAAGATCGGCTGACCGGAACGGCGACCGCCTATGCACCTGTCAGTCCAGCGTTGTGAACTGCTTCCTTCTTGTTCTGGTCAGGCCAAGGACTAGGCGGTGCCACGCTTCCGGGGCTACTCGGAAACGGCGGAGATTGCCAGTTGCCGTTCCGCATCGCTGATGATTCCGGTCTCACACGCGGGGCACCGCCAGACATGGGGTCATGCGGTAGTAACGGGTTCTTGGTCAAGTCGGCGGCAAAGCATCGCTGGCGGCCAGGGAAACCCACCGTTCACGGGGGGGCAGTATGAAGAACAACAACGAGCCACGGACAGCATGGCCGCCTTTGCAAAACCGCGACGAATGCACAGATTGGCAGGACACTATCGCGGCGGCAGACCTCTCACTAGGGCCTGTTGACGTTTCACATGGGTAGCCACAGAACAACGCATCCCATGGCTATCACGCTTTCGTAATTTCGTTTCAGCTTGTCGAGTCGTGAGGCCACCGCCCGATAATGCTTCAGTCGGGCGAAGGCGTTTTCCACCAAGTGCCGATACGGGGTTATGCCGAGATAAGGGAAAATTAGGACATTCGTTCTGTAATTATTTGATTTTAAAGATTGTTTGTATGGGTTTTCTGGCTCAGTCCTTTTGCCGAAATGCACCTCATCTCAGCGGGATTACAAGGGCAGGCCGATGGACGAGGATCTGCATAAGCACGTTCGGGAACTGCTGGGCGCCAACATGGGCATTCGAACCGCCGCACGGCACGCGAACTGCTGGACCATCATCGTGCTCAAAATCCGCGATCAGGTGGTGGGGCGATAAAGTTATCGCTGGGGGCAGATTCGGTATCGCGGTCATCAGAGCTGATCGGCGTACCCGTCATTCCGAGGATACCGATAAGGGCACCACCAAGTACGGCTTGCATTTCGCGACCTGCTTCTACCAGGGGATTGAACATGCGATAGGCGATGGCCTGCAGCGCTTCGACGCCGGTGCCCAGGGCGAGCACAAGCTGATCCGTGGCTTCATCCGGGCATTGGCTGGCCCACCCTAGCCTGCGCGCGGAGGTGGACGAGTTCCTGCGACAGGAGCGAGTCGGGGTACAGGCCTACGCCGAGGAGGCGCGTGGCCTGCAACCCTATCGACAGGGCTGATCAGGCAATGCTGGTGGTGCTGGCTGTGCTCCCGCCCCACTCGAGGAAACGGATCTTGTGCACCTCGCCCTCGCTGTCCTCGTAGACCAGGGTCACCGGTACCACGCCCGTCTTCTGGGACGTGTCGGTGCGTTGCAGCACCTTCTGCACATCGATTTCCATTCCGTAGTGGTAGTCCACGGCGGAGATACTCGCGCCGGGTTCTTGCAGGCCATCCTGGGCGAATACACTGGGCGCGAGACTGGAAATCACGGCGCTGACAACTGAGGCCAATTTCATAAGGCTGTTCCTCTGCTGGAGTTCGCTTAACAAGGGCTTCATGTGACCGTCGATGATGGGGAAGTTCACTCCATCCCGACGATCCCTCCTGTCTGGTGTTGCCAGAGCCGCGCGTAAAGGCCGCCAAGTCCCAGCAATCCCCCGTGGTTGCCGCTCTCGACCACTCGTCCTTTATCCAGCACCACTATTGATCCGGCCTCAAGAAGTCTTAACAGGCCGCATATTTGACATAGCGGTCCTGGAAGTAATTTTTGACACGCTCGGGGGAGGTCTCCAACAGCGCCATGTGCTCGCTAGCGGCCTCGCGTAGCTTGGCTTTGGTGCGGATGGGCGCCCGCTTGCCCATGGCCTGCTTGAGGTCAGCATTGAGGCGCTCCTCGGGGTTGAGTTCCGGGCTGTAGCTCGGCAGGTAGAAGACCTCGATCTGGGCAGTGCGCTCGCTTACCCCGGTGTGCCCATGGCCTGCAGACGGTGCGCCATGTTCTCTGCGTAGCAGTGCTTGCAGCCAGGCGACACCTTGGTGCAGCCCACCACCGGGTTCCACGTCATTTCAGTCCATTCGATACTTGTCTGAGCACCCATAACGCCGTCGCTCCTGATAGTTCGTCGATACTAGAGAGAATGTGGCAGCCGAGTCAAAGTGCCAGCATCCAGTTTTAAAGGGATTATGGGCTTTGCCGCCAAACCGCCAAATGAAACCGAAGGATCGATGTAGCGCATCGCCGATTTGATGTCCTTCCAGCCGACATACGTCATCAACGACTTGATGTCCCAGCCATTTGCCGAAGCCCAGGTGGCAAAACCGCGGCGCAGCGAGTGACTGGTATAGAGATCAGCCGCTACGCCAGCCCGCCGTAAGATTTGCCGCAGGAGCGCAATGATGCTGTTGGGATTGAAGCCATCCTCACCCAGATGCCCCCAGCGATCGATCCGACGAAACACCGGTCCGCGGGCAATGCCGGCCACGCTGATCCAGTCCAGGTAGGCCTGTACCGGACAGAGTCGCTTCAAGGCCGGCGTTTGATAGGTAGTCCCGAGGTGCTGGCGATCGCCCTTGCTGTGCGACAGGTACAGCTGCATGCCCGATCCGGCCTCGGCCTGGATCTGCTCGACCTGCAGACGACACAGTTCGTCGCTACGGAAGCCACGCCAGAAGCCAATCAGAATCAAGGCGGCATCGCGCCGGCAGCGCAGTAGCTTGCCCAGTTCTTGTTGCTCAATTGCACGCCGAGCTTCTTGTTCGAGCCAGTGAATGGCTTGTTCCAAGTGCTGAAGCTGCAGCGGCGCCGCCTGTTTTTCTTGGGCGGGATGCAGGGTGCGGATGCCCTTGAGCACCTGGCGGACCACCGGGGTTTTGGTCGGATCGGGAAAGCCCTGACTGATGTGCCATTGAGCAAGCGCCGCCAGGCGTTGCTTGAGGGTATTGATCGACAACTTGCCCGCGTGATCCACCAGGTAGCGGACGATGCTGTCGCTGGTCGCTGGTAAGAAGCCGCCCCAGGTCACCTCGAAGTGTTCGACGGCCGACTGGTAGCTGCGCCGGGTGTTCTCACGCGTGCCGGCCTGTAGATAGCGATCTACGTCACTCATTCCCTGACCTCCGCCAAGCGTACTGAAAAGCGGCGGTATGACCGCCGTTTTCAACTATCTCATTCGATAATCTGCCATTATTTTATCTGATTTCTAGCGTTTAGACTGGCTTTACATCGACTGAAATTAGTATGTAAATACATAGTATGTAAAATAGTATCAAATCGTAGGAGCACACCCCATGGCGCGTGGCGGCATCAACAAGGCCCTGGTTAAGCAAGCCCGGCAGGCCCTGCTGGCCCGCGGTGAGAATCCCAGCCTCGATGCACTGCGGATCGAGCTCGGGAATACCGGCTCGAAAACCACCATTCACCGCTATCTAAAGGAGTTGGAAGCAGCGGAGGCCGGGCGCTTGAGCACTGCCATGCCGCTTAGCGATCAACTCACCAGCCTGGTGTCGCAGCTCGCCGAGCGCCTGCAGGACGAGGCGAATGAGACCGTGGAGCAGGCGCATGAGCGCTGGGCTCAAGAGCGCACCGAGCACGTCGAACGACTGCGGCACGCCGAGGCACGTATCCAGCAACTGGAACAGCATGCTGGAACCCTTGAGGGCCAACTGAAAGGAGAGCGCCAGGCGCATCAGCAGGCCCAGCAACAGCTGCAGCAGGCTCAAATTGAAAATGCTCGACTGCTGCAGGCCAAGCAGGATCTGGACACTCGCCTGGCGGATCGAGACGGGCAGATCCGCTCGCTGGAGGAAAAACACCAGCATGCCCGCGATTCACTTGAGCACTACCGACGTACAAGCAAGGAGCAGCGCGAGCAGGAGCAGCGCCGGCACGAAGCGCAGGTCCAGCAGCTGCAAATGGATACCCGCCAGCTGCAGCAGACGTTGATCGTCAAACAAGATGACATCACCCAGCTCAACCGGGATAACGAGCGCCTCCTCACCGAAGCCCGACTACTGCTGAAGGAACAGGCCGCTCAGCAGGGTCGGTTGGAGCGCCAGACAAGCGAACTCGCAGTGCTAAAAGACCAGCTGGCTCAATCACAAACAGCCAAGGACACCCTGCAGGAGCGCCTCGACGCCTTACAGGCGGAAAGCGCCGAGCTACAAAAAACCGTTTCGACGCAGAGCCAACGCGCACAAGGCTTACAGGTAAGCCTTGCCGAGGCTACGACAGCGTTGAAACTGCTGCGCCAAGCCACGTCCCCCAGTGGCCTCGAAGGCACGGCGTCCGACGCCGCCCCCTGATGCCAGCCAGTTGCTTCTCGCGCGCGAAATGAAGAATTTAAAATCATGAGTAAAGTCAGATAGATAGAAGGGAAGTGAGTGAATTTTCCACTTATCTCGGCACAACTCCAACAACGGCTAGGCTGGGGCATGGCAGTGCGGGGCCGGCCAGCGAGGAGGTTTGAGCAAGGGCTGTGCCAGGCGTCCCCGGCGCTGCGCGGGCCTTCGGTAAATTCCTTTTGAATCAGCTAGTTGGATTTTTTTGCGGGGTTCGTGAACGCCTCCGCCGGCGCCGCTGGCGGATCCCGCCGTTGCAGGTATGCAAGGCGGGTCGTTCACCTACTTGCAGAGTTGCACTGGCAGGTCGGGCTCAGTTGCCCTTGCCGCCGCGCAGGCGGCGCCACAGGGTGGTGCGGCTCACCCCGAGACGGCGGGCGGCCTCGTCCTGGTCGCCCCGGCAGGCATCCAGAATCTGCCGGGCATGGGCCGCCTCGGCGGCCTTGCCCAGGCTGCGCAGATCGTCGGCGGCCGGCGCCGCCGTCGCCAGGGGGAGTCCGGCCTGCTCGCCCTCGAAGAGTTCGGGGAACAGGGTGGCGAGGCTGCGGCCCGGGTCGCCGTCTTCCAGTTCCTGGGCGGAGATCGCCATGCGCTCGACGATGTTCTCCAGCTCGCGGATGTTGCCGGGCCAGCGGTGGCGCAGCAGGTAGGGCATGAGCGGGCCGAAGGCCTGGGCCTCGGGCTGCGGCGAGCCGGGCGCGCGCGGCAGCCGCTCGAGGATGGCGCCGACCAGGATCGGGATGTCCTGGACCCGTTCGCGCAGCGGCGGCGCGGCCAGGCGCAGGATGTTCAGGCGGTAGAACAGGTCCTCGCGGAAGCGGCCGTCGGCGATGCGCGCGCGCAGGTCGCAGTGAGTGGCGGCCACCACGCGGATGTCCACCGGGGTCGGCTCGGAGGCGCCCAGGCGCAGCACCTCGCGCTCCTGCAGCACGCGCAGCAGGCGGGTCTGCAGCGACACCGGCATGTCGCCGATTTCGTCGAGGAACAGCGTGCCGGTGTGCGCCGTCTCGATCAGGCCGATCTTGCCGCCCTTGCGCGAGCCGGTGAAGGCGCCTTCCTCGTAGCCGAACAGCTCGCTCTCCAGCAGCGACTCGGGAAAGGCGGCGCAGTTGATGGCCACGAAGGGGGCCTGCTGGCGGGTGCTGGCGTTGTGCAGGCTCTGCGCCAGCAGCTCCTTGCCGGTACCGCTTTCCCCGGTGATCAGCACGGTGGAGTCGGTCTGCGCGTAACGCTGCGCCAGGCGCACGGTGGCCCGGAAGGCCGGCGCCTCGCCGATGATCTGCTCGAAGCGATAGCGCGCGGTGAACTGGCGTGGCCGCGCCAGGCTGCGGATGCGCCGGTCGGCGCGCTGGATGGCGTTGCTCTCCTGGCAGGTGATCACCACGCCGTCCGCCTTGCCGTCCTCGATGATGGGCGTCAGGCTGGCGGCCAGGGTCTTGGTGCCGACCCTGATCAGCTGGCTTTCCTCGCCCTCGCCACTGCCCAGGATGCCGGCGGGATCGAGGTCGGGGATGACCTCGCCGATCGGTCGGCCGCGGGCCCGCTCCGCGGGAATCTCCAGCAGCGTGGCCATCCTCGGGTTGATCGACTGCACCAGCCCCTCGGCGTCGAGGGCGATCACCCCATCGCTCAGGTTGCGCAACACGGCGTTGAGGCGCTGCTGCTGGAGCAGGCTCTGCGCCCGGCTGCGGCAGATGGCCAGCGCGTTGTCCAGGGTGCGGCGGATGCTGTCGGCGTTGAGGGCCAGCATCCCCTGGGCGCCGGCCTCGTCGGCGAGCTGGGCGACCGTCGAGGAGCCGATGATGACCCGGTAGCCATCGCTGGCGAGGCGCTCGACCTGCTCGCGCGCCTCCTCGAAGCTGGCGTAGGTGGCCTCGCGGATCTCGACCGTGAACAGCGCCTGCATCGCCGCCAGTTCCGGATGCGCCTGGCCAAAGCTCAGAATGCCGACCTTGGTGGCCCGCGAGCGGGCCAGGTCGAGGGCGCGGATCAGGTCGAGCTCGCCCATGTGGATGGACAGCACCGGGGTCGCGATATGCCGGCGCAGGTAGTCGGCGCTGGCGCCGGAGCAGATGATGATGTCCACCCGCTGGCCGTTCTCCAGTTCGCGCGCCCGCTCCAGCAGGCGCGCGAGCGTGGTTTCGACGATCTCGATCCGCGCGCGCTCCTGATAGTCGGGTATCACTTGCTGGACGATGCGCGCCAGGCGGCTCGGCCCTTGCGGCTGGCGCAGATGGGTGATCAGGGCGATCACCCGCGGCAGGTCAGGTATGGTGGGCATGTTCGGCTCCACTGGCCGCGCGCGGCGGCGGAGAATTGGGGGTGGCCGGGGCGGCGCGCGCGGATCGCCCGGCGACGATCCGCGCACCGGGCGCTAGAGCGGGTTGACCAGATGTCCGCCGTCCACCGCCAGCACGCTGTCGAAGTAGGCGTCGTTCATCTCGGTCTTGAAGTAGCCGGGGGCGAAGTGGGCGCCCAGGCCGCTGGACGCGCCGGTGACCTGCACGGTCATGCCGGCCAGGGGGAAGCTGGTTTCATGCATTGGATGACTCCTTGCGCTCACAGCACTGCCATTTTTAACGACCCATCACCGAGCTTAGGCGCTTTCCGTACAGAGCCCAGGGGCTCTCATTCAGGCTTTGCACCCCGAATGAGGGCGCCCCTCTGGTCACTCCTTACTTCATTCGTGGATGTAGCGGCCCGGGGCGGGCTGCAGTTCCGGGTGGCACTGACTGCCAGCCACCGCCGGGGCCGGGCGTTCAGCCCCGGCACGCTGCAGTACCCAGTCGGCCCAGTGTACCCACCAGGTTCCTGGCTGCTCGCTCGCCTGCGCCAACCACTCCTCTGCGTCCAGGGTCGGTGCCGGGCCGATGAAGTGACGGGCCTTGGGGTTGCTCGGTGGATTGACCAGGCTGGCGATATGTCCCGCGTTGCTGAGCACAAAACTGCACTCGTCGCCGAACAACTGCGCCGCTTGGTAGCAGCCCTGCCACGGCGTCAGATGGTCGCCCTCTGCGCCCATGAAGTAGCCGTCGCAGTCGATGGCCCCGGCCCGCAGTGGCGAGCCCAGGACCGCCAGGCTTCCACTGACCAGGGAGTTGTCATGGAAGATATCGAGGAATTGCTTGTGCAAGGCCGCCGGCAGGCGGGTGCCATCGGCATTCCAGGCCATGATATCGACTGACGGTGGTGCCTCACCCATCAAGTAATTGTTGTGCCAGTAATTCCATACTAGGTCATTGGGGCGCATCCAGGCGAAAGCAGCGGCCATGTCCTTGGGGCTTGACACGCCAGCCTTGGCGGAGCGTCGGCGAGCGAGATTGACCACGGCTTTGGGCGAGTAGGCACCGATGGGCGCTGGCGTATCGAAATCCAGCAGCGTCACACTGAAGGAAGCGGCCTGTGCCAGGCATTTGCCTTGCGCGGCTAGGTGGTTGAGCGCGCAGCTGAGGATAAGGCCGCCAGCGCATACACCATGAACATTGGGCTCGGCGCCATCAGCAATTTCCCGGACCACCTCCAGGGCTTCAATGACCGCGGCGGCGTAGGTATCGAGATTCCATTCGGCATGTTCGGCGCATGGGTTACGCCAACTGATGGTGAAGAAATGCAGACCGCGGCTGACGGCATACTCGATAAAGCTGCGGCCCTTGGCCAGGTCAAGGAAGTAGTACTTGCCGATCACCGGCGGCACCAGCAGCAGAGGGTGCTTGCGCACCGTCGCCGTCACCGGACGATATTCGATCAGTTCGAACACCTCACAGCGGTACACCACCGAGCCTGGGGTCACCGCCAGATTCTCGCCAGCCTTGAAGCCACTGGCGTCCACCTGAGACGGCATGCCGCGATTATGCCGCACGTCATGGAGCCAGTTCTTCGCCCCCCGCAGCAAGCTGGCACCGCCGGTATCGAAGGCCTTTGCCAGCGCCGCCGGATTGCCGAGCAGGCAGTTCGTCGGCGCGGCGGCACTGGTCAACACGTCCAGCACCAAGCGCAGCTGTTCCTTCTTGCGCCAATCGTGAATATCGAGTTGGTCGACCAGGCCATTGACGCTGCGCGACCAGGCCAAGTAGGCCTGCCCCAGGCGGCGATAGCCTGGATGCTCACGCCAAGCCGGGTCAGTGAAACGCCGGTCGCCCTTGTCGGCCTCGATCTTTGAAGTGCCGAGGCCGACCGCGGCCAGTTGCGCCGTGAGTTCCGCGCTGGCGCAAGCGACGCGTGCGCCGTTCGCTGTCAAGCGGGCCAAGCGTGCCGCAAGCGACCCGCTGGCGGCTTTGGCCTGCGTATTCTGCGGATCAGCGTTGCTGCATGTTGGGATATTGATTTCCATACTCATCCTGTATTCCATTGCGCCGACAGAGGTCGGCATTAACCGACGACGCGCCTCCCATGCGCGGTATTCGCCAGCGCACGGGAGGGCATGAACAACCGCCTCAGGATTATCTAGCTCATGGCACAGGCCACCTCGATGTGGCCTTGGCGATACCGTACTGGGGCAGCCGCAATGGCAAAGCCTTCTGGGCCTGAGGGCTTCGCGCTACAAACCGTTGACCAGGTGCCCGCCGTCCACCGCCAGCACGCTGCCGGTCATGAACGCGCCGGCCTCGCTGGCCAGCAGCAGCAGCGGCCCGTCGAGCTCCTCCAGCCGGCCCAGGCGGCGCAGCGGCACCTGGCTGCGGATGTACTGCTGTCCCGCCTCGCTGTCGAAGTAGGTGTCGTTCATCTCGGTCCTGAAGTAGCCGGGGGCGATGGCGTTGACCCGGATCTGGTGGCGGGCCAGCTCCAGCGCCATCGCCTTGGTCAGCTGCACCACGCCGGCCTTGGCCGTGCAGTAGTGGCTGAGGCCGCTGCCGACGCGCAGGCCGAGGATCGAGGCGATGTTGACGATGCTGCCGCCGCGCCCGGCCCGGACCAGGCGCTGGCTGGCGCACTGGGCGACGCGGAACACGCCGTCCAGGTTGGTCGACAGCATGTGCCGCCAGTCGTCCTCGCCGAGCTCGAGGAAGCGCCCGGGATCGCCGACGCCGGCATTGTTGATCACCACGTCGACCGCGCCGAAGCGCGCCTCGGCGGCGTCGAAGGCCTGCTCGACGCTGTCGCGGCAGGTCACGTCGAGGGCGACGGCCAATGCCTCGCCGCCGTCCGCCTGCAGTTCGGCGGCCAATTGCACGAGTCGCTCGACGCGGCGAGCGGCCAGCACCACGCGGGCGCCGGCTCGGCGGGCCAGGCGGGCGAAGTGGGCGCCCAGGCCGCTGGAGGCGCCGGTGACCAGCACGGTCTTGCCGGCCAGGGAGAAGTTGGTTTCAAGCATCGTATGACTCCTGGCTCTCACAGCACTTCGAACAGACCGGCGGCACCCATGCCGCCGCCGACGCACATGGTGATCACCACGTACTTAACGCCGCGCCGCTTACCTTCCAGCAGGGCGTGACCAACCATGCGCGCGCCGCTCATGCCGTAGGGGTGGCCGATGGAAATGGCGCCGCCGTTGACGTTGAGTTTGGCCGGATCGATGCCGAGCTTCTGCGCGCTGTACAGCACCTGGCAGGCGAAGGCTTCGTTGAGTTCCCACAGGCCGATGTCGTCGACGCTCAGACCGTGCTGCTTGAGCAGCTTGGGCACGGCGAACACCGGGCCGATGCCCATCTCTTCCGGGGCCAGGCCGGCCACGGCGATGCCGCGGTACAGGCCGAGCGGGGCGATGCCGCGCTGGGCGGCCAGGCTGGCGCTCATCAGCACGCAGGCGCTGGCGCCGTCGGACAGCTGGCTGGCGTTGCCGGCGGTGATGCAGCCGCCTTCGAGCACCGGGTTGAGCCTGGTCAGGTCGGCCAGCACGGTCTGCGGGCGGTTGCCCTCGTCGAGGCTGAGGGTCACGTCCTCGTAGCTGACCGCGCCGGTTTCCTTATCCACCAGCTTCTTGCGTGCAGTGACCGGGACGATTTCATTGGCGAACAGGCCGGCGGCCTGGGCCGCGGCGGTGCGCTGCTGCGACTGCAGGGAGTAGGCGTCCTGGGCCTCGCGGGCGATGCCGTAGCGCTTGGCCACCAGCTCGGCGGTGTGCAGCATCGGCATGTAGGCGTGCTCGGCCATCTTGATCACAGCCGGGTCGGCCTCGGCGGCCGCCCACTTCATGTGGCTGTTCTGCACCAGGCTGATCTGCTCCTGGCCGGCGCCGACGGTGACGGCCATGCCGTCGACCATGATCTGCTTGGCGGCGATGGAGATCGCCATCAGCCCGGAGGCGCACTGGCGGTCGATGGTCTGCCCGCTGACCGACAGCGGCAGGCCGGCGGCAAGCGCGGAGAGTCTCGCCAGATTGGTCGAGGCGGTGCCGCCCTGCATGGCGGTGCCCATCACCAGGTCTTCGATCTCGGCGGCCTCGATGCCGGCGCGCTCGACGGCGGCGTGGATGGCCACGGCGGCCATGGACGGCGACTTGAGGTCGTTGAAGGCGCCGCGGAAGGCCTTGGCGATCGGCGTGCGGGCGGTGGAAACGATGACGGCTTCTTGCATGGTTCGGGTTTCCTGTCGGGGGTGGAAGAGGCTCAGCAGATTTCGATGCGGGTCTTGCCGGCGGTGACCAGGCGCTGCAGCAGCGGCGCCGGCTGCAGCCACATCGCGGCGTAGGCGCCGAGCCGGTCGCGGTACTGCTCGATGCCGGCGAGCACCTCGGCGAGGCCGAGCTGTTCGGCGTAGTGCAGCGGGCCGCCGCGCCAGGCCGGGAAGCCGTAGCCGTTGATCCACACCAGGTCGACGTCGCCGCTGCGCAGGGCGATGCCCTCGTCGAGCAGCTGCAGGCCCTCGTTGATCAGCATGAACAGGCAGCGATCGTGGATTTCCTGGTCGCTGATCGCGCGGCGCTGGATGCCCAGCTCGGCGGCCAGGCGCTCGGCGATCTGCACCACCTCGGCGTCCTCCAGGCGCTCACGGCCCTCGTAGCGGTAGAAACCGCGCCCAGTCTTCTGGCCATGCCAGCCGCGGGCGTACAGCTCGTCGGCCAGGCGGAAATAGCTCGGGTCGTGGGCTAGCTGGCTGCGCCTGGCCTCGCGCACCAGATAGCCGATGTCGATGCCGGCCAGGTCGTACATGGCGAACACGCCCATGGCCAGGCCGAGGCCGGTGAGCACGCGGTCGACCTGCGCCGGGCTGGCGCCTTCCAGCACCAGGCGGTGCGCCTCGCGGGCATAGGGCTCGAGCATGCGGTTGCCGATGAAGCCGAAGCACACCCCGGATACCACCGGCAGCTTGCCGATGCGCTTGGCGATCTGCAGGGTGGTGGCCAGCACCTGCGGCGCGGTCGCCTGGCCGCGCACCACTTCCAGCAGGCGCATGACGTTGGCCGGGCTGAAGAAGTGCAGGCCGACCACGTCCTGCGGGCGGCGGGTGACGGCGGCGATCTGATCGACATCCAGGGTCGAGGTGTTGCTGGCCAGGATGGCGCCGGGCTTGCACACCTCGTCTAGGGTGCGGAACACCGCCTGCTTGATGGCTAGGTTCTCGAACACCGCCTCGATCACCAGGTCGGCGTCGGCCAGGTCGGCGTAGTCGAGGGTGCCCTGCAGCAGGGCCATGCGCTGATCGAGCTGCGCGGGGCTGAGCTTGCCGCGCTTGAGGCTGATCTCGTAGTTCTTGCGGATCTGCGCCAGGCCGCGGTCGAGGGCTTCGGGCTTGACCTCCAGCAGGGTCACCGGGATGCCGGCATTGACGAAGTTCATGGCGATGCCGCCGCCCATGGTGCCGGCGCCGATCACCGCCACCCTGGCGATGCTGCGCAGCGGGGTGGCCGCGTCGATGCCGGGGATCTTCAGCGCCTCGCGCTCGGCGAAGAACTGGTGGCGCAGCGCCGTGGCCTGCGCACTGCCCAGCGCCTGGCGGAACAGCACCTGCTCGCGGGCCAGCCCCTGCGCCAGGGGCAGCTCGCAGGCGGCACGCACCGCCGCCAGCACCAGCTGCGGCGCCAGCTGGCCGGCCTTGCGGGCGGCCAGCTGGGCCTCCTGGGCGGCGAAGAAAGCGCCGCTCGGCTCGTCGAGGGGGCCCTGTTCCGGGCGCGCCGGCGCCGCTCCCGCCAGCAGTTCGCGGGCGAAGTGGCAGGCCGCGGCGACGAGATCCTCGCCGGGCTCGACCAGGCGGTCGACCAGGCCCATTTCGCGGGCCTGTCGGGCGCCGACCGGCTGGCCGTCGAGCATCATCTGCAGGGCCGCGGCCACGCCGACCAGACGCGGCAGGCGCTGGGTGCCGCCGGCGCCCGGCAGCAGGCCGAGGCGCACCTCCGGCAGGCCGAGGCGAGCGTCGGCGCTGGCGATGCGCTGGCTGCAGGCGAGGGCCAGCTCCAGGCCGCCGCCGAGGGCCACGCCGCCGATGGCGGCGACCAGCGGCTTGTCGATCCGCGCCAGATCCGCCAGCAGCTGCGGCAGGTCTGGCGCCTGCCAGGTGAGCGGCGTGCCGAATTCGCCGATGTCGGCGCCGGCGCTGAACGGCAGCTGGCGGCCATGGAGGACGATGGCGCGTACCGCCGGGTCGCTGGCGGCCAGTTCGCAGGCGCTGGCCAGCGCCTGGCGCAGTTCGTGGCCGAGCGCATTGACCGGCGCGTGGCACAGGCCGATCAGGGCCAGCTCCTGGTCGCGGCGGTAGTCGATCAACTGCTGCATGGAATTCCCTCTTCGGAAGGGCGGGTGCGGCGCGGCATGCCGCCCGGCCGCCCGCTGCCCGGCCGCGTGCGCGGCCGGGGGTTGGCGATAAAAAGGGTGGCTGCCACGTTACTGGCGGCCACCAAGGGACTCTGCTGCCGCCGAATGGGCGTGGCGGAGTTGCTGAGTGAACTCAGCGCGCGAAGGCGCTGTCGGCGATGCTCATCAGGTTGGCGCTGCCGCTCTCGATCAGCGTGCGGTGCAGGGCGGCCCTGGGCAGCAGGCGCTGCAGGTAGAAGCGCGCGGTTTCCCGCTTGCCCTGGTAGAAGTCCGCCTCGGCGCTGCCGCTGGCCAGGGCCTGTTCGGCCTGGCAGGCGGCGCGCAGCCAGAGGTAGCCGAGCAGGGTATAGCCGGCGAGCATCAGGTAGTCGAAGGCGCTGGCGCCGACCAGGTTGGCATCCGCGCCGCAGCGCTCCTGCAGCCAGGCGCTGACCTCGCGCCAGGCATTCACCTGTTCCAGCAGCGGGCGGGACAGTTCGGCCGGCGCCGTCGCGGCGCGGGCGAAGTCCTCGATCTCGGCGAGGAGTTCGGCGAGCGCCTCGCCGCCGTCGGCGAACACCTTGCGGGTGAGCAGGTCGAGGCCCTGGATGGTGTTGGTGCCCTCGTAGATCGAGGTGATGCGCACGTCGCGGGCGATCTGCTCCATGCCCCACTCGCGGATGAAGCCGTGGCCGCCGAACACCTGGATGCCCAGCTGCGCCGCCTCGTTGCCGGCCTCGCTGAGGATGCCCTTGGCGATCGGGGTGAGCAGCGCCAGGCGGCGGGCCGCGGCGGCGCGCTCGGCCGGCGTGGCGGCGTGGTGCAGGCGGTCGACGTTCTGGGCGCAGGCGTAGGTCAGCATGCGGCCGCCTTCGGCGTAGGCCTTCTGGGTCAGCAGCATGCGCCGCACGTCGGCATGGCCGATGATCGGGTCGGCCGGCAGCTCGGGGCGTAGGCGCGGGGTGGCGCGCATCTGCAGGCGCTCGCGGGCGTAGGCCAGGGCGCCCTGGAAGGCCGTCTCGGCGTGGGCCTGGGCCTGCTGGGCCACGGCCAGGCGCGACTCGTTGATGAAGGTGAACATGGCGTTCAGGCCACGATGGGCCTCGCCGAGCAGGTAGCCGCAGGCGTCGTCGAAGTTGAGCACGCAGGTGGGGTTGCCGTGCAGGCCCATCTTTTCCTCGATGGAGCCGCAGCTGACGCCGTTGGCTGCGCCGAGGCTGCCGTCGGCCTCGACGTGGATCTTCGGCACCACGAACAGGGAGATGCCCTTGACGCCGGCCGCGGCGCCGTCGATGCGGGCCAGCACCAGGTGGACGATGTTGTCGGTCAGGTCGTGCTCGCCGGCGGAGATGAACATCTTGCTGCCGCTGATCCGGTAGCTGCCGTCGGCCTGCGGCTCAGCGCGGGTGCGCAGCAGGCCGAGGTCGGAACCGCAGTGCGGCTCGGTCAGGCACATGGTGCCGCTACAGCGGCCCTCGATCAGCGCCGGCAGGAAGCGCTGGCGGATGGTCTCGTCGGCGTGCTCGTGGAGCGTGCTGATGGCGCCGCCGGTGAGGTTGGGGAACTGGCTCCAGGCATGGTTGGCGCTGCACAGCATCTCGTGGATCACGAAGCCCAGCGAGGGCGGCAGGCCCTGGCCACCGTACTGCGGATCCTTGTCGAGGCCCAGCCAGCCGTTGTCGGCAAACTGGCGGAAGGCTGCGGCAAAGCCCGGTGGCGTGCTGACCCGGCCGTCCTGCCACTGGCAGCCGTACTGGTCGCCGTCGGCGTTGAGCGGGGCGAGCTGCTGCGCCGCGAACTTGGCGCCTTCCTCGACGATGGCGTCAAAGGTGGCCGGATCGAGGGCTTCGCAGCCGGCTAGTTGCTGATAGTGGCTGCCGAAGTCGAGCAGTTCGTGGGCGACGAAGGCGATGTCGCGCAGCGGGGCCTGATAGCTGGGCATGCGGTTCTCCTGGGGATGAACGAGCGATGCGCCGTTGTAACAAGCGAAGAAGCCCGGCAACTTCCACCCCCCCGGTGGAATGGGGGGTGGAATCGGGTCGAGGGGCGGGTGGAGGTCGCGCTCAGCCCAGCAACTCGAGTTCGCGCGCCGAGCGCAGGGCGCTGTCGCGATCGGTCACGTCGAGCTTGCGGAACAGGTGGTTGATATGGGTCTTGACCGTGCTGAGGCTGATGAACAGCGCGTCGGCGATCTGCTGGTTGGTCTGCCCGCGCGCCATGCGCTGCAGCACGTCCAGCTCGCGGCGCGACAGTGGCACGATGAGCGCGCTGGCGGCCGTCTCCGTGCCGGCGAGCAGGCGGCGGAACAGCGCGTTGAGCCGCTCGCGCGGCGGCGCCGGCTCGGCCAGGCCGAGCTGCGCGCGGGTCTGCGGCAACAGCAGCTCGCGCAATGACTCCAGCTGGTCGTCCCCCTCGTACTGCAGCAGCTGGCCGAAGCCGTAGCGGCTGGCCAGTTGCAGGGCCTGCTCGAGGCTGCCGAGGGCCTCGGTGCGGGCGCCGCGGTCCTGGAAGAGGCCGGCCTCGAGCAGCAGCGCGTCGAGCTGCAGGCGACGGTTGGCCTGGATCTGCGCCTGCTCCTTGAGGTTGGCGTGGATCTGCCAGGCCTTGCCGTGCTGGCCCAGGTGGCGCTGCACCCAGGCGTAGGCCAGCCACTCCTCGGGCAGCAGGTGCTCGCCGTAGTGGCGGAAGCACCAGTGCCACTCCTCGAGCCAGTCGAGCAGGAAATCCTGGTCGTCCTCGCGCACGGCCAGGCGCGCCCGCCAGGCGCCGGCCTGGCGGTAGAGGGTGAACAGCCGGTACTGGCGGGCCATGCGGCGGACCTCGTCCCAGCGGGCCTTGGCCTGGTGCGTTTGGCCCTGCGCCCAGTACAGGCCGGCCTGGTGGTGGAAGACCCAGGCCAGGGCGGCGCAATGGGGGAAGTCCAGCGCCAGCACTTCGGCCTGGTTCAGGCACTGGCGGGCCTGTTCCAGCTGGTTGGCCTGCAGCAGGGCCAGGCCCTTGCCGAGGTGATGAAACAACTCGTAGAAGCTCGCCGAGCTGCTGGCCGGCAGCTCGTCCAGGGCGAGGAAGCGCTGCCAGGCCGCCTCGCCGCAGCCCTGGGCCAGCTCGATCTGGCCGAGCAGCAGCTGGATGAGATTGGTATAGCCGCTGAGGCCAAAGCCCTGCAGCTCGCCGAGGGCCAGTTCGGCCTCGTCGCGGGCTTCGTCCAGGCGGCCCAGGGCGAACAGGCAACTGGCGCGGTCGAAGTGCAGCACCGAGCTGGCCGCGTTGTGCTGCGGGAAGCGCTGCAGGGCGCGGCCGGCCACTTCCAGGCCGTGCGCCAGGTTGCCGCCCAGGTAGGCCAGGCGGCTGCGCAGAAAGGCGATGGTCTGCTGCACCCGTTGCGGATGGCGGGGAATGCCCTGGCGCCTGAGCAGTCCCTGCAGGCGGCGGATGCACTGGCAGGTCTGCGCGACGTCGTTGGTCACGATGATGGTGGAGGCCTCGGTGATGGCCAGGGTGAAGCTGTCGCTGCCGGCATGCCCGGCGACTTCGCCGAGGAAGTCGATCAGGGCATTGACCTGGCCCTCGCGCAGCAGGTCGAAGGTGTGGCGGTCGACGGTGGCCAGCACCGCATCGAAGTCCCTGGCGCGGCCGAACTGGTAGATCGCCTCGGTGAAGCGGCGCTGCTCCAGCAGCCAGTTCGCCGCCTGGCGATGCAGCTGGCGCAGGCGCTGCGGATCGCGCTGCGCCAGGCGCTGGTAGAGGCTGTTGCGCAAGGCCGGATGGTAGCGGTACTCGCTGCGCTCGCCGGCACGCTCCTCGATGAACAGATCCAGCCGGCGCAGCTGGCGGATCGCCTCGCTGGCATCCGCACGGCCGCTGAGCTCGGCGGCCAGCGCGGCATCGAACACCTGGACCACCGCCGTGCGCTCCAGGAAGCCCAGCAGCTCGGGCTTGAGGCGGCGCAGGCGTTCCTCCTCGAGGAACTGCCGGGCGTGCGCGTAGGCCTGCACGGTGACCGGGCGCAGGTCGGCGGGCGGCTGCCCGAGCGATGCCGCCTGGTGATAGGCGTCGAGCCAGAACAGCACGCCGCTGATCCAGCCTTCGCTGCCGGCGCGCAACTGGTAGATCGCATCGGCGCTCAGGCGCACGTCGCGGGCGGCGGCCAACTGCCGGGTTTCCTCGCTGTCCAGGGCCAGCTCGTGGATGTCGATCAGCGTCAGCCGCCCGTCGCGGCGCAGGTGCGCCAGCGGCAGTCGCGGCGGACCCTCGCTGGCGGCCAGCAGACGCAGCGCCGGAGGCGGGAAGTGCAGCAGCTGCTCGAGGTACTGGTAGGCGGGCGGCGAGTTCAGTAGCTGCAGGTCGTCGAGCAGAAGGGTCAGCGGTTCGCTGGCGCTTTCCAGGCAGTGCTGGATCTCGCTCCACAGGCCCTCGGCGTCCGCCGTCGCCCGCTGGGCCGCCGGCAAACCGAGCGCCGCGTGCAGGTGGACGAGCAGGCCGAGCGGCTGGTTCTCGGCAGGGGTCAGGCGTAGCCAGGCGCTGCGGCCGGGCAGGGTGCGGGCGAACTGGCCGAGCAGGGTGCTCTTGCCGTAACCCAGCGGGGCCTGCAGCAGGGTGAAGCAGCCGGCCGCCAGCGAGCTGGCCAGCTGCTGCAACAGGCGCGGGCGGGCGAGCGCCTTCGCCGGTTCGGCGGGGGGGCGTAACTGGTTGGGTTTGAGCGCGGGAAGGGCCATCGCGTGCGGTTTCCTGGCTGGCAGCCAGCGACCGGCGCGGCCGCTGCGCTGAGGCGGTTTCGGCGCCCGGAGCGAGCAGTGTGGCAGCCCGGGTGCGCTCATCCTAGCCGAGCGGCGCGCTGGCGCGGGAGAAATTCGCTGGTCGCCGTGCGGGGCCGGCGTCGGTCGTGCGCCAGCCGCATGCCAATTGTGAAACTGGATTTCCCGGCTGCGCTGGCGCATTGCAAACCTGCATTGCCGACGCCCGTCCGGGTGTTCCTATTGTTTTTTTAACTTGTTGTTTTAGAATGGGAAATTTATTTTTGTCGGCGCTGGCACCGATCTTGCTGAATGCCTGGCAGGAATGAACCTGCGAGACCGAGGCGAGCATGCCAACAAGCAGCAACAATCCGCGGCCTGACTGCGCGCGAATCGACATAGCGGATGCCCACGAGGCGCTGTCCGCCTACCTGACGGGGCGGATGGACGGCGAGCGCGTCGTCATCGAGCGCAGCGAGCGCCTGTCCGGCGGGGCCATCCAGGAGAACTGGCTGCTGGAGGCCCGGGTGGACGACAGCCCCCGGCGCTGGGTGCTGCGCACCGACGCGGCGTCGGCGGTGGCGGCGAGCATGAGCCGCGAGCAGGAGTTCGCGGTGCTCAGCGCGGTCCATCGGGCCGGGGTGAAGGTACCGAAGCCGCTGTGGCTGTGCCGCGACCGGCCGGTGATCGGCCGCGACTTCTTCGTCATGGAGGCGCTGGCCGGCACCGCCAGCGGCCATCGGCTGACCACCGACCGCGCGCTGGAGGAGCGGCGCGCCGCCCTCAGCGTCCAGTTGGGCGAGAGCCTGGCGCGCCTGCATCGGATCAGGCCGCCGCAGGCCGGCCTGGAGTTCCTGGCCGCGCCGGCGCGCGATCCGGTGCAGGCCAGCATCGACCAGTACCGCCGCTTCCTCGACGCCCTGACGGACAGCCACCCGGTGCTCGAATGGGGCCTGCGCTGGTGCGAGCTGAACAAGCCCGCGCCGCTCGCCCCCTGCCTGCTGCACCGCGACTTCCGCACCGGCAACTACCTGGTGGACGCCGGCACGCTGACCGGCGTGCTGGACTGGGAGTTCGCCGGCTGGGGCGACCCGCGCGAAGACCTCGGCTGGTTCTCCGCCCGCTGCTGGCGCTTCGCCCGTCCGGATCTCGAGGCCGGCGGCATCGGCCGCCTGGAGGACTTCCTGGCCGGCTATCGCGAGGTCTCTGGCCAGCGCTTGAACGCCGGGGAACTGGTGTTCTGGCAGGTCCTCGCCCACCTGCGCTGGGCGGTGATCGCCCTCCAGCAAGCCGAACGTCATCTGTCCGGGCAGCAGCGCTCCCTGGAACTGGCCCTGACCGGGCGCCTGGTCCCGGAGCTCGAATACGAAATCCTGGCGCTCACCCGCGGAGATAAAGCATGAACCGGCCAGACGCCCGCGATCTTCTCGCCACCGCCCGCGAGCTGCTGCTCAAGCAGCTGCTGCCGGCGCTGCCGGCGAGCCTGCACTACGAAGCGCGCATGATCGCCAGCGCGATGGCCATGGCGCTGCGCGAGATGGAACTGGCGGCCGCCTGCACCCAGGCCGAGGCGGCGGCCCTGGCCCGCGTGCTGGACGTGCATGGCCAGGCCGAGCCGAGCCTGGCCGAGGCGCGCGCCCAGGTGGCCCGCAACATCCGTCAGGGCCTGTACGACGAGCACGGCGCGGTCCGCGAGCGCCTGCTCGATGCCCTGCTGGCGATCACCCGCGAGCAGCTGCGGATCAGCAATCCCAAGGTGGTGGCCCATGGCTGAATTCCGTTCGCCGCCGCTGCGCCGGCGCCGTTGCTATCTGGTGCGCCACGGCCACGTCAGCTATTTCGATGCCGCCGGCCGGCCGCTCGACCCGCGCGGCGTGCCCCTGTCGGCTGCCGGCGTGCGCCAGGCGCAGGCGCTGGGTCAGGTCCTCGCCGACATGCCGGTCGACCGTGCCGTGTGCTCGGACTATCCGCGCGCCCGGCAGACCCTCGATGAGTTGCTGGGCGGGCGCGGCCTGCCGGTCGAGGAGCTGGCCGGCCTGCGCGAGGTCCGCGCCGGCCGCCTGCGCGACATCCCGGCCGAGGCCCTGCACGCGGAGGTCAGCCAGGCTTACCTGCTGGCCGACCAGCCCGGCGCGGCCTTCCTGCGCGGCGAAGCGTGGCGGCAGTTCCAGGGGCGCGTGCTGGAGACCTTCCACCACCTGCTCGCCGAGCCGGAGTGGGAGACGGCGCTGGTGGTCAGCCACGACGCGGTCAACCGGATCCTGCTGGCGTGGGCGAGCGGCGCGGGCCTGCGCGGCCTCGCCGCCTTCGAGCAGGACACCGCCTGCCTCAACGTGCTGGACATCGACATGGATGGGCCGCAGGTGGTGCGGGCCATCATCCGCGTGCAGAACTTCACGCCCTACGACCCGGCCAAGGCCGGGATCCGGCAAACCGTCATGGAAAACCTGTTCGCGGCCATCGATCCACGCGGCCTGGGCGCCTGATTTCCCCTTCAGAACCAAAGGAACATCGACATGAACTTCGCTCTCTCCGCCGAGCTGCTTGCCCTGCAGGCCAAGGTCCGGCGCTTCGTCGCCGAACACGTCATTCCCATGGAGCGCGATCCGCGGCAGACCGCCCACGGCCCCTCCGCCGAACTGCGCCAGGAACTGGTGGAAAAGGCCCGCGCGCATGGCCTGCTCACCCCGCACGCCTCGCGGGAGATGGGCGGGCTGGGGCTGTGCCATGTGGAGAAGGCGATCGTCTTCGAGGAGGCCGGCTATTCGCCGCTGGGGCCCATCGCGCTGAACATCCACGCCCCGGACGAAGGCAACATCCACCTGCTCGAGGTGGTGGCCTCGCCGGCGCAGAAGGACCGCTGGCTGCAGCCGATGGTCCAGGGCCGCATCCGCTCCTGCTTCGCGATGACCGAGCCGAGTCCGGGCGCCGGTTCCGACCCGTCGATGCTGGCCACCACGGCGGTGCGCGACGGCGACGACTACGTGATCAACGGCCACAAGTGGTTCATCACCGGCGCCGAAGGCGCGCAGCTGGCGATCGTCATGGCGCGCATGGAGGACGGCAGCGCGACCATGTTCCTCACCGACACCGACCGCCCGGGCTTCGTCCTCGAGCGCATGATGGATTCGCTCGACAGCTGCTTCGCCGGCGGCCATGGGGTGCTGCGCTTCGAGAACCTGCGGGTGCCGGCCAGCGACGTGCTCGGCGAGGTGGGCAAGGGCTTCCGCTACGCCCAGGTGCGCCTGGCGCCGGCCCGCCTCACCCACTGCATGCGCTGGCTCGGCCAGGCGCGCCGCGCCCACGACACCGCCTGTGCCTACGCCAACCACCGCCAGTCGTTCGGCAAGCCGCTGGGCGAGCACCAGGGGGTGGGTTTCATGCTCGCCGACAACGCGATGGACCTGCACGCCACCCGCCTGGCGATCTGGCACTGCGCCTGGGTACTGGATCAGGGCGAGCGCGGCAATTTCGAGTCGAGCATGGCCAAGGTGATCAGCTCGGAAGGCATCTGGCGGGTGATCGACCGCTGCGTACAGGTGCTGGGCGGGCAGGGGGTCACCGGCGAGACGATCGTCGAGCGGATCTTCCGCGACGCGCGCAGCTTCCGCATCTACGACGGTCCCAACGAAGTGCACCGCATGAGCCTGGCGAAGAAGATCCTTGCCCGCGCCGCCGCGGCGCACGGCTGATCCAGGGAGAGCAGAGCATGCATATCGACAGTTATCAGGATCAGGTGGTGATGATCACCGGGGCGGCCAGCGGCTTCGGCGAGCTGCTGGCCCGGCGTCTCGCCGGCATGGGCGCCAGGCTCGCGCTCGGCGACCGCAACGCGGCGGGGCTGGCGCGAGTGGCCGCGGAGCTGCGCGAGGCCGGCGCCCGCGTGGTCGCCGAGGTCTGCGACGTGACCCGCGAAGCCGAGGTCAAGGCGCTGGTCGAGGCGGCGGTCGCCACCTTCGGGCGCCTCGACGTCGGCATCAACAACGCCGGCATCCTCACGCCGATGAAGAGCTTCATCGACACCAGCGAGGATGAGCTGGACCTCAGCTTTGCGGTCAACACCAAGGGCGTGTTCTTCGGCATGAAGCACCAGATCCGCCAGATGCTCGCCCAGGGCGGCGGGGTGATCCTCAACGTCGCCTCGATGGCCGGCCTGGGCGGCGCGCCCAAGCTGGCGGCCTACGTCGCCGCCAAGCATGCGGTGGTAGGGCTGACCAGGACGGCAGCGGTGGAGTACGCCCGCCAGGGCATCCGCATCAACGCCGTGTGCCCGTTCTACAGCGCCACGCCGATGGTCACCGAGAGCGAGGTCGGCGAGAAGGAGCAGTTCCTCGCCCAGGGCTCGCCGATGAAGCGGCTCGGCACCCCCGCGGAGATCGTCAGCGTGATGTTGATGCTGTGCGCGCGGGAGAACGGCTACATGACCGGGCAGGCCATCGCCGTGGACGGCGGGATATCGGCGTTTTGAAGCGCATGGACTCCTCCGCAACGACCGCCTGGTGGCGCGACTGCGCCTGGATCCTGCTCGGCAGCTCGCTGACCCCGTGGCGCTCGCCCTGGGCGTGCGCCACGGGGTCAGGTTGGCGACCATGGCGCTGGACGGACCGACCCGACCGGCAAGCGTCCGCCGCTGCTGCCCTGGTTCGCCGTGCTCCTGCTAGGTACGCAGGCCTGGGCCGACGAGCGCAGCGCGCTGCAGTTGAGCGAACTCGACAGCCGCGCGCAACTGCTCTGCGCAAGCGCCATGTACTTCGACCCCAAGGACCGCTTGCCCGATCCGCGCCTGCTCACCTCGGTCTTCCATCACCTGCAGACGCTGCAGACCGACGTGCAGCAACTCGGCCAGCCGGTCGAACTGGCCGGGCCGGTGCACGCCATGCAGCAGGCGTTCGTCGAATTGGACGGGCTGCCGGCGACGCGCCGCCAGGAGTACCCGATCCTGGTGCGGCAACTGCTGGTCCACCGGCAGGCGCTGCGCGAGGCCGCCGGCGCCGTCCAGGTCCGCGAGCAGCGCAAACTTCCCAGCGAGTCTTCCGCCCGGCTGTTCAGCGAGCAAAGCCGCGCCCTGGCCAGCTTCCTGTTCGACTACCAGCTGCGCCATTACCCGATAACGGACAAGGAGCAGTGGCTGCTGTCTGCCGAGCAGTTGCAGGCCCTCGACCAGGGTATCGAAGAGCGCTTTGCCCGCCTGCGCCAGCAGCATGCCGAGCACGCCGAAGCCCTCGACAAGATCCGCGGCAGCTACCAGTTCGTGCGCGCCCAGTTGCAACAGGCAGGCAAGCGCGCCAACGGCGGCGCCGAGTTCTACCTGGGACGCGCGGTGACCGATCTCGACGAGCTGGCGCTGACGGTGGCGCAGCGTACGCCGTGAGGATGCCGCGCCGGCATTGATGCCTCCCGCCCGTGGCCTGACCCGGCGGGAGGCGCACCGCTGCGCAAGCAGCCTGAGCGGATCGATCCGCCGCCCGGAACCATTAGGCTGATTTCCCGAATGCCCAGTCACTCCCTGTTCGTCCTGCTGGTCGCCGGCCTGGCCGCCTTGGGCCAGTTCGCCATTGCCACATACCTGCCGGCCTTCGACGCCATCGGCGCGGAGCTGGCGGCCAGTCCGGCCGAGGTGCAACAGACCCTCACCGCCTATCTGTTGCCCTTCGCTCTGGCCATCGTCTGGCACGGGGCCATCTCCGATGCGTTCGGCCGCCGCGGCTTCATTCTCTGCGGCCTGCTGTTGTTCATCGCCGGCTCGCTGCTCTGCGCGCTGGCGCCGGACATCGACTGGTTGTTCGCCGGGCGGGTGCTGCAGGGTCTCTCCGCGGGCGTCGGCATCGTGGTCGGTCGCGTCATGCTGCGCGACCGTTTCGATGGCGTGCTGGCGCAGAAGCAGCTGGCCATGGTGGCCATCCTGTTTTCCCTGGCGCCGGCGCTGGCACCGGTGTGCGGCGGTTGGCTGCTGTCGCTGGTCGGTTGGCGTGGCATCTTCGCCTTTCTTGCCGTGCTCGGTGCGCTGCTGTGGCTGGGCTGCTGCCGGCAGTTGGCCGAGACCCTGCCGGTGGAACGGCGCCAGTCGCTGCGCCCGCTGGCCCTGATTCGCGGTTTCGGCGACCTGCTGCGCGACGGCCGCTATCTGCTGGTGTGCCTGGCCAACGCCGGGGTGAATACCGCCATCTACCTGTACGTGCTGAGCGCGCCGACCTTCGTCACCCGCCATCTGGGGCTCGGCTCGCAGTCCTTCGCCTGGCTGTTCCTGCCGATAGTCGGCGGTCTGCTGGTCGGCTCCTTTGCCGCCCACCGCGCTGCCGGGCGGTCGCCCCCGGAGCGCGCGGTGCTGGCCGGCTACGCCGTGATGCTGGCGGCGGCGCTGGTCAACATCGGCGCGGCACTGTGGCTACCGGTCGGCGTGCCCTGGTCGCTGTTGGCGCTACCGCCGTTCGGCTTCGGCCTGATGCTGACCCAGCCGGGCCTGCAGCTGCTGGCCCTCGACCGCTTTCCCGAGCGCCGCGGCCTGGCATCCAGCGGCTACGTGACCGTCCAGCAGGCCAGCAATGCGCTGTCGGCGGCCGTGCTGGTGCCGCTGCTGCTCGGCAGCACGCTGAGCCTGGCGCTGGGCATGGCACTGCTGGCCTGCCTGGCCATGCTGGCGTTCCGCCTGTCGCAGCGCGGGCTGTAGCAGGGACAGCCGATTTCAAAGGAGCAAAATGCATGAAACCCTTCGTACTGATTACCGGCGCCTCCTCGGGCATCGGTGTGGGTTGCGCGCGTCTGCTGGTCGAGCAGGGCTACCGGGTGATAGGCACGGTGCGCCGCCGCGAGGATGGCGTGCGCATCCGCGAGCAGCTCGGCGAGGCCTTCCTGCCGCTGCTGCTGGACGTCACCGACCCGGCCGCGCTGGAGGGGGCGGTACGCCAAGTGGAGATCCTGGTCGGCGCTGCGGGACTGGCGGCGCTGCTCCCCACGCGCTGGATCGACCGCATCCTGGCCAGGAAGATGGCGCTGCCGCGGCGCGCCTAGGCGGCGCTCGTCCGCTTTACCGCTCCTTGCGCGACACTATGTCGTGCTGCGTGCGCCAGGCGGCCGGCGGCATGCCGAACTGGGCGATGAACCAGCGGGTGAAGGAGCTGGGCATGGAGTAGCCGAGCATGTCGGCGATGCGCCCGAGCGAGTAGCCGGGATTCTCCAGGTAGCGGACCACCAGGTCGCGGCGCACGCCGTTGATCAGGTCGCTGAAGGTGGCGCCGCCTTCCTCCAGGCGGCGCTGCAGGGTGCGCACGTTTATCCCCTGGGTCTGGGCTACCTGCTCGATGGAGGCGCGGCCCATGGGCAGCAGCAGGAAGATGGTCTTGCGCACCTCGAGCAGCAGCGAGAGCTTGCTCTCCGTGTGCAGCGAGTCCAGGTAGCGATGGGCTATGCGGGCCATGGCTTCGTTGGCCAGCGGGTTGGCCGCGTCCAGGTCGGCCGCAGGGCAGACGAGACCGTTGAACTCGCTGCCGAATTCCAGCTTGCAGCCGAAGATGCGTCGGTGGATGGCCAGGTCCGCTGGCGCGGCGTGGGTGAAGTTCGCGCTGATCGGATGCCAGTGCGCGCCGAGCAGGGCCGCGCAGAAACGGTGCATGATGCCGATCGCCAGCTCGATGGATTGGCGGCTCTGCATCGGTTGGTCGGTGATCACCTCCTGGCGGATGATCACCGTCTTGCCGGCTTCCTCGATGTGGATCGCCAGGGCGTCGTTGAGCAGGTGGCGGTACTGCACGATCACCTGCAGGGCGTCGCGCAGGGTGCGCTGGTGGCTGAGCAGCAGACTGACCTCGCCGAAGTCGGACAGCTGGCGCAGCTCGGCCATGCGCAGGCCTAGCGTCTCGCAGCCGCTGATCCGCGCCGACTCCTCGAGCAGGGTGACGGCGGGGGAGGCCGGGATGCGTCGGTCGGGATCTTCCAACTGCGTGGTACTGAGGCCCACCTGCGTCAGCATGCTGTGCACGTTCAGGCCCAGGTGACGGGCGACTTCCAGATAGTTGGTCAGCGAGGCGGCGCGAGCGAGGGCGGTCATCTTGTTGTTCTAACCCGGATATTTCATGAGATGTAGGGTCGGCACAGCTTTAAATCCGCATAAAATCAGGGTGCGAACAAGATTTTGTGGGGGCTGTGCCGATGCCAAAGTGTACCTCGAACGAGCTGAGTTTTGGCCGCCTGGGACGTCGGGTGATCGAGGCGAATTTCCAGGGTGGCGCCCTGAGTTCCGATGGTGGACTGATGCTGCTGCGCCAGGTCGATCGCCGGATCGGATTGTCGGCAGCGGTGGCCGATGCCTTACACGATCCACGCGATCAGGATCGTATCATCCATTCGCTACGCGATCTGGTCGCTCAACGCGGTGGCGGTGGTTGGCATTCCCGATGAGCATTGGGGGAACGGCCGATGGTGCTGGTGGTCTGCGCGGCTGGCGACTCGTCGCCGACATCCCCAAGACCCACGTCGGCAAGATCAACAAGAAACTGATTCGGGAGATGCACCTGGGGGGATGGGGCGGGCCGACACACGGCGCTGGCCAGAAGGCTGCGCCGCTGTCCTCAGCGTTGCCGCCTTGTTCAATAGTGCAGGCAGATCTTGCCAAAATGCTTGGCGGCTTGTTGGTGAGCAAAGGCCTCGGCAATTTGCTCCAGCGGATAGCTGCTGTCGATGACAGGGCGCCAGCTGAAGTTTTCCAGGGCACGCACCATGTCTTGCTGCTGCTCGCGGCTGCCGACGATCAGCCCTCGCAGGGTTTGCTGCTTGCGCATCATCTCAACGGTCGGAATGTTGCCGGAAATGCCTGTCAGCACGCCGATCAGCGCGATGTGCCCGCCGGGAGCGCAGGCGCGGATGGACTGGGGCAGGGTGCCGGGGCCACCCACCTCCACGACGATGTCGACACCACGGCCGCCAGTGGCGGCCAGTACCGCGTCGCCCCATTCGGGCTGGTGCCGGTAATTGATGACCTGGTCGGCACCCAGTGCGAGCAAGCGCGCTTGTTTGGCATCCGACGAGGTCGTGGCGATCACACGGGCCCCCATGGCTTTGGCCATTTGTAGTGCAAACACCGAGACCCCGCCAGTGCCCAGCACCAGCACGGTGTCGCCCGCTTGAATACGCCCGTCCACCACCAATGCACGCCAGGCGGTCAGGCCGGCGGTGGTCAGCGTGGCGGCTTGTTCGTGGGAGTAGCCTTTGGGTGCATGGGTGAATGCCAGGGCGGGCATGTTGACCCGCTCGCGCGCGAAGCCGTCCACGCCATCACCCGGTACGGTCTTGAACGTGCTGGGTACCGCCCGGCCAGCGTGCCAGTGAGGGAAAAAGCACGAGACAACGGCATCGCCCACGGCAAACTCCGTCACGTCTGCACCTACGGCGGTGACGACCCCGGCACCATCGGCCATGGGTATGCGGTCATCGTCCACCTTAAGGTGGCCGCAGACCACGCCGAGGTCGTGATAGTTGAGCGAACTGGCATGAATACGTACCTGGATTTCCCCTGGTTTCGGCGCATCGGGGAGGGGGAGATCGACAAGACGCAGCTTGTCCAGGCCACCAGGGCGTTGGAGTTGGATGGCTTTCAAAATAGAGGTCCTTGCAACATTTGATGAAATGACGAACCACCGTTCAATCGGCCTGACCGATTGCAATTGCTCGGATGATAACCACGCCAGGCCCCGGCTCTTTTAACATCAGGTGACAACAGATCTACATTTCATGACAGACATCCTGGAAGCGTCCCAAAACGTCAAATTCCGCGGCGACGTAATACCTATAACTGGAGGTTCATTCCCTTCTATTAATGGACGCCCCCATGAGTAAGCAGTTTCAAAATCAAGTGGTATTGATCACCGGCGCGACAGCGGGCATCGGCTACGCCACGGCCATTGCCTTCGCCCGTGAAGGCGCGCACCTGATCGTTTCGGGGCGCAATGCCGTTGCCGGAAAACAACTGTTATCGGAGTTGCAATCCATGGGCGCACAGGCTGATTTCGTGCAAGCCGATGTGAGCGACGAAGCGCAAGTGGCCAGGCTTGTCGATTGCTGTGTCGAGCGCTTTGGTCGCCTGGATGTAGCCGTGAACAGCGCAGGCTACGAGGGCACGCGTGGTTCGATCATGGAGCAGACGGTGGAGTCGTACACTGCGGTGTTCAATGCCAACGCGCTGGGCACGTTCCTCAGCCTGAAGCACCAGATGCGCATCATGTCGCGGCAGAAGTCTGGCGCCATCATCAACCTGTCGTCCACCATGGGTAGCCGAGGCAATGCGCAAGCACCGATGTACGTGGCCAGCAAGCATGCCATCGAAGGCTTCACCAAGTCCGTGGCGCTCGAGGCATGCCAATACAATGTGCGAGTCAATGCGGTGGCGCCTGGCCCGATCGCTACCGATATGCTCGAGCGCATCGCAGACGGCTCGCACAACCTTCCGATGGTAGCGTCGACGATTCCTGCGGGACGCATTGGCAAACCGGAAGAAGTGGCGGATGCCATCCTGTTCATGGCCTCGCAACGTGCAAGCTACATCACTGGCCAGATCCTGGCCGTGAATGGCGGGAAAACTGCCATGTAAGCGGCGTGTTCCCCCTCCTGGGAATACAATAAGTACAAGACAGTTGCTCCCACAGAACGTTGTGGGAGTCGGCTTGCCGGCGATGAGGCAGGCAGCATCTTGAGTGGCTAATTCATATGAGCCTTGCGCCACGCACGCGGGCTGCAACCGAAGCGTTGTCTGAACCAGCGGGAAAACGCGCTGAGCCCCGAGAAGCCCAAAAACTCGGCTATTTCACTTTGCGAATGCTTGGAGTCTCTCAGGTGCCTGATGACCTGTTCCTTGCGAACCTGGTCAAGAATTGAGCTGAAACTTTCCTGATGACGCATGAGCCGGCGGTGCACTGTCCGCCGGTCGACGCCTAGTTGCCGTGCCACCTGCTCGATCGAAAAGCGCCCAGTGAGCAGCTGTTGCCACACCAGGCGCCGCACAGTATCGACCACCGATTCGCTGGCCGTCCCGCGTGCATCGAGCTGCTGGCGGACAAAACGGGCACCCACCGGGGCGGTGCCGCGCAAGGGCGCATCCAGGTCCACGGAACGGCAGACAATGCCGTCGATCACGCTGTTGAACTGGATATTGGTCCCGAACACGCGAAGGTGGGTCGAGCGATCGCGTGGCGCCTTATGCCTGAAGCAGACTGTCTGCGGCTGCCAGTGCTCGCCGAGCAAGGTTTTGATCGTCCGATAGGTGACGCCGAGTATCAGGTCGATCGACTGACGCGCCGGCAGTTGCCTGTGGGTGATCTGCTCCCCGCGAATCACCGCAATGCCGTCGCGCTCCTCGATGAGGATCATGAAACCCTCGTTATGCAGGTGCAGGTAGCGCTGGAGCGTTTCCAGGGCCTTGCGCAGGCTGGCTTCTGCACGCATCACCTGGGCCAGAGGCCCCAAGTTGGAAAGCTGTCGCTTCTCGGCCATGCGCAGGCCGAAATCTTCCACATGCGCTTCGTTCGCGGAGTTTTCCAACAGGTGCCAGACCCCGTCGATGCTGATCTTGCTGTCTGTGTGCTCAAGGCATGAGGGGGCGAGCTGCACTGCCAGCAATTGGGCGATCGGGTCGAGCCCGCAGGCGCGGGCCACCTCGGCGTAGTGGGTCAGGCAAGCGCTAAGAACCAAGTTGGCCATGATGCGGTTTCGTCCCTACTCGATCCCGTGAACGTCCCAATAGGTTAAATCCTGCTTGGCATGTTTTAGCAGACTCAAGGGGTGTCGACAAAGCGTTCGAGCACGCCAATGCACTCTCGACACGCTCCGATCACCGGTGCCGAAAGGCCCGCTTCACCTATGGAGATCATGATGCACGCCACCGCCAACGAAGACCAAAGCCTAAAGCCAGCAACGCCGATCATTGACCGCATGCGCGCCAGCGGGCAACTGAGCCCAAGCTGGGACAGTTTCGCTCGGCTCGACCCGCAATGGACCGAGCAGTTCCTGCAGACCGCAGCCATGCCTGTCGCGCGTGGCCTGATCGACCCCAAGACCTACGAGTTCCTCGCCATCGCGGTAAATGCTTCATGCACCCACATGTACAGCCCTGGCGTGCGCAGGCACACCCGCAATGCGCTGAAACTTGGCGCCAGCCCTGAGGAAATCCTGGCGGTTCTGCAGTCCGTCTCCATGCTTGGTATTCAAACCTGCAGCCTCGGGACACCCATTCTGCTGGAAGAAATGGCCAAGCTGGACACCGAAGCCGAGTAAGCCGCCGGTAGACCGCGACACTCCCCCTAACAATCACAATTCGGGAAAACCCCTATGAACTTCCTTGATGGCCACCTGTTCACCGAAAACCAGCAACCCCTGATCATCACGGCAGCACCCTATGCACCGTCCTGGGTGCCCTCCGATTTTCCCGAGGACATTCCGGTGACCATGGCCGAGCAGGTGCAAAAGGCGGTGGACTGCTACAACGCCGGCGCTACCGTGCTGCATTTGCATGTGCGTGAACTGGATGGCAAGGGCTCCAAGCGCCTGTCCAAATTCAACGAGCTGATCGCCGGCGTGCGTGAAGCCGTGCCAGAGATGATCATTCAGGTGGGCGGCTCGATCAGCTTCGCACCGGAAACCGAAGGTGCCGCCGCCAAGTGGCTGAGCGACGACACGCGCCATATGTTGGCCGAGCTCGAGCCCAAGCCCGACCAGGTCACGGTGACGGTGAACACCTCGCAGATGAACGTCGTCGAGCACTGGGGCGACCAGGACATCAAGGGCACCTCGATGGAGGACCCGGCCGTCTATACCGCGTACAAGGAGATGACCGTACCGGCGCAGCCGGGCTGGGTGGAAGAACACATCCGTCGCCTGACGGCTGCGGGCATCCAGAGCGCCTTCCAGTGCTACAACCTCAATAGTTTCGAGTCGGTCGAGCGGCTGATGCGTCGCGGCATCTACAAGGGCCCGCTGGTCATGAACTGGGTGGCGATCGGCGGCGGCATGGACGTGCCTAACATCTACAGCCTGGCCAACTTCCTGCGTGCCGTGCCGGACGGCGCGGTGGTCACAGTGGAAAGCTCGATGCGCAACGTGTTGCCGGTCAACATGATGGGCATTGCGATGGGCCTGCACGTGCGCTGCGGGATCGAGGACAACCTCTGGAACCAGGCGCAAACGGGAAAAATGTCCACCGTCGCGCAGATCGAGCAACTGGTGCGCATATCGCGCGAATTCGGTCGCCCGATCGCCACCGCCAAGCAGGCGCGCGAGATCAGCAGGATCGGCGTGTTTTACGATACCGTGGAAGAAAGTCTGCAGGCCAACGGCTTCGCACCCAACCGCAACGGTGGCCAGCAGGGTTTCCTGCGCAAGACGGCCACTGTGTAGAGGCTGTTGATCCTTGCGAGCATGGCGTTGATGAAAAACAGTCAACACCCAGGGCTGAGGTTTCTGCACCGATAACGCTGCGGGTTCGCAATGCTCCGATTGATGCTCAGGGACGAGCCTCGGTCGAGGCCTCTGCTCAAGCTTTATCCATAACAATAATAGATAGAGTGAGGATGTAGCATGGACACTTCGATCGTTATACCGCGTCGCTATGCCTGGATTGTTTTTGCACTGACCTTCGGTTTGCTGATCTCCGATTACATGTCACGGCAAGTGCTTAACGCCGTGTTCCCGTTGCTCAAAAGCGAATGGACGCTGTCGGACAGCCAGCTCGGTTTGCTCAGTGGCATCGTCGCCTTGATGGTCGGCCTGCTGACTTTCCCCCTGTCTCTGCTCGCCGATCGCTTCGGCCGGGTCAAGTGTCTGGTATTGATGGCCATGCTCTGGAGCCTGGCGACCCTGGGCTGCGCGCTGGCCGAGAACTATCAGCAAATGCTCGTCGCGCGTTTTCTGGTGGGCGTCGGTGAGGCGGCCTACGGCAGCGTGGGTGGCGCCGTGGTGATGGCGGTATTCCCGCGGGAAATGCGCGCCACCCTGTCTGGCGCCTTTATGGCGGGCGGCATGTTCGGCTCGGTGCTGGGCATCGCCATCGGCGGGGTCATAGCGGAGCTTTTTGGCTGGCGCTGGGCGTTCGCCGGCATGGCGATCTTCGGCCTGGTGCTGGCCACGATCTACCCGATGATCGTCCGCGAGGCGCGCATCGCCCCCCAGCGCCTGGCCGATGCCGCCAGCAGGGCGGCGATCAAGGCCCAGCGCCCCCTGCGTACCCTGTATTCCAGCCGCTCGGTGCTCGGCGCCTACGTCGGTAGCGGCCTGCAGCTGTTCGTCGCCGGCACCATGATCGTATGGATGCCCAGCTACCTCAGCCGCTACTACGGCATGGGCACCGACAAGGCTGCCACGGTGGCGGCAGTCATCATGTTGTGCGGCGGGGTTGGGGTCGTTGCCTGCGGCATCCTCTGCGACCGCTTCGCGCGCAAGCGCGCGGATCGCAAGATCAGCCTGGCCATCGTCTACTGCCTAGGCAGCTGTCTGCTGCTGTCGCTGGCCTTCGCCTTGCCAGTGGGCACCACCCAACTGGTAGTGATCTGCCTGGGCATGATGGTCGCGGCCGGGACCAATGGCCCCACCAGCGCCATGGTCGGCAACCTGACCCACTACTCGGTGCATGGCACCGCTCTGGCCACCCTGACCCTGGCCAACAACCTGCTCGGGCTGGCTAGCGGGCCACTGATCACTGGCAAGGTTTCCGACCACATCGGCCTGGATGCCGCGCTGCAACTGGTGCCACTGGTCAGCATCGCGGCGGCGGCGGTGCTCTTTTACGCCAAACGCCACTATCTCGATGACATGGTGCGCCAACAGGCTGACGACAACAGCCAAACGGCGGCTATGGCGGCTGCACACCCCTGAGCCAGTGCGTGGTTGCCCTTGAGCGACCACGCAGCAAAGCCCCCTGAACAGCAATCAACCTTTCACTGAAAGACCGATTCCGGTCGCATGGCGTATTGGAGAATTTATGGCTGCCAAGCAAAACAAGGTCATCGTCACCTGTGCTGTGACGGGCTCGATTCATACCCCCTCGATGTCGCCCTACCTGCCGGTCACGGCGGCGCAGATAGAAGAATCCGCTGTTGGCGCGGCGCAGGCCGGCGCATCGATCGTGCACCTGCATGCACGGGATCCGAGCAATGGCCAACCCTCGCAAGATCCGCGGCTGTTCATGGAGTTTCTTCCCAACATCCGCCAACGCTCGGATGTGGTGATCAATCTCACCACCGGCGGTGCGCCGAACATGCTGGTGGAGGAGCGCCTGCAGCCGGCGCTGCAACTCAAGCCTGAGGTGGCATCGCTGAACATGGGCTCGATCAATTTCGGCCTCTATCCCATGCTCGAGCGCTTCAAGGACTTCCAGCACGATTGGGAAAGGCCGTACCTGGAGGGCTCGCGAGACCGGGTGTTCAGAAATACCTTCAGCGACATTCAGTACATCCTGGAGTCCTGCGCGGGCAATGGCACGCGCTTTGAGATCGAATGCTATGACATCGGGCACCTGTACACGGCTGCACACTTCCTGGACCGCGGGATCGTCAAAGGGCCGTTGTTGATCCAGTCGGTGTTTGGCCTGCTCGGTGGCATCGGTTCGCATCCTGAGGATGTACTGCATATGAAGCGCACGGCTGATCGGTTGTTTGGCGAGGACTATTACTGGTCGGTGCTGGGTGCCGGAAAACACCAGATGCCCCTGGCCACCCAGTCGGCAACCATGGGCGGCAATGTGCGTGTCGGTCTTGAGGACTCGCTCTGGGATGGGCCTGGCGTGTTGTCCAGGAGCAATGCCGAGCAGGTCAAGCGTGTGGTGTCGATCCTGCATGCACTGAATCTCGAGGTGGCCACGCCAGATGAGACGCGCCAGATGCTTAAGCTCAAGGGGGCAGACCAGGTAGGGTTCTGAACCATGGCAGCCAGTCTGAGGAAGGCCATTGCATGACAACGCTCATTCGGGCTGCCGCCCTGACCAACTACCTGAAAGTGAGCCAGCAGCTTAGGCTCGACCCCATCCCCTTGCTGGCCGAAGTCGGCCTGAGCAAAGCACAGCTGCAGCACCCTGAGCACCGCGTCTCGGCCGAGGCGACGGCACGCCTGCTGGAAAACTCGGCCGCCGTCAGCGGTTGCCAGAGCTTCGGCCTGAGCATGGCCGAGTCGCGACAACTCTCGGATCTGGGTGCGGTCAGCCTGTTGCTCCTCCACCAGCGCTCGCTGCGTGATGCCTTGCAGGTGCTGCTACATTACCGTCATCTGATGAACGATGCAGTTGCCATCCACCTGGAAGAGGAGGGCGGCAGGGCGATCATTCGCCAGGAAGTGCTCAGCAAGTCGCCGGTGGCCTGTCGCCAGTCCAATGAGCTGGCCATGGGCGTGCTGTTTCGTTTATGTGCGGCCTTGCTCGATAAGCACTGGCGCCCGATCAGTGTGCATTTCACCCACCTGGCGCCGGCAAACCTGCGACTGCATCGGCGTCTGTTCGGCTGCCACCTGGTATTTGGCAGCCACTTCAATGGCATTGTCTGCCCGGATGCAAACCTGGACATGAGCAAGCCGCTCGCCGACCCGGCGATGGCGCGCAACGCCCAGCGTTACCTCGTCTCGCTGCAGGGCAGTGAAGGGCCGTCGATTCTGTTCGAGATACGCAAGGCCATTTACCTGTGGCTGCCGTTGGGGCGAGCGTCCATCGAGCAGATTGCCGAGGTCCAGGGCATGAACGTGCGGACCCTGCAGCGTCGTCTGAAAGACGAAGGCCATGTTTTCAGCGTCCTGATCCGTGACGCACGCCGCGATCTGGCGCTGCGCTACCTGGGGAATTCGAATTACCCCCTGGGACGAGTCGCCGAGTTGCTGGGCTTCTCCGTGGCGACTTCTTTTACCCGCTGGTTCATCAGCCAATTTGGCATGTCGCCTGCCGCTTGGCGAAAAAAACGCCAGGCTGTTGTGTCGCTGCGGTAAAAGGACCAGTGCTGGTGGCACCGGTCAAGCGCTCACACCGCGCCCTGGCAAACGCGATGTGACGCTGTCGAATCACCGGCGAGATCGATCAGTAAGGGGTGTCCCCGATGATGCCGGCGCGGTTCAGCTTGCGGTGGCAGGGCGGGTAGTCCATGACCGCGTAATGCTGGGTGCTGCGGTTGTCCCAGATCGCCACGCTGTTGGGCTTCCAGCGCCAGCGCACCTGATACTCGGGGATGGCCGCCTGGCTGATCAAATAGCGCAGCAGGTCGGCCGAGCCGGGGTTGGCGTCCTGGCCGAAACGTACCCGTTCAGGGGTGTGAAAGTTGGTGAAGTGGGTGGCGAAACTGTTGACGAACAGCACCTTCTCACCCGTTTCCGGGTGAGTGCGCACCACCGGATGCTCGGCGTCCGGGTACTGGGCCTTGAGCGCCAGGCGCTTTTCGATGGGCATGGCCGCGCCGAAGCTGGCCTCGATGCTGTGGCGGGCGCGCAGGCCGTCGATCTTGGCTTTCACATCCTCCGGCAGGCGCTCGTAGGCCACCACCATGTTGGCCCACATGGTGTCGCCGCCTACCGGCGGGCACTCCAGGCAGCGAAGCACCGCTCCCATCGACGGTTTCTCGCGCCAGGTGGTATCGGTGTGCCAGGCGTTCTCGTAACGGTCGACCGGCGTCTCGGGCGACTTGTGGATCTGCACCAGGCCCGGATGTTCCGGGTGGCTACCGACGACCGGGTGATCCTCCAGTTCGCCAAAGCGTCGGGCAAACGCCACATGCTCGGCGTGACTGATGTCCTGGTCGCGCAAAAACAGCACGCGATGCTTGAGTAGTTGCTGGCGAATCTCGGCGAACAGCCCATCGTCATCGATGGCGTCGGCCAGGTTGACGCCGATCAGCTCGGCGCCAATGGTGCAGGTCAATTGTTCGACTTGCATGACGGTGGCCTCCTCAGATGACGAAGAGCGACGAGCCGGTGGTCTTGCGCGACTCCAGGTCGCGGTGGGCCTGCACGGCATCTTTCAATTCATACTGCTGGTTGATCTCGATCTTGATCCGCCCGCTGCCGACGTGGTCGAACAGCTCGCCGGACAGGGCGGCCTTCTCCGCCGGGTCGGCGATGTAGTCGGCCAGCGCCGGACGGGTCAGGTATAGCGATCCCTTCATCGCCAGCAGTTGCGGGTTGAAGCCGTCGATGGGGCCCGAGGCGGTGCCGACGCAGACCATCAGGCCGCGACGCTTGAGCGAATCCAGCGAGCCCATGAAGGTATTCTTGCCGACGCTGTCGAACACCACATCGACGCCGACGCCGTCGGTCAGCTCGCGTGCGCGCTTGGCGACGTCCTCATGGCTGTAGTTGATGATGTGGTCGCAGCCGTGGGCGCGGGCCAGTTCGGCCTTGGCCTCGGTGGACACGGTGCCGATCACGGTGAGGCCGAGCAGCTTGGCCCATTGCGAAACGATAAGCCCGACACCGCCGGCGGCAGCGTGCAGCAGAATGGTGTCGCCGGCCTTGAAGTCATGGATGCGGCGCATCAGGTAGGACGACGTCAGACCGCGCATGGTCATGGCGGCAGCGGTTTCGCAACTGATGTTTTCCGGCAGTTTGATCAGTGGCGCGGCGGGGATGATGCGCTCGGTGCTGTAGGCGCCGAGGGTGTTGATGAAGCCGGTGTAGGTGACGCGGTCGCCGACCGCGACGTTGGTCACGCCCTCGCCGAGCGCCTGCACCACACCGGCGGCTTCGACCCCCATGCCGTTAGGCAGCGGAATCGGGTAGGTGCCGTTGCGGAAGTAGGTGTCGGCATAATTCAGACCTACAGCCACATGACGAAGAAGTACTTCCCCCGGACCGGGTTCACCGACTTCGACATCTTCATAGCGCAGGACTTCGGGTGCACCGGTTTCGTAAAAGCGTACGGCTTTGGCCATGAGTGTTTTCTCCAATCAGCATTGTTGTTGTAAGCGTTTAGGCACGCTGAGCGGACTGTAGGCCGCAGGCGGGATGCAGCGCTTCTCATCGAGCGACAAGAGACTGTCTTTTCATGACAGGTGTTTCGAAGAGGGGGATAGCTCGTGGTGGGCAACAGCACCATGCTGCTGTTCGTCTACCTGGCGGTGACCATCTTCTGCCTGATCACCTTCCGCAGCTGGCGGGCGACGCTGGTGGCGCTGCTGCCGCTGGTGCTCACCTCGGTGCTGTGCGAGGCGCTGATGGTGGCGATGGGCATCGGCGTCAAGGTGGCGACCCTGCCGGTGATCGCCCTTGGCGTGGGCATCGGCGTCGACTACGCGCTGTACTTGCTCAGCGTGCAGTTGCACTAGCAGCGCCAGGGCATGTCGCTGTCCGACGCCTACGAGAACGCCGTGGCCTTCACCGGCCGGGTGGTCGGCCTGGTCGGCATCACCCTGGCCGCCGGCGTGGTGGGCTGGGTCTGGTCGCCGATCAAGTTCCAGGCCGACATGGGCATCCTGCTGACCTTCATGTTCCTGTGGAACATGCTCGGCGCGCTGATCCTGATCCCGGCGCTGTCGTACTTCCTGCTGCCGGACAAGCGCACCGGCGCCGTCTCGGCCAAGCCGGTGGAGCCTGCTTCCACCCCGGGCTCGACCCAGGTCCACCCGCAAATCCACCCCAGGTTCGAAGCGTGCAGCACCGCCTTGCTAAAAAATCGGCGCTGAATGGCCGAAGCGTGACTCCGTCACCGCCCAAGCCACGGCTACGACAAAAGCACAAATAAATTTGGGTGAGTGTTTCCAATGGCTGACTACAAAGCGCCCCTTCGCGACATGGACTTCGTGCTCAACGAAGTTTTCGACGTATCCCAACTGTGGGCCGAGCTGCCGGCGCTGGCCGAGGTCGTCGACGTCGACACCGCCAAGGCCATTCTCGAGGAGGCCGGCAAGGTCACCGCCGGCGTCGTCGCTCCGCTGAACCGCAGCGGCGACGAGGAAGGCTGCTCCTGGCGCGAGGGCGCGGTGCAGACTCCGGCCGGTTTCCCCGCGGCCTACCAGGCCTACGCCGAAGGCGGCTGGGTCGGCGTCGGTGGCTCGCCGGAGTTCGGCGGCATGGGCATGCCCAAGGTGATCGGCGCCCAGGTCGAGGAGATGGTCAATTCGGCCAACCTGTCCTTCGCCCTGTACCCGATGCTGACCGCCGGCGCCTGCCTGGCGCTGCTCAACCACGGCAGCGAGGAGCTCAAGGCCCAGTATCTGCCGAACCTGTACGAAGGCCGCTGGGCCGGCTCCATGTGCCTGACCGAGTCGCACGCCGGTACCGACCTGGGCATCATCCGCACCAAGGCCGAGCCCCAGGCCGACGGCAGCTACAAGGTCAGCGGCACCAAGATCTTCATCACTGGCGGCGAGCAGGACCTGTCCGAGAACATCATCCAGCTGGTGCTGGCCAAGCTGCCGGACGCCCCGGCAGGGCCGAAGGGCATCTCGCTGTTCCTGGTGCCCAAGGTGATGGTCGACGCCGACGGCTCGCTGGGCGGGCGCAACGCGGTTGCCTGCGGCTCCATCGAGCACAAGATGAGCATCAAGGCCTCGGCCACCTGCGTAATGAACTTCGACTGCGCCACCGGCTACCTGGTCGGCGAGCTGAACAAGGGCCTCAACGCCATGTTCACCATGATGAACTACGAGCGTCTGGGCGTCGGCATCCAGGGCCTGGCGCTGGGCGAGCGCTCCTACCAGAACGCCGTCGAGTACGCCCGCGAGCGCATCCAGAGCCGTGCGCCGACCGGCGCGGTGGCCAGGGACAAGGCGGCCGACCCGATCATCGTGCACCCGGACGTGCGCCGCATGCTGCTGACCATGAAGGCGCTGAACGAGGGCGGCCGCGCCTTCTCCAGCTACGTCGCCCTGCAGCTCGACACCGCCAAGTACAGCGAGGACGCCGTCGTCCGCAAGCGCGCCGAGGAACTGGTCGCCCTGCTGACTCCGGTGGCCAAGGCCTTCCTCACGGACATGGGCCTGGAAACCACCATCCACGGCCAGCAGGTGTTCGGCGGCCACGGCTATATCCGCGAGTGGGGCCAGGAGCAACTGGTGCGCGACTGCCGCATCACCCAGATATACGAAGGCACCAACGGCATCCAGTCGCTGGACCTGATGGGCCGCAAGGTGGTCGCCAGCGGCGGCAGCTTCTACCGGCACCTGTCCGAGGAAATCAATGCCTTCATCGCCGGCGCCGATACCGCTCTGGCCGAGTTCACCGCGCCGCTGAAGGCCGCCGTGGACAACCTCGACGAGCTGACCGCCCATGTGCTGGACAAGGCGCAGAACAACCCCAACGAGATCGGCGCTGCGTCGGTCGAGTACCTGCACACCTTCGGCTACACCGTGTACGCCTACCTGTGGGCGCGCATGGCCGCCGTCGCGCTGGTCAAGCAGGGTGAGGACGACTTCTACGCCAGCAAACTGGGTACCGCGCGTTTCTACTTCGCCCGCATCCTGCCGCGCATCCACTCGCTGAGCGCCTCGGTGCGCGCCGGCAGCGCGAGCCTGTACCTGCTCGACGCCGAGCAGTTCTGATCGCGGCCCTCAGGCCAACAGGCCGTCCGCCACGGCCCGTCGCCGGGGCGTGGCGGCGCTTTCCCTCTCCCCGTCATCCCCCGGACTCGCTGATGCCGGCGCAGGGCAGGTCACGCCCAGTAACAGCGCGTGCTGTCATCAAATGAAAACTTCATGACGTGGGATGTGAAGCGGCCGAGGGGAGGGGTAATTACTGTTCGTCCCATAGAGAGGCGATTGCGTCCGGATGACTGCGCTCACCTGAGTGATGCCGGCGCCCGCGTGCAGCAAAACAAAAACTTCAGAATGGCAAAGTCGGGAAAACAATCATGGCGAAGACAAAAATAATTCCGCCTGCGCAAGGTGCCTACAACTACCAACTGCTGATCAAGCGCCTGCTGCTGTCCGGCGTGCGCTACCAGCCGGACCAGGAAATCGTCTACGCCGACAAGCTGCGCTACAGCTACCGCACCCTCAACGAGCGCATCCAGCGCCTGGCCAATGCGCTGAGCGCGGCTGGGGTCAAGGCCGGCGACACCGTGGCGCTGCTCGACTGGGACAGCCACCGCTCGCTGGAGTGCTTCTTCGCCGTACCGATGCTCGGGGCGGTACTGCACACCGTGAACGTGCGCCTGTCGCCGGAGCAGATCGTCTACACCATGAACCATGCCGAGGACGACATTGTCCTGGTGCATGACGACTTCCTGCCGCTGCTGGAGCAGATCCACGGCGAGCTGAACACCGTGAAGGGCTACGTGCAGCTCACCGAGAGCGTCGCCAAGCCGACGCAACTGCCGCTGGTGGGCGAGTACGAGGCGCTGCTGGCCGGCGCCGACAGTCACTTCGAGTTCCCCGATTTCGACGAGAACTCGGTGGCGACCATGTTCTACACCACCGGTACCACCGGCAATCCGAAGGGCGTGTACTTCACCCACCGCCAACTGGTGCTGCACACCCTCAACCAACTGGGCACCTTCGCCGGTTGGGACGGCCAGCCGCTGCTGCGCTCCGGCGACGTGTACATGCCGATCACCCCGATGTTCCACGTGCACGCCTGGGGCGTGCCCTACACGGCCACGGCGATGGGCGTCAAGCAGGTCTATCCCGGCCGCTACGAGCCGAACACGCTGGTTCACCTGTTCCGCGAGGAGGGGGTGAGCTTCTCCCACTGCGTGCCGACCATCCTGCAGATGATGCTGGACTGCGAAGAGGGCAAGCGCACCGACTTCGCCGGCTGGAAGATGCTGCTCGGTGGCAGCGCGCTGACCCTCGGCTTGGCTCGCCAGGCGAGCGAGCGGGGCATGCGGGTGCACTGCGGCTATGGCATGTCCGAGACCTGCCCGCTGCTGACCCTGACCCATCTGCGTGCCGAGGACCTCGCCCTGCCGATGGACGAGCAGATCCCGGAGCGCATCAAGACCGGCGTGCCGATCCCGATGGTCGACCTGCGCATCGTCGACGGCGCCGGCAACGACGTGCCTCATGACGGTGTGGCGCTGGGCGAGATCGTGGTGCGCACCCCCTGGCTGGCCCAGGGCTACCTGAAGGAGCCGGAGAAGGGCGCCGAGCTCTGGGAAGGCGGCTGGCTGCACACCGGCGACATGGCCTCGATCGACCAGCGCGGCATCGTGGAAATCAAGGACCGCATCAAGGACGTGATCAAGACCGGCGGCGAGTGGATCAGCTCGCTGGAGCTGGAGAGCCTGATCAGCCAGCACGCGGCGGTCGCCGCGGTGGCCGTGGTGGGCATTCCCGACGCGCAGTGGGGCGAGCGGCCGCTGGCCCTGGTGGTCTGCGCACCGGGCGAGAGCCTCGACCAGAAGACCATCGAAGTGCACCTGCAGCAGTTCGTCGATAGCGGGCACATCAACAAGTGGGCGATTCCGCGGCAGATCCGCTTCGTCGCCGACATTCCCAAGACCAGCGTTGGCAAGATCAACAAGAAGCTGATCCGAGAAGCCGTGCTGGCTGAGCTTTAAATGGTGACCGCATGGATTGGTTGATCGGTGATTGTGGTAGTCATGCTGTCGAGTTCCACTTGTTTGCTCCCTCAAGTTCGCTCCCACGACCCAGCTCAGAGCCCCTAGAACGAGAGCAAACCCTCATCAAAGCGGACTATGTGCCAACGACACGCTTACTCTAAGGTCTTCAAAGCCCAGCTCGTCCCAAACAGGAACCCATGCCATGGAAAAAAACGTGCAATCCGGTCATTGTTGGCCCGCCGCGTAAAAGAGCTCAGGCTAAGGCAACCAAGAAGGAGTCGCTTTTCGCACGCTTGGCGCGTCTGGCTAAAAACAGCGCCCAGGTCGTCTCGGTCAGTGCTGAACTGACGACCCAACTGGCTTCAATCGGTCTTGGCACTTCACAGATTGAGCCTGAGAAGTCCGATAGGCGTTTCCACCACCCAGCCTGGCGCGGGCATCCTGGTTACCGCCGTCTGGGCCAGGCCTATCTGGCTTGGTCACGCAGTGTCAATGGCCTGGCCGATCGACTGGAAACACCTGATTGGCGTGCCAGGGAACAACTGCGCTTTGCCCTCGAACTATGGACCAGTGCCGCCGCACCGACCAACAGCTTGCTGGGTAATCCGGCGGCCTTGCAAAAAGCCTTCGAGTCGGGCGGAACCAGCCTGCTACGAGGGACCAAAAACTGGCTCCACGACCTGCTGCATAATCGCGGCATGCCAACTCAGGTGGACTCCAGCCACTTTAAAGTCGGCGAGAATCTGGCGGTCACCCCCGGCGCGGTGGTGTATCGCTGTGAGGTGTTCGAGCTTATCGAGCATCGCCCGGTCACCACGACGGTGCGTGAGCGTCCGGTCCTGCTGGTGCCGCCGATGATCGGCAAATACTACTTCCTCGACATGGCGCCGGGACGTAGCTTTATTGAATACGCGGTCAGCCGCGGCTTGCACTTCTTCACTATCAGTTGGCGCAACCCAAATCCTGAACAGACCGCATGGAATCTCGACACCTATGCCGCAGCCGTGCTTGAAGCGCTGAAGGTGGTGCGGGAGATTGCCGATGGCGTCGAAGTGAATACCCATGGTTTGTGTGCCGGTGGCCTCATTCTCAGCGCTGCCTTGAACCACAGTGTGGCACAGGGTAAGTGCCCGGTGAATGGCGTGTCCTTTGGTGTGATGTTATTGGACTTTGAGTATCCAATGTCTCTCGGCGCGTTTTCGCCGCCCCCCTTGCTGAAGTTTGCTCGTCAGCGCTCCGCCAAGTCCGGCGTGATGAGTTCGAGCGATATGGCCGCGGCTTTTTCCTGGTTGCGTCCTAACGACCTAGTGTGGAATTACTGGCACAACAATTACCTGATGGGTGAATCGCCACCCTCTATTGATGTTATGGCCTGGAATGCCGATGGCACTCGCCTGCCTGCGGCGTTGCACAGTCAGTTCCTCGATATTTTCAGCGATAACGCCCTGGTCGACGGGCCATTGACGGTGCTCGGCTCACCCTTTCAGGCAGGCGCTAGCCACTGCGATAGCTATTTCATGGCGGCAGAGGGGGACCATTTGACACCCTGGCAAGGTTGTTATCGCTCGGCTCAGCTATTTGGTGGGGAACGCAGTTTCGTGCTCAGCAACGCGGGGCATATTGCCAGCCTGGTCAATCCACCGAGCAACCCCAAGGCACGCCACTTTACCGGCCCGGCTCCGACCCTGGACGCAGACGACTGGTTGGCTCAGGCCAGTGAGCAATCTGGCACTTGGTGGAAACATTGGGCTGACTGGGTTACTGAGCGCGCCGGAGCAGAACGATCGGCACCGAAAATGGCTGGGCGCAAACGCTATGGTGAACTGGAGCCCGCTCCAGGCCGCTACATCCATGAGTGAGAAAGCGGGCTCATAGGCCGGTTACACAAAAATTCGTACGCCCTCGGTACTGGATATTAACCCGGCAATGGCTCTGGCCCTGGGAGCGCATGAAAACGCTGTCCAGGCTGTTCCTGCCTTATGCCCGAGAGCTGCCAATGCATCCCTTCCCCGTAGTCCGATTCGGCGTCAAAACCCAAGGCAGGCGCCGTATGCGGTAATACTGCACGTACGGATCTGTGCGGGGGGTGGCAGGCGACTGCCATTCCTACCGCGACCGATTCTGCAGGCCTGGGAGACGGCGCAGCACGAACTGCCCATGCCGGATGGGTACAACAACATCTTGCACATCGGCGGCGAGGTGAGTCTCTGCAATCCGCTGATGCTGCGCTGAGTCGGTCGCATTCGCGAGGCCATCGGCGACCATGCCGTGCGCGCCAAGATCGCGGACGGCCAGCCCCTGCTTCGCCAGTTGGAGCAGGGCACGCTGGACGCTGCGCTGGTTTGCCAGCCCAGTTACTGGCCAGGCTTGCAAGTAGAACAGTTGCTGGAGGAGAAGCTGATCATGGTCCGCGCACGGACGGCGGAACCCTACGTCTACATCGACTGGGGTGAAGGTTTCCGCCGTCAGCACGACCGCGCGCTACCGGAGCGGGCCAAGGCGCCGGTGTCCTTCAACCTTGGCCCGCTGGCCCTGCAGTACATCCTGGAATATGTGGATCCGGTTACTTCCGTACCCGGGTGGTACAACACTACCTTGACAAGAAAGTGCTCAAGCGAGTGCCCAAGGCCCCCGAGTTCAGCTATCCGACCTATTTGATCTACTCCCGCGAGCGCGATTTCCCGGCTTTGCAGCAAGCCTTTGCGCTGCTGCGGGAGATCGTCGAGCTGGATACCGGCTGGTCGCAGCGTTGGGACCCAATGATTTAGGGCATCACGCATCTCCCTCTTTCTTCCTCGGGTGGCGGGCCCGAAAGGTGAACTCACGAATGAACTCATGGAGTTTCGACGTCATTGCATGTCCCAGTGACACGGGTGGCATGGCACCAGCGACTATATTTGCGCCGAGCACAGGTGGTAGCCCGAGGTAAATCTGTCATGACTTTCTTTCGAGCTCATTGGTGGCTATCCGTTTCTCTGGTCTTTTACTCAGGACTATTGGCAGCGGATGAGTCATCAGGCACCGCCGCAGTGGATAAGGCACTTAGTCAGGATCATCGACGTGCCATCAAGGAGCATGTCAGGGATTCCAATTATCGAATCAACTTACTGTTGCGATCAGCCAGCATGGCCAATATTGACTCCGCGCTCGATATGATTAAAGCAATACAAATAACCAACCAGGAATGCATGAAAAATATTGAAAGATGCAAGGACGCTGAAGCCACGCCCAATACAGCGAATGCCCCACATGCTGCGCCGCTGTTCGAGCCACTGCCAAGACTTTGACCAATACGCACGTCTCCCCAGGAGCGACGATTGCCTTACAACTGGCTCCGGTACGGTCTGCATACACTGGGCCGTTCTTAAGATGACTTGGAGTCTGAAAGCATTTCCTGGATCTTTTGGGTGGCTTCGCGAGTTCGTCCGGCCAGCTTTTTCACTTCATCCGCCACGACCGAAAAACCTCGCCCCACATCACCCGCACGAGTTGCCTCAATTGCCGCATTTAGCGCCAGCATATTGGTTTGGTCGGCGATGCCTTTGATGACTCCTACAACTTCGGATATCCGCCCGTAGGTCGCTTGAATATTTTCCAGTTCTATGGCGTGCATTGCTTCGGCGAGCTTCTCATCCGAGATGTCTCGCAGTGCGCCGATGATGCGCCAGAGCTGACCATTCTGATCCTGAACTCCTCGGTCTGTCGGCGCTGATTGAAAACTGACCCACCCTGCCGATTGAAAAATGACCCAGGGCAGCTTGCTGATTTTCACCTCAGCAATTGTGGATAAGCCTAGCAGTCGTCAGGTGGGTAAACGAAGCTGACCCCACCCACGGCATCGTGTGGTGAGGTCGCTTCGACTGGCTCAAAAGGGATCGTCCTCCGGCTCCACGACATCGGTGCGCTTGCGCTCCCGTGCCTGGATCTTGGTCTGGGCAACCAGACTACTGTGTTGCAGGCGGTAGGATTCGTTGCCGGTTTCGACGATGTGACAGTGGTGCGTCAGCCGATCCAGCAGCGCGGTGGTCATCTTGGCATCACCAAACACACTCGACCATTCGGCGAAACTGAGGTTGGTCGTGATGATCACGCTGGTGTGCTCGTACAGCTTGGAGAGCAGGTGAAACAGCAGCGCGCCACCGCTTTGGCTGAAGGGCAAATACCCCAGCTCATCGAGGATCACCAGATCCGTTCGCAGCAGCCCCCGGGTGATTCGTCCCGCCTTGCCCTCGTGTTTTTCGCGCTCCAGCAGGTTGACCAGGTCGACCGTGGAGTAGAAGCGAACCCGCTTGTTGTGCTGTGTGATGCCAGATACGGCCAGTGCCGTCGCTAGGTGCGTTTTCCCCGTCCCGGGGCCACCGATGAACACCACGTTCTGCGCGGTATCCGTAAACGTCAAACTGGACAGTTCCTTGACCAGCTTGGCGTCGGCACTGGAGACACTGAAGTCGAAGCCAGCCAGGTCTCGGTGCATCGGAAGCTTGGCCATGTTCATCTGGTGGCTCACAGAGCGCACGGCGCGATCTGCATGCTCCTGTTCGAGCAGATGTTCGAGCAACCATTTGGATGACGCCGTGGTGGATTCGCCCTGAGCGGCCAGCTCCGCCCAGGCGTTGGCCATGCCGTGCAAACGCAGCCCTTTGAGTTCGTCTGTCAGATCACGCATTGCGCACCTCCTCATCGGTGCTGCGCAGCCGGTCATAGCGCGCCGTATTGGCGACAGGGGCGACGACCTTGAGTGGCAGGCTGGTCTCGACCGAGGGCGGGGCTTCGGCCGACGTCAAACGGGCCACGACGTTGAGGATGTGATCGGCACTCAGGCTGCCGGATTCCAGTACCAACTCCACCGCAACCAGCACGGCATCCAGGCCGGCAATGGGAACAGCTGCCAGCACCTGGGTCATGATCCGATCGCCCTGGGCGTGTCGCCTCAGCCCCTGCCTGAGCAGGCGCAATGGCTTAGGTAAATCAGCAAACGGAGCGCCGTTGCGCAAGGCACCGGGTTTGCGCTCGATCAGCGGGAGGTAGTGTTGCCAGTCATAGCTGACTTGGTCTCGATCAAAGAGGCGCTCGTGACTGGCAATCATGCCGTCATCGGCCATCACGACGATCCGAGAGGGATAGAGCCGGCTACTGACCCACTGGCCAACGCGCTCACAGGGCACTGAATAGCGATTACGTGCCACGCTGATCAGACAGGTGCTGGAGACGCGAACCGTACGTTCGACGTAGCCATCGAACGCGGTGGGCATCGGCATCATTTCCTCCCGCTCCAACTCCAGGACTTCCGCCACCGTCAACCCGTTGTACTGCGGGTGCACCAGCTCGCCCCACAATGCTCGACAGCGCTGAGCGAGCCAGGCATTCAGCGCTTCGAAGCTGTGAAACGTGCAGGCTCGGGCGTCCAACCAGATGCGGCGCCGGCTATCCTGCACGTTCTTTTCGACGATACCTTTTTCCCATCCGGAAGCGACGTTGCAGAAGTCTGGGTCGAACAGGTAGTGCGAACACATCACGGTGAAGCGGGCATTGACCGTCCGGCCCTTGCCCTTGCTGACCTTGTCGACCGCCGTCTTCATGTTGTCGTAGATGCCGCGACGGGGTACCCCGCCCAGTGCCGAGAATGAGCGGGTATGGGCATCGAACAGCATTTCATGTCCCTGGCTAGGCCACCAACCAGAAGGCACGACTGGCACACAGCTTCATGTGGGAGACTTGGATGCGTCGGAAGATGCCGCCAATCAGCATCCCTTCCTCGCTCCAATCAAACTGAAAGGCCTCACCCAGCGCGAACGCCAACGGCACAAAGGCGCGTACCGCCTTGCCTTGTTCACCACGCCAGTGACGGATGAAGGCGGTGAGCTGGCTATAGCCGCCGTCATACCCTTCAGCCCGGATCATCGACAGCAACGCCTTTGCGCTCCGGCGATTCTGCTTCGCCCTGAAGGCATCGGCCCGGAGGGCCTGCTCCAACGTCTCGTGAAAGGGACTGAGCTTGTTGAAAACGGCACGCCGCTGGTAGACCGGCTGCGTTGACTCGGGGGCTCTGACCCATTTTCGGATGGTATTCCGCGACAGCCCGGTACGCTTGGCTATCTCATGCAAGGACAGCTTGTCGCGAAAGTACATCCGCCGAATTTTGCCCATCATTTCAATGCTGATCACCCTGTGTTCTCCTGCTCAAAAATTGAGCAGGTGCAGTGGAGCACCTGGGTCAGTTTTCAGTCAGCACAACGGGCTTTACTGGGTCAGTTTTCGGTCAACGGCAACACTCAGTGCTTTGCAAGGGCTAGAGAAGCGCGCATTTGGCGCGCTTCTCTAGCAAACTAACTCCGCTCACGCTGACGATCTTTTCTCCAGGGATTCCCGCCTCGCAGCCGCCGTTCGGCCTGCGTCAAACCTTCCCCAGCAACAACTTCACGCACGATAGCCATCACCTGGCGATGCACTTCATTGGTCAGGGCGTAGTACTCACCAGTGGAGCCAAAGGAAACGAAGCTTGGCGCCCACTAAAACCGTCACAGGGTTCCGAGTTTGTCTTATCGCAAGACCGCCTTCTGGCTGGCGTTTGCAGTGACGAACTGCGTCGGCTTTGGGTGATCCCACTCAGGTACGGGCGGGCAGAGTAGGGTAGGGCAGGTACTTTCTGCCCTGGAGCAACGCGGATCGCGACAGCAGTCATCGCCAGCCATACTTCTTCTGGAAGATGATTTACTCGGAGAAGGAACATGTCAAAGCTTGCGGAATATCGCGCCTTGGAGCAGCAGCTGGCGGAACAGTTGGCCGAACTCGAAGCCATGAAGAACGACAAGCGCTTGAACCAGGAAATGGAGTTCGAACGTAAGCTGCGGCAGCTAATGGACGGTTACGGCAAGAAACTGGGCGATATCATTGCTATTCTGCAGCCGCCGGCCGGACGTACGAAGCTTGTGGCGCCTGCGAAGGCCAAGCGGCGTGAGCGCCAGGTCAAACGCTACAAGAATCCGCACACCAACGAAGTGGTCGAGACCAAGGGCGGCAACCACAAGGTATTGAAGGTCTGGAAGCAGGAGTACGGCGCCGCAGTCGTCGACAGTTGGCTGCAATGAGCCATGACTTCGAGAGGGGGCGCATCAGACAAACTGCTCGACGCCTTACTCTTCCAGAAGTCCGTCAGCTTGAGTAAACATCCACGTTCGTAGAACGTGGACTTGCTTTTGGCCCCCTAGAAGGGGGCGTGGCCAGCCCTCAAAGAAGGCTGGCCATCCATATCACGTCACGGTCCGTGCTAAGCCAGTTCCAGACGCACCTGGCGGTGCTCTTCTTTCTCCTGATACTTCACGTACTTGCGGATCATCTCCGCGTCTATTCCGACTGTATCTACGCAGTAGCCTTTGGCCCAGAAATGGTTGCCCCAGTACGGCTTCTGTTTCAGGTGCGGGAATCGAGTAAAGACTCGCAACGCACTCTTGCCCTTAATCGTGCCCATCAGCTGTGACACCGAGATCTTCGGCGGCACCCGAACCAGCAAGTGCACACATTCAGCTCCTCTACGCGGCATCCCAAACGCCCGCTGTAAACCTCGATGCAGTTTTGGACCTCCTCTCCTATCGCTCCTTTCAGCACTCGATAGCGGTATTTCGGTACCCAAACAATGTGGTACTGGCAGTGCCAAATGACGTGCGATAGCTTCTCAAACCGGCTCATGTTTCTTCCTTTGGTTGGTTGTGGGGACAACTCAACCGAGGACTAAACATGCGCCTCCTCAATCGTCACAGGCAGAGCCGGTGACTCATGACCACCTCCTAAGGACGTGGTTTCCCAAGTTCAAATGAAGGGGACGTGGGCAAATTCGCCGCAAGGGTGTTCCAGGATCCAAGGCACCGGCTTTAATCGCGGTGCTGGATCACTGCTCACCCTCGTCAAACAGGTGGCGTGCCTCATGCTCTCGGCGGAGTGTGGCCATTGCATAGCCGAAACAGGCCTTGCACAGGCGCAGACCTTCGCACTCGCCATCTCGCCACTGCGCCTGAAGCACACCATGCCCGGTTTCGGCAGTGCTCGCACCACACACATCGCACAGTACCGTCTTCTTCAGTTGAATGGCGCCACCATTGGCCAGGTCGCCCTCCAGTTCCAGGACGTCGCCCACCTCCCATCCGGCGGCCTGGAGTAGGTCGTCCGGCAGCTCCAGGATCAGGTCACCGCTGCCGTCAGCGGCGTCACGACACTTCAATTTCCACCTCATTGGCCAAGCCTCCTAGGGATTGGGGTAACCAGGTCAATCCTCGCCTCCGGCCCAAGCTGCCCCGGGCGAGCAGGTTGGCTATCTGCACTCACGCCCCAAGCCGGACCTTAGACGGTGTCGGCGCTTGCGTCAGTGCCCCCCGTCGTCACGCCTCACCAGTGCCGTCGGCGTAGAATCCCGACGCCGCCCTAGTGAAGCCTCTCCCAGCGCCCATACTGGTGACGAAGCTAGGTCTGTGCCAGCCTCCATTGGGAGGCTGGCTTTACCGCTTTTTCGCCTTGAAGTGACAGGCGGCACCTCCTGCAGGGGCCGGAAGCGCCCCGAGGACTATTAAGATGAATGTAGCTCGCGAGACATCCACCACTGCACTGGAAGCCTTGGCGCAGCGGGTGGCCGAACAAGCATCGCAGGCCGGGCTTTCAGCAGAGGCTTTCGCAGTGCCCGGCACCAGTATGACGCTCAACGAGCTGCTTCACGCCGCCCGGCGAGCACCACTTCTTCGGAAGCGTCCGCTGGTGTGCCGCGCGTTGGGCATTTCTGAACGAACTTTGCGGCGCTGGCTGCACGAGCCTTCTGCGCACCTCAATCCCGCCCAAGGGGAGCGGTTGCTCAGATTGATCGTTGTTTCCGCGCACGCGGAAGAGCTGTTCGGCTCCGGCGTCGCAGCAGAACGCTGGCTAACCGCTCCGGCTATGGGGCTAGACCGGCAGGTCCCGCTGGACCTGATCAAAGATTCCGCCGACTACGAGCAGCTGACCGCCTTTCTGACGCGACTCGAGTACGGTGTATACCAGTAAGGAACAGGCTCGCCTGGCACGTTGGCTGCCGCAGCGCGCGGTAACCAACGCAGGTGGCAGTCGAATTTCCGGCTCGGCGCCTGGCCCTTGAGCGTGGCGAACAGCGAATACACTTCGTGAGGCGAGGCGAGGCGAGGCGAGGGGGAGGCAGCCTTAGGAGGCGGCGGTAGTCAGGCAGGTCTGGATGTAGAGGATAATTCCTGCCCTGTCGCCGGCCACTGGGTCCTACCTTCACTAGCTCTATACAGGCTCCGTACATGCACCAGCCCGACCTCATAACCTTACTCGACCAAGTAGTAGCTCAGGTGCTCCGGGCCGGGAAGCGGTTGACTGCCGAATGGGGCCGAGCTGAGGGGCCGCGCGGTCATGGTGACAAGGCACCCGTGGACGTGGAGATCGAGCAACAACTGCGTGAAGCGTTACTGAAACTGTTGCCCTGCGATTTCTGGGGCGAGGAAACCGGACATGTCCTGACCGGAGACTCATGGTGTTGGGTGATCGATCCCAACGACGGCACCAGCGACTTCCTGAAGGGCCGAAAAGGCTCGGCCATCTCGGTTGGGCTCTTGCGAGATGCACTGCCGGTAGTGGGTATCGTGCATGCGCCGGTTACGCCAGATCGTGGCGCTGACTGCATCGCTTGGGCCGAGGGATTACCGCACCTGTTGCGCAATGGCCAACCAGTCGTAAATGACCTCCGCCAGCAGCGGCTAGGTGACTTGGCCGTGGTCATGGTGAGTGCGGCTGCCGAGGCTAAACCTCAGGTAAACGCTGAGCTCTGTGCGCCCGCTCAGTTTCACGCGATGCCCAGCATCGCCTACCGACTGGCGCGAGTCGCGGCCGGTGACGCGGTTTGCGCAGTCTCGCTGTATCCGGTGTCCGCCATGACGTGGTGGCCGGGCACGCATTGATGCGTGCCTGTGGAGGAGTCCTGCTTGACCAGGATGGCCAGCCAATCAGCTACCGGACCGAGAGCGAAATGGCCGTCGTGTCCAATCGCTGCTTCGGTGGTGCGCCGCAAGGCTGCCAAGACTTGCTAACCCGGGACTGGGAGCGAGTCCTGCGCACTGGTGAGTAAACATCCGTGTAGAGGATGTCTTCGATGATCTGGATCGGTTGATTAGTGCACGTGAGCGTAGTCCGATCTTTGAGTACGAAACGGGCTACATCTGCTGCGTGGAGCAGGGCGAGGACATGGGCTTCCACATCCATGCTGCGTTCTTCTTCAACGGAGCAGGGGTGCGTAAAGACTGCCTCAAGGCTAGGCAGATCGGTGAGTTGTGGGAGCAGATCACTCGTGGGCAGGGCTATTTCCATAGCAGCAACGATGACAAGGAGCGTTATGGAGATAAGTGCGGTATCGGGACGTTCAAACGAGCAGATCCCCAGGCTCTCCACAAGGTCTGTGAGGCCATGCATTACCTTACGGAGGATGGCCAGCATCTGCGTATCAAGCCTGCAGGGGCTAGGGCCTTCCGTACGGGCTTTATTCGGAGGGAAGGTTAGAATCCGCCGCGCTAGCTCGGATTTCGTCCTTGTAGTTGAGTTCACCGAGGTCTTGGCAATGGAAGCCATGGGTTCGGATGCAGTAGGCTCTAGAGCTTGCTGATTTAACGTAGAAGGAGTGCTGTGGGTGGACGAGAAAGGAAATCGGTGCCTGCAGCATTACTTATCGGTCTATCAGAAGAACCAAGCAATTTTCAGCAGTGGCTTGGCATTTGATGAGTGCCTGCATCATTTTCTGGATCAGCGACCTGCTGGCAAAAATCTGTCTGCGTTTGATCGCTCGGTCGGCTTAGCTTCAGCCCCGTTCTGGTGGGATGTGCAGGCCGTGCATGATTCTGCTCTGGCTAGCCATGAATACCTTCTTCTCCTGGATTGCCAGGCTCGAGTTTGGTATCGGGTTGCGGGTGTCCGGCATTTACCCGCAACCAGTGAAGGTATTGCTGGGCTCGGGAGTCCTCAAGGGGGCTGTGTTTGTCATTGCCATGTTGGGCGGTATGGGGATGCTCGAATGGCTTGAGTGTAAAAAGCACCGTGGGCTGCTGGCTCCGGCCTCCGTGGGTAACCCCACCTAAACCTGGGCTAGGAGCCCGATCATGGTAATTTCGCTCATCCTTGGCATATTCGTGGGGACCGTGCTTGGTCTGACAGGCGCCGGCGGAGGCATACTCGCCGTCCCCGTGCTAGTGGCTGGCATGGGCTGGTCCATGCAGCAGGCTGCACCGGTGGCATTAGTTGCGGTAGTAGGTGGCGCTGTGATCGGTGCCCTGGAAGGGTTACGCAAAAGGCTGGTGCGCTATCGGGCAGCGATTTTGATGGCGGTGACTGGTGTGCCGTTTACCGCCGTGGGCCTCCACGTTGCGCAGGTACTCCCTCAACGTTGGTTGATGGGGCTTTTCGGTATCACAATGTTGTTTGTAGGTGTCCGCCTGCTCATGCAGAGGCACGAGGTGGCATCCATGAGTCTTGAAGTGTCGATGCGCACTGTAGGTCGTATTGACCCGAAAACTGGTCGGTTTCAGTGGTCTTGGGGCACGGGGTTTCTGTTGGGTAGCATTGGGGCGTTTGCGGGCTTCTTGACTGGGCTGTTGGGGGTTGGTGGTGGTTTTGTCATCGTGCCCATGCTTCGTCGGTTTACAAATGTTTCGATGCATGGAGTCGTTGCCACCTCTTTGATGGTTATTGCTTTGGTAGGCACTGGGGGGATTGTGGTCGCGCTGACTTATGGCGTAGTGATGCCCGTAAAAGCCACGGTGCTATTTGCGCTAGCAACAGCCCTGGGCATGGTCGTTGGGCGACAATTGTCTTCCCGTCTTTCAGGCCACCATGTACAGCGTGGTTTCGCAGTGGTGTTGATAACTGTGGCGATAGGCTTAGTGATCCTGGCGATCTTTTCACGCTAGCGTTAGCGTCTTTAAAACATGACTTTAAAGCCCTGTTCGAGGTATCTGTGCCCTGCTGGAGCAGGAGAGCTTTGCCGAAGCATCCCGCATCGCCCACAACATGAAATCGATGGCCGGCACCATAGGGGCACAAGCCCTGGCATAGACAGCCATGGAGCTGCAATTCGCCTTGGACGCGCGGAAGCGCCGAGCCTTTATTGGCCAAGATTGCACTGGACCTGGCCGAAGCCATTGCCGAGACCCGCAACCTGCTGAGAACCGAGACTGGCTGAGCGCCACTAGCCGCAAGCACGGGCCGCAACCCTACTGTTTGGCAGCACGGAGCTCGCCGATGGTTGTCCAGATGCGCTCGATTACCTGCTGATTGGCGGCATAGAAACCCCTCCCAACCCCGAGAAAAACAGCTCCCTGCATAAAGGGGACAGGCAGCACTTCGATGCGGTCTTCTAAGCCCCCCTCCTTCAGTGCCGCCAGAGTCTGGTATTCGGTGCTCACAGCAATTTGTCCGCGGCCGATCACTAGCAAGGTCATGATTTGAGAGAGGGACTTGGCACTGTCGTCGCTGGGCACCTTTAGCGCCTCCAGACGATCCTTGAAGGCAAGCACCCCCGAGCCATAGAGCACCGGCTTGTCTAACCCGCTAAAACGCTGACCATCCCAGTCGGCCTGAGAACCGCGGACACGAAAAACAACTGCCCGCACGACACCGAACGAGCGCTGCGCATCCGGTGAGCCGTCAAGTTCGGGAAGAATCATATTGTCCAGAACGCCGGTGGTTGCTGATACTGGCGCCGCGGCGTGGTATTGACCGCTGGCGACCCCGGCGTGACACCGCCGCCTCGGTACGCTGAGGAACTCCACCGCCCAGCCTTGTTGGCTGGCGGCCTGACGGATCAGGTACTGCACCTGGCCCTCACGATCAGGAAAGGTCAGTGGCGGAAAAGGCTGATCATCGATGCAAACACGTAGGACTTGAGCCGCGCAGAATGGTGCGAACGCGAGTCCTAAAATCAGTAAATGCAGCATGCGCAACATGGCGGCTCCTTGGCCTTGAGCAGTCCGCTACTAGTAGCAGCAAACTGGCTCAGTACCTGAACCTCCTGACCAACAAGCGAAGGCGCTGAAGTGCCAAGCTTCTGACTGAGTGTAGCCGACTTGCTACGGCCGAGAGTACAAGCGAGTAGCGCGTTCCAGGCAAGCATGAGAGCCAGCAGGATGTTCAAATGGACCTGGAGCTTCATCGTCAACCTGCAACCCGCTCGAAGGTTTCAGCCTAAGTTTCGGCCTCATAATCCGACAGCGAGGCGAGCATCGGCGGCTTGGAGCCTCCATTGTGGACCCGCTCGGGACTGTTCAACTAGGCCTGCTGGGCTCCGCTCCTGTGTATGGCACAGGGCACTGCCGCTATAGGATGAACCACCTATCGACTCGCTACAGGCAGCATGCATCAGAGTGCGAGCAGCGGTGCCTGCTCGCCCAACTATGAGGCAAGCACAGGGAATTCCGCGTCGACGGCTAGCCAGACGGTCCGTCAGCCTCAGGTTGCTAGTCAGCTTGGGCTTGTACTTCGTCTCCATCGTTGCATAGGCCAGGCCGTGCATGGTTTTGCAGGTGACGTTGAGAGGGAATTTTTGCTTCGAAGCCATCTCGACGCTCTTGTTGGAACAGAGGTAGAGAATCCGGGCGTGCGATCGCTTCAGGGCGTACCCGACCAGCGTGGTGGTCTTCCCTGTGCCGGCGAAGGCGATCAGCTTAATGAGGGGAGCCTGGCCAGAACGCTGCGCAATTGTTGACGCTGCTCACCCCGTCGAACGTATGGATGGCAGGTCGACATTTGCTGGGACAGCGTAGGAGAGGTACGCCTGTGAAACGCGGAAACCAGGCCTACTAGACCAGCGGCGGCTACCCCTGTAATCGTCGCTATACGACCCAAACCAGCCATGACGTATTCGTACAGATCATGAAAGGCTTGCAAGTGGGGTGTCATTAAATGAAAAGCGCCTGTCGTCTGATGAGAAGCGCCCGCCAAGCCTGCGCCCTAAAGTCCAATCAACGTAAATCGACGCTGTTCGTCAAGATCGATGATTGGAGAAATCAGGCATGGCCAAAGCCGTACGCTTCAACGAAACCGGTGGTCCCGAAGTCCTTCGCTATGAGGACGTCGAAGTCGGCGAGCCCGGACCAGGCGAGGTTCGTCTGCGTCATGTGGCCGTTGGCCTGAACTACGCCGACACCTATTTCCGCAACGGCACCTACCCGATCCCGCTGCCCAACGGCATGGGCGTGGAAGCCGCCGGTGTGGTCCAGGCAGTGGGCGAGGGCGTGAGCAACGTGGTGGTCGGTGACCGCGTCACCTACACCGGGTTCCTCAACACCCTCGGCGCCTACAGCACCGAGCGTCTGATCCCGGCCGCGCCGCTGATCAAGCTGCCGGACACCATCGCCTTCGAGACGGCTGCGGCCATGACCATGCGTGGTCTGACCTCGTCGTACCTGATGCGCCGCATCTATGACTTCAAGCCGGGCGACAGCATCCTGTTGCACGCCGCCGCCGGTGGCGTCGGCCTGATCGTTTCGCAGTGGGCCAAGCTACTCGGCCTGAACGTGATCGGCACGGTGTCCACCGAGGCCAAGGCCGAAGTCGCCCGGGCCCACGGTTGCGACCACACCATCAACTACAGCCACGAAGACGTCGCCAAGCGCGTGCGCGAGCTGACCGATGGCGTCGGCGTCAACGTGGTGTTCGACAGCGTCGGCAAGAATACCTTCATGGGTTCGCTGGATTCGCTAAAGCGCCGTGGCCTGCTGGTCTGTGTCGGCACCGCCTCCGGTCCGATCGAAGGCTTCAATCCGCAGCTCCTGGCCATGAAGGGCTCGCTGTACCTGACCCGTCCAGCCCTGGCCGACTACATCGCCGACCCGGCCGAGAAGGCCGCCCTGGCTGGCGAGCTGTTCGATCACGTCGGCAGTGGCCGGATCAAGATCGAGATCAACCAGCACTACGCGCTGCAGGATGCCGTGCAGGCGCACCGCGACCTGGAGTCGCGCAAGACCACCGGTTCGTCGATCTTCGTCATCTGAGGGGGGGCTCGTCATGCAAGTCGAACAACTGACCTACAGCATCGGCGCCGAGCTGGTTGGCGTGAACCTCGCCGACGCCATCCATGACGACGGCCTGTTCGCCGAGATTCGCGCCCAGCTGCTCAGGCATCGCGTGCTGTTCCTGCGCAAGCAGGACTTCAGCCGCGCCGAGCACGTGGCCTTCGCCCGCCGCTTCGGCGAGCTGGAAGACCACCCGGTGGCCGGCAGCGACCCGGAGCATCCGGGCCTGGTGCAGATCTACAAGCGCCCGGACCAGCCGATGGATCGCTACGAGAACGCCTGGCACACCGACGCCACCTGGCGCGAGGCGCCGCCGCTGGGCTGCGTGCTGCGCTGCATCGAATGCCCGCCGGTGGGCGGCGACACCATGTGGGCGAACATGGTCCTGGCCTACGCCAATTTGCCGGACGACGTCAAAGCCAGGCTCGAAGGCCTGCGTGCGCGCCACAGCATCGAGGCCAGCTTCGGCGCGGCGATGCCGATCGAGAAGCGCCTGGCGCTCAAGGCGCAGTACCCGGATGCCGAGCACCCGGTGGTGCGTACCCACCCGGAAACCGGCGAGAAGGTGCTGTTCGTCAATGCCTTCACCACCCACTTCAGCAACTACCACACCCCTGAGCGGGTGCGCTTCGGCCAGGACGCCAATCCCGGTGCCTCCGACCTGCTGCGCTACCTGATCAGCCAGGCGTACATCCCCGAGTACCAGGTGCGCTGGCGCTGGCAGCCGAACAGCGTGGCCATCTGGGACAACCGCAGTACCCAGCATTACGCGGTCATGGATTACCCGCCCTGCCATCGCAAGATGGAGCGTGCCGGAATCATCGGCGACAAGACCTACTGAGTCGAAACATCCCAGTCGCGCCACTTACTTTTAATTATTTGAGGCAACAGACATGAACTTCCTTGACGGTTCTCTCTTTCCTGAAAACCAGGACAAGCTCGTCATCACAGTGGCCCCCTATGGCCCCGAATGGTTCCCCTCCGACTATCCGGAAGACATTGCGGTGACCATGGAAGAACAGATTCAGAAGGCTGTTGACTGCTACGAAGCCGGCGCCTCCGTACTGCACCTGCACGTGCGTGAACTGGACGGCCAGGGCTCCAAGCGCCTGTCCAAGTTCAACGAACTGATTGCCGGCGTACGCAAGGCAGTGCCGGACATGGTCATCCAGGTCGGCGGTTCCATCTCCTTCGCGCCCCCGGAAGACGGCGCGGCCGCGAAGTGGTTGCATGACGACACCCGTCACATGCTCGCCGAACTCGATCCCAAGCCCGACCAGGTCACTGTGACGGTCAACACCACGCAGATGAACGTCGTCGAGCAGATGGATGCGCGCGACTACGCGGGCACGTCCATGGGCAGCGATACCTACGAAGCCTACCGCGAGATGATCGTGCCCTCCGGCCCGAGCTTCATCGAGGAGCATGTGCGCCGCCTGAGTGCCGCCGGCATCCAGAGCGCCTTCCAGTTCTACAACATCAACAGCTACGAGTCGGTGGAGCGCCTGATCCGCCGCGGCGTCTACAAGGGGCCGCTGGTGTGCAACTGGGTGGCGATTGGCGGTGGCATGGACCAGCCGCATATCTACAGCATGGCCAACTTCCTGCGCGCCATCCCCGACGGCACCATGCTGACGGTGGAAAGCAGCATGCTCAATACCCTGCCGGTCAACCTGATGGGCATGGCGATGGGCTTGCATGTGCGCTGCGGTATTGAGGACAACATCTGGACCCAGGATCGCTCGCGCAGGATGACCTCCGTCGAACAGATCGAACAGTTGGTGCGCATCGCCAAAGAAATCGGCCGTCCGGTCGCCAACGGCAAGGAAGCCCGCGAGATCCTCAAGATCGGCGTTTTCTACAACACGGTCGAAGAAACCCTGGCCGCCAACGGCTTCGCCCCGAATCCGAAGGGCGGTCAGCAGGGCTTCCTGCGCAAGTGATTCACCCGCAGTTACAGGATGTCGTTCAATACGACAGCCTCGAGGAAACCCTGCTGGCCAACGGCATGGCGCCGAACCGCAAGCCGGGCGAGAAAGGCGTGCCGCAGCGCCGCTGAGGCAAGGAATCAGTCCTCTGCTGGTCAGGTCAGGGGGCGGACACTGTGAACGCGGGGCAGCCCCGCGTCACAGGGGCCGCGACGGACTCGGGTGGCCTGGCCGCCCGTGTTCGACCGACCTCGATCCGATTGTGAAAAAGCTTCTGCCAGGTCGGCGTTACCCGCTTGTCGCCACGCAGACAAGACCATGCGCCGAGCGTCCGCTCCCACGAAGAGCCGGGGCGAAGCTTTTTCAGAACCGGTTTCAGGCACAACAACAATAAGCTTCTAGGAGGCAGCATGGCCGCACATCACATCAGCGACGACGGTATCGATACGTCGCTCGGCATTCCGCGCACCTATGCCTGGATCGTCTTTGCGCTGACCTTCGGCCTGCTGATTTCCGACTACATGTCGCGGCAGGTGCTCAACGCCGTGTTCCCCCTGCTGAAGGCGGAATGGGCGCTGTCCGACAGCCAGCTGGGCCTGCTCAGCGGCATAGTCGCCTTGATGGTCGGCCTGCTGACCTTCCCGCTGTCGCTGCTTGCCGATCGTTTCGGCCGGATCAAGAGCCTGGCCCTGATGGCCGTGCTGTGGAGCCTGGCGACCCTCGGTTGCGGCCTGGCAGAGAACTACCAGCAGATGTTCATTGCGCGCTTCCTGGTCGGCGTCGGCGAGGCCGCCTACGGCAGCGTCGGCATCGCCGTGGTGGTCTCGGTGTTCCCCCGCGAGATGCGCGCCACCCTGTCCGGCGCCTTTATCTCCGGCGGCATGTTCGGCTCGGTACTGGGCATGGCCGCCGGCGGCGTGATGGCCCAGCATTTCGGCTGGCGCTGGGCCTTCGCCGGCATGGCGCTGTTCGGCCTGCTGCTGGCCGTGCTCTATCCGCTGATCGTCAAGCAAGCACGGATCAACCCACAGCGTATGACTACCGCAGCGAACAAGGCCGCGGTAGCGCTCACCCGGCCGCTGCGCACCCTGTATTCCAGCCGCTCGGTGATCAGCGCCTACGTCGGCAGCGGCCTGCAGATGTTCGTCGGCGGCACCGTGATCGTGTGGATGCCCAGCTACCTCAATCGTTACTACGCGATGGGCACCGACAAGGCCGGCGCGGTGGCGGCGATCATCGTGTTGTGCGGTGGCACCGGGATGATCCTCTGCGGCATGCTCAGCGACCGCCTGTGCCGCAACCGGCCCGACCGCAAAATTGCCCTGTCCATCGCCTACTGCCTGGGCAGCTGCCTGCTGCTGTCGCTGGCCTTCGCCCTGCCGTTCGGCCTGCCCCAGCTGGTGATGATCTGCCTGGGCATGCTGATCGCCGCCGGCACCTCGGGACCGGCCGGCGCCATGGTCGCCAACCTGACCCACTACAGCGTGCATGGCACCGCCTTCGCCACCCTGACCCTGGCCAACAACCTGCTGGGCCTGGCCACCGGCCCGCTGCTCACCGGCAAGGTCTCCGACCTGATCGGCCTGGACAACGCCTTCCAGCTGGTGCCGCTGGTCAGCATCGCGGCGGCGGCGGTGTTCCTCTACGCCAAGCGCCACTACCACAAGGACATGGCCCGGCTGAAAGGCGAGGGCGTCGAGGAGAAGTCGCTCGAGGCGGCGCTGGAGGTCCAATCGTGAGTCGCTCGCTGCGCATCGATGTGTTCTTCGATTTCATCTGCCCCTGGTGCCTGATCGGCAAGCGCCAGCTGGAACGTGCCCTGGCGCAGCTGCGCGCCAGCCGCCCGGAGGTCGAGGTCGAACTGGCCTGGCATGGCGTGCAGTTGCTGCCGCATATCCCGGTCCAGGGCGAGCCCTTCGCCGAGTTCTACCGTGACCGCCTGGGCAGCGCCGAGGCCGTGCGCCTGCGCCAGGCCCAGGTGCAGCAGGCCGCTGCGGCCGCCGGGCTGGAACTCGAGCTGGCCCGCATCGCCAGCATGCCCAATACCGCCGATGCCCACCGCCTGCTGCAGCGGGCCGGCGCCTTGGCCGAGCCGGCCCAGCGCGATGCCTTGCTGGAGCGCCTGTTCGCCGCCTATTTCCATAAAGGCGAAGACCTCGGGGACCGCGCGACCCTGCTGGCCATCGCCGAGTCCTGCGGTTTCCAGCCGGCTCAGCTGGCGCCGGCTCTGCGTGGCGATGGGCGGCCTTACGTCGCGGCACAGCCGGGCGGCTTGGCGCAGAGCGTGCCTTATTTCGTATTCAACAACCGCCTGGCGCTATCGGGGGCGCAGCCGGCCGAGGTGCTGCACGCGGCCATGCTCCAGGCGCTGAGCCAGAATCTGGAGCAGCGGGCATGAACCAGCGTATCTGCGTGCCGGCCGAGCGTGTGCCGGCCCCCGGTGGCCGCGCGCTGATCGAGGTCAAGGACTACAGCCTGGCGCTGTTCAACGTCGACGGCCAGCTCTACGCCATCGACGACAGTTGCCCGCACCAGGGCGCCTCGCTGTGCGGCGGCCGCCTGCAAGGCCGGGTGATCCAGTGCTGTGCCCATGGCCTGCGCTTCAACCTGGCCAGTGGCTACCTGCTCAACTCGACCCAGCTCAAGGTGGCCACTTATCCGGTCGAGCTGGTCGATGGCCAGGCGTTCATCGTTACTGTTCCTGAGGAGTCCCTGTCATGAGCAGCCTCGCGCTTGCCAGCATCCAAGGTCGCGTGCGCGAACTGGCGCCGGGCTTCGTCGTCAGCCTGATCGTTGCCGCCGCCGCGACCTTTCTTTCCGAGCATTACGGCGCGCCGGTGATGCTGTTCGCCCTGCTGCTGGGCATGGCGCTGAACTTCCTGTCCGGCGAGGGCCAGTGCAAGGCCGGCATCGAGTTCACCGCGCGCAGCGTGCTGCGCATCGGCGTGGCCCTGCTGGGCATGCGCATCACCCTCGAGCAGATCGCCGGCCTCGGCTGGAAGCCGGTGGCGCTGGTGGTGACGCTGGTGGTGGTGACCATCCTGGTCTCGGTGGTGGCGGCCAAGGCCCTGGGCTTCCAGCGCCTGTTCGGCATGCTCACCGGTGGCGCCACCGCCATCTGCGGTGCCTCGGCAGCCCTGGCGCTGGCCGCCGCGCTGCCCAACCATCCGCAGAAGGAACGCGCCACCCTGTTCACCGTGATCGGCGTGTCGGCGCTGTCCACCGTGGCGATGATCGTCTACCCGATGATCGCCAACTGGTTCGGCCTGTCGCCGCAGAACGCCGGGGTATTCCTCGGCGCCACCATCCACGACGTGGCCCAGGTAGTCGGCGCCGGCTACAGCATGTCCACCGAGACCGGCGATACCGCCACCGTGGTCAAGCTGATGCGCGTGGCCATGCTGCTGCCGGTGATCCTCGCCGCCGCCATGATCACCCGCATGCAGGGCGCCGACCCGACCGGCAAGCGTCCACCGCTGTTGCCCATGTTCGCCGTCGGCTTCCTGGTGCTGGCCTGCGTCAACAGCACCGGCTGGGTGCCGCAGGTGGTGCAGGGCGGGGTCAATGAACTGTCGCGCTGGTGCCTCGTGGTGGCCATCAGTGCCCTGGGCATGAAGACCCAGCTCAAGGAGCTGGCCGCGGTGGGGATCAAGCCGATCCTGCTGATGGTCGGTGAAACCGTATTCCTCGTCGCCCTGGTGCTGCTGTTGCTGCACTGGGGCGCCTGAACCGCTCCGCCGAATAGTGACAACGGATGCCGGGGCCCTGCGCGACCTGCGTGAAGTCCTGAACTCCCGGCTCCAACCAAGAGAACTGCAATGAGCAAAGCCCCTAGCAGCCCCCCGACAAACCCGGCCAAGCCCCGTACGGCGGCCCGCGGCGGTCGGCGTAAAAAACCAGATGCGGCACCGGTGGGCGATGCGCAGGCGCACGAACTGGCGAGCACGGCGGTGAACCACACGTTGGCCGGCACCCCGCTGCTCGGCGTGCGTCCGGCCGATCTGCTGGGGGCTGCCGGTTCCCTGTTCAAGGCCGTGGGCAAGACGCCGCTCAAGGCCGGGCTGCATCTCGGCAGTTACCTCAAGGAACTGCGCGACATCGCCACCGGCACCTCCGAGGTGGCGCCGAACCCCAGGGACAAGCGCTTCGCCGACCCGGCCTGGCAATCCAACTTCCTGCTGCGCGCCCTGATGCAGAGCCACCTGGCCGGCAATGACGAACTGCGCCGTTTTATCGACTCGGCCAATCTCGATCCGCTGGACAGGGGCCGTGCCCAGTTCATCGCCTCGCTGCTGTTCGACGCGCTGGCACCGAGCAACCTGTTGCTGACCAACCCGACGGCGCTGCGCAAGCTGGTCGATACCGGTGGCATGAACCTGGTGCGCGGCGTGCAGCAGTTCTCCCACGACCTGCTGAACAACCGCGGCATGCCGAGCCAGGTCGACAGCCAGCCGTTCAAGGTCGGCGAGAATGTCGCGACGGTCAAGGGCGAGGTGGTGTTCCGCAACGAGATGTTCGAGCTGCTGCAGTTCGCCCCGAGCACGCCCGATGTGCATGCCCGGCCGCTGGTGATGTCGCCGCCGCAGATCAACAAGTACTACGCCATCGACCTGTCGCCGGACAAGAGCCTGATCCAGTGGATCCAGGACAGTGGCGTGCAGCTGTTCGTCATCAGCTGGCGCAACCCCACCGCCAAGCACCGTGACTGGGGCCTGTCCGACTATGCGCTGTGCCTCGACCAGGCGGTCGAGGTGGCGCGGCAGATCACCGGTAGCGCCGATGTGAACATGTGGGGCTCCTGTTCGGGCGGCCTGACCCTGGCGGCCTATCTGGGCTGGCTGGCGGCGCGCGGCGAGGGCGCCAAGGTGGCCAACACCTGCTGGGCGGTGTGCGTGCTGGACATGCCGGCGGCCCTCGACGACACCACCCTCGGCCTGTTCGCCACCCCGGCGGCCCTGCGCGCGGCCAAGGCCAGCTCGTGGCGCAAGGGCGTGCTCAGCGGCCAGGAACTCTCGCGCATGTTCGCCTGGATGCGTCCCAACGACCTGATCTGGAACTACTGGGTCAACAACTACCTGCTCGGCAACAAGCCGCCGGCGTTCGACATCCTGGCCTGGAACAACGACACCACGCGGCTGCCGGCCAAGCTGCATGCCGACTACCTCGACCTGGTGCGGCAGAATCCCTACAGCAACCCGGGGCAACTGCAGATCGGCGGCGAAGCGATCGACATGGGCCAGGTCAAGGTCGGTGCCTACGTGATCGGCGGCACCACCGACCACATCACCCCCTGGCAGGGCTGCTACGGCACCGCCCGGCTGTTCGGCGAGGACGGCACCTTCGTCCTCTCCAACGCCGGCCACTTGCAGAGCCTGGTCAACCCGCCGGGCAATCCCAAGTCGTATTTCTACGCGGCCCCGGCCAGCGCCAGCGACCCGGAGACTTGGCTGCAAGGTGCCGGCGAGCGCCTCGAAGGCAGCTGGTGGCCGCACTGGCGGCAGTGGGTACAGCAGCGCTCGGGCGCCAGCCAGGTCGCGCCGTTGCAGCTCGGTTCAAGCAAATACCCGCCGCTGTGCGCAGCCCCCGGCACTTATGTGCTGCAGCGCTGACACTGCAGGCCCCATTCAAGCAGAGGATCGTCATGAACAAGATCTATCCCGATGCCCACGCCGCACTGGCCGGCATCGTCAACGACGGCATCACCATCGCCTCCGGTGGCTTCGGCCTGTGCGGTATCCCCGAGGCGCTGATCGAGGCCCTGCGCGAGACCGGCAAGCGCGGCTTCACCATCATCAGCAATAACTGCGGGGTGGATGACTTCGGCCTCGGCCCGCTGCTCTACAGCCGGCAGATCAAGAAGATGATTTCCTCCTACGTCGGTGGCAACAAGGAGTTCGAGCGCCAGTACCTGGCCGGCGAGTTGGAACTGGAGTTCACCCCCCAGGGCACCCTGGCCGAGAAGCTGCGTGCCGGCGGTGCCGGCATCCCGGCGTTCTACACCCGCACCGGCTACGGCACGCTGATCGCCGAAGGCAAGGAGACCCGCGAGTTCGACGGCCACTGGTACGTCATGGAGCGTTCGCTGAGCGCCGACCTGGCGCTGATCAAGGGCGCGGTGGCGGACAAGGCTGGCAACCTGAGGTTCAACAAGACCGCGCGCAACTTCAATCCGCTGTGCGCCAAGGCTGGCCAGGTGTGCGTCGCCGAGGTCGAGGAAATCGTCGAGATCGGCGAACTGGCCCCGGACGAGATCCACCTGCCGGGCATCTACGTGCAGCGCCTGGTGCTCAACTCCAGCCCGGAAAAGCGCATCGAAGTCCGTACGGTGAGGAACTGATCATGGCGTGGACCCGTGAAGAAATGGCGCAGCGCGCCGCCCAGGAATTGCAGGACGGTTTCTACGTCAACCTCGGCATCGGCCTGCCGACCCTGGTGGCCAACTACATTCCCGAGGGCATGGACGTCTGGCTGCAAAGCGAGAACGGCCTGCTCGGCATCGGCCCGTTCCCGGGCAAGGACGAGATCGAGGCCGACCTGATCAACGCCGGCAAGCAGACCATCACCACCCTGCCGGGCAGCAGCTTCTTCGACAGTGCCGAGAGCTTCGGCATGATCCGTGGCGGCCACATCAACCTGGCCCTGCTCGGGGCCATGCAGGTCTCGGAGCAGGGCGACCTGGCCAACTGGATGATCCCCGGCAAGATGGTCAAGGGCATGGGCGGCGCCATGGACCTGGTCGCCGGCGTCAAGCGCGTGGTGGTGATGATGGAGCACAGCGCCAAGGGCGGCGCGCACAAGATCCTCGAACGCTGCGACCTGCCGCTGACCGGCGTCGGCGTGGTCGATCGGATCATCAGCGACCTGGCTGTGCTGGACATCACCGATGCGGGGCTGCGCCTGGTAGAAATGGCTCCCGGCGTGAGTTTTTCGGATCTGCAGGCCGCCACCGGCTGCCAGATCCTGCGTTAAGAGCCGCGCACCGTTACTCCATGGCGGTGCGTGACACTCTTCCGGGGCGCATGTTCCCCGGTACCTTTACGGCGGCTGTTTCGGCAGCCGACCGTTTTTTTATTTCAGCGGGCGACCTGCCTTGCGTAGTGTCGCCTCACCCCAGGGCCGGCAACCGCTTGCCATACCGCAAGCCAACTTCATTCACCACTGAGGGAGTAAACCGAAGCAACCGAGCCGATTCGTCATAGCACCCGCCATAACAACAAAAAATCGAGGAGAGGGAAGATGCGCACGAAATTGCTGCTGTGCCTGTTGTGCCTGTTGTGCCTGCTGAGTTCACTGCCTGGGCCGATGGCCGCAGTGCTCAGCAGTTGAGCGAGCTGGGCAGCCGCAGCCAACTGTTGTGCGCCAGTGCCCTGCTGTATTTCAATCCGCAGGAGCGCGAGCCCGATCCGCGTGGCCTGACGGCGGTTTTCTACCACCTGCAGAGCCTGGATACGACAATTGTGCAGCTCGGCCAGCCGGCAGCGCTGGTGCAGCCGCTGCGAGTCATGCAGCGCGTCTTCAGCGAGCTAGACGGCCTGCCCAGGAGCCAGCGCCAGCGCTATCCGCAGCGTCGGGCGAGGCGTTGCAGGCGCTCGACCGGAGCATCGAACAGGGCTTCGATACCTTGTTGACGCGCTATCCCGAGCACGTCGACGTGCTGCGCAAGATCCAGAGCAGTTACCATTTCGTGCGCGGCGAGCTGCGCCAGAGCACGAGCCAGACCCATGGCGGCGCCGAGTTCTATCTCGGGCGCGCCGTCACCGATCTCGATGAGCTGGCGCAGGCCGTGCTGGTGGCGGGGGAGCGGTCTACGGTTGCCGCCCAGGCCGACCCGGCGCGCCAGCCCGCCAACTGACCAGGCCAATACGCATGAAGCGCAGGGTGCTGCCGTGTGGGCGCAGTACGCGCTAGCTGTGCTTGCGCGGGACGATATTGTGCTCGCTGCGCCAGGCGGCCGGTGGCATGCCGAACTGCGAGATGAACCAGCGGGTGAAGGAGCTGGGCAAGGAATAGCCGAGCATGTCGGCGATGCGCGCCAGGGAGTAGCCGGGGTTTTCCATATAGCGAATCACCAGCTCGCGGCGCACGCTGTTGATCAGCTCGCTGAAGGTGGTGTCGCCTTCATCCTCCAGGCGCCGCTGCAGGGTACGCAGGTTCATGCCCTGGGCCTGGGCGATCTGTTCGATGGTGGCGCGGCCCATGGGCAGCAGCAGGTAGATGGCCTTGCGCACGTCCAGGGTCAGCGAGTGTTCGCTGGAGTCCTGCAGGGAGTCCAGGTAGCGCTGGGCGTGGCGCGCCATGGCGGCATTGGCCAGCGGGTTGGCGGTATCCAGGTTGGTCGAGGGGCAGACGATGCCGTTGAACTCGCTGCCAAACTCCAGTGGGCAGGCAAACATGCGTCGATGTACCGACAAATCCGCCGGGGCCTCGTGGCTGAAGTTGACGCTGATCGGGTGCCAGTGCGCGCCGAGCAGGGCGGCGCAGAAGCGATACATCACGCCGATGGCCAGCTCGATGGACTGGCGGCTGTGGCTGGGGTACTCGCTGACCACCTCTTCACGAATCAGCACCGTCTTGCCGGCTTCCTCGATATAGATCGCCAGCGAGTCATTTATCAGGTGGCGATACTGCACTATCACCTGCAGCGCATCGCGCAGGTTGTGCTGGTGGCTGAGCAGCAGACTGACCTCGCCGAAGTCCGATAGCTGGCGCAGTTCGGCCATGCGCAGGCCAAGGGTTTCGCAACCGCTTTCACGGGCGGAATCCTCCATCAGGCGGATGGCCGCCTCGACCGGTATGCGCTGTTCGGGGTCGTTGAGCATGGCCTGGCTCAGGCCCGCCTGGGACATCAGGGCACGGGTGTTCAGGCCGTACTGGCGAGCAACTTCCAGGTAGCTGGTCAATACGGCGGAACGGGCTTGGGCAGTCATGGCGGGGCTCGTTTCAGGGCGGCTGCAGGTTGGCCGCGCGGCTCGAATAGGTCTTCTAGGTTATAAAGGCTCGGTCATGAAATGAAAAGAGCCTGACAGCTAAAGCTAAGCGGGTGGCGCGGTGCGTTTTTACAAGCCTGACCACCTCGCTGGGTTAAGGCACCCGGCACGGCAACCCCCAAGGCTCATGGCCACCGGCGTAAACGACCTCCTGTCGCTGCTGTTGCGGACCCGTTCCGTGGCCGTGGCAGCGGAGTGCGGTGCCGGTAGGCAGTCTCGCGGTGCCACGCGCAGGAGTAACGATGCGAATCAACATGCCGCTCAGTGGTCGAGAGTGTATCTATCCAGCCGATCAGCGCCTGATCTCCAGCACCGATACCCGGGGCCGGATTACCTACTGCAATGATGAGTTTGTCGCCGTCAGCGGTTTCAGTCGCGAGCAATTGATCGGCAGTCCGCACAATCTGGTGCGTCATCCGGAGATGCCGGCGCAGGTCTTCGCGCAGATGTGGGAGTACCTCAAGGCCGGCAAGTGCGGCGTTACCGCTAGGTCGCTCGGAAAGGCTGTCATCGAGGCATTTGCCGCGTGTCATCAAATGAAAAATGGCTGACGTGAAATGTGAAGCGGTGTGGGTGAGCGCTCTTTACTGTTGTCCTCAATGACTATCCGGCTATCTGTAGAGCCGGGTCCAACTGCAAAGGTGTCGATGTGGACAAGCTGCAAACCCATGCCACTGTGCTGATCGTTCCCGGCCTGCGCGAGCATGTGCCGCAACACTGGCAAACTCTGCTCGAAGCCAAGTTGAGCAAGGTGCGTTCGGTACCACCGCTGGAGGCTGACAAGCTCAGCTGCGCGGCCCGTGTCGACGCTATTCAGCGCGAGCTGGAACAGATTGATGGTCCGGTGATCCTGGTCGCACACAGCGCCGGGGTGCTGATGGTGGCGCACTGGGCCGCCGTATACAGCCGCCCGATCAAGGGCGCTCTGCTGGCCGCACCGCCGGATCTGCAGGCCAGCTGGCCGGAGGGCTATCCAACCCCGGAGAGCCTGCGCGCCAATGGCTGGGACCCGCTGCCCACTGGGCGCCTGCCATTCCCCAGCATCATTGCCGCGAGCAGCAACGACCATCTGGCCAGCCTGGAGGCGGCTTGCCACCTGGCCGAGGGCTGGGGGAGCCAGCTGGTCAACCTCGGCGCAGTCGGCCACCTCAACCCGGCCTCTGGCTATGGCGAGTGGGTGCGAGCCGAGGACTTCATTCGCGAACTGGATTACTGAACGGTCGCTACTCTTACCGGATCGCGCGCCCCGGTCGTAGTAGCCAGTCCCTGGCTGAGTCGGATCAGTAAAAAAACTCGCACCCTTGCTATACCTGATGTGAGTGTTAGAGCCACAAACATAAAAAGCGGAGACAACGCATGTACAACAATAAAAACAGTCACAACCTCAGGCCCTTGCGTCGCAGCTTACTGGCTTCGGCCATCCTGGCGGCTTCCATGCCCGCCGCCCATGCCATCGAAGTCGACACCGGCAGTGAAGACTGGGCGGTGCGCTTCGATAATACGGTCAAATATAACTACGGCGTACGCACCGAGAGTGCTGACAAGCGCATGCTGGGTACGCCGAACAACAATGACGGCGACTACAACTTCCGCAGGTCCGGCACCAATATCACCAACCGCGTCGATCTGTTGACCGAACTGGATGTGGTCTACCAGAACCAGATGGGTTTCCGCGTCAGTGCGGCCAGCTGGTACGACAAGGCCTATGACAACACCGGCTCCAATTCCAACCCCTTCGTCAACGGCAACGACGACTTCTCGAGCATCGTCGGCCAGCCCAGCACCAGCAACCCGGCGTTCGGCAGCCCGCACCTGAGTAACTATGCCCAGCGCTACTACAGCGGGCCGTCCGGCGAGATCCTCGACGCCTTCGTGTTCTACAGCACCGAGGTCGGCGAGGAGTCGCTGTTCAGCGTCAAGGCCGGCCAGCACAACGTCTACTGGGGCGAGACGATCCTCAACCCGGTGCATGCGATCAGCTACGGCCAGTCCGGGCTGGACCTGGCCAAACTGGCGGCGTCGCCGGGCACCGAGGCCAAGGAGCTGTTTGTCCCGCGTGAGCAGATCTCCACTTCGTTCACCGTCAACCCCGAGCTGACCCTGGCCGCCCAGTACTTCTTCCGCTGGGACGCCGCCCGTCTGCCGGAAGCCGGTACCTACTACGGCAGTTCCGACCTGGTCGGCGAAGGCGCCCAGTCGTTCCTCCTCGGTCACACCGGTGGGCCGGGCCTGGCCGGGCCGAACGGCAGCCTGACCACCGTCCGCCGCGGCGATGACTTCGAGCCGGACGACCAGGGTGACTGGGGCCTCATGGCCAAATGGTCGCCGGAATGGCTGGACGGCACCCTCGGCTTCTACTACCGCAACACCTCGGAAATCCTCCCGCAGGCGGTGCTCGACGGCCGCGGCCTGACCACCAACGGCCTGGTTGGTGGCGCCGGGGTAGGGGCGCTGCGCAACTCGATCGCCACCACCTCCTACAGTTTCGGCTACGTCGACGACATCGACATCTACGGCATCAGTCTGTCCAAGGACATCGGCGGGGTCAGCGTCGCCAGCGACCTGAACGTGCGTCACGGCATGCCGCTGGCGAGCATCCCGATGGTGGTCAGTCCGGCGCTGGCCACCGGCATCCCGGGCCTCGGCCTGCCGGCGCGCAGTCCGGCCACCGGCACAGTCGCGCAGATGCCGGACGACGGCGACAGCTTCGGCGCCACCGGCGACACCCTGCACTGGACGGTCAACGGCCTGATGGCGATCGGCGATACCCCGCTGTTCGACGCGGCGACCCTGCTGGGCGAGCTGTACTACAGCAACCTGTTGAGCCTCGACAGCAAGAACGAGGCGCTCTACAAGGGCAAGGACAGCTACCGCGGCATCGACAAGGCGACCCGCGACAATTGGGGCCTGGCGGTCAACTTCACCCCGACCTGGTACCAGGTTTTCCCGGGTGTCGATCTGAGCGCACCGATGTCGATCAACCTCGGCCTCGACGGCGTTTCCCCGGTCCAGGGCGGCGGTGCCGAAGATACCGGCAACTACGCCGTCGGCATTGGCGCCGCCATCTACAACAAGTATTTCGTCGACCTCAAGTACGTCGACTCCTTCGGCGACGCCGACAAGTGCGTCAACGGTGCCACCGATGGCTCCACCCCTAACGCACTGGATGGCGCCGAGCGCTACACCTGCTTCGCCGGGGGGTATTCCTCCTTCTCGGGCGGCGGGGCCACCACGGAAGACCGTGGCGCGATGTACCTGACCCTGAAAACCACTTTCTGATTCACGATTTCTTAGCCACTGAGCTGGAGAACAACAAGATGAAATTCGTGCACACACTGCTGGCCGCTTCGCTCGCCCTGGCCGTTGCCGGTCAGGCCCAGGCCGCCGTATCCGCTGATGAAGCCGCCAAGCTGGGCAGCAGCCTGACTGGGGTCGGTGCCGAGATGGCCGCCAACGCCGATGGTTCCATCCCGGCCTACACCGGTGGCCTGACCACCGCGCCGGCCGGCTTCAAGGCGGGCGACAGCATGCGCCCGGACCCCTACGCCGGCGAGAAGCCGCTGCTGGTGATCGACGGCAAGAACGTCGCCCAGTACAAGAATCAGCTGACCGCCACCACCGTCGAGCTGGCGACCCGCTTCCCCAGCTTCCGCGTCGATGTCTACCCGACCCACCGTAGCGTGGCGTTGCCGCAGGCCGTGCTGGACAACACCCTGAAGAACGCGACCAACGCCCAGCCGCTGGAAGGCGGTCTGGCCGTGGACAACGTGCTGCCGGGCATTCCTTTCCCGATCCCGCAGTCGGGCGCCGAGGCCATGTGGAACTTCCTGCTGCGTTACCAGGGAGTGAACATCGCGAGCAAGTACGAATCCTGGAACGTCGACTCCGCTGGCGTGCCGGCCCTGGCCGTTGCCGGTCAGTCCTTCATCAACTACGCCATCTACGAAGACATGTCCAAGCCGATCTCGGGCAAGGACACCTACTACCAGATAAAGCTGTACTACACCGGCCCGGCCCGCCGCGCCGGCGAGGCGATCATGCTGCGCGATGCGGCCAACCCGCTGGAACAGCCGCGTCGCGCCTGGCAGTACCTGCCCGGCCAGCGTCGGGTGAAACTGGCACCGAACCTGGCCTACGACACGCCCAACCCGGGGACCGCCGGTGCCGGCACCTACGACGACGTCTTCGTCTTCAACGGCGCGCTGGATCGCTTCGACTGGAAGCTGGTGGGTAAGCAGGAAATGATCGTGCCGTACAACACCTACGCGCTGACCTACCAGCCCGATGCCAAGGCGCTGACCACGCCGAATCACTTGGCGCCGGAGTTCGTGCGTTGGGAGAAGCACCGCGTGTGGGTCGTGGAAGGCACGCTGAAGGAGGGCGCGCGCCACATCTACGCCAAGCGTCGCTTCTACCTGGACGAGGACAGCTGGATGGCTCTGGCCTCCGACCAGTACGATGCGCGTGGTCAGCTCTATCGGGGCTCGTTCGCCTTCCTCAGCCAGAGCTACGACAAGCAGACCCCGGATGCCTCGCCGTTCATGATCTACGACCTGGTCGGTGGCTCCTACAACATCAACGGTATGGTAGGCCCGCACGGCGGTATCAAGTACGGCGAGTCGCTGTCTAAGGCGCAGTGGTCGCCGGAGTCCCTGGCGGGAGCCGGTATCCGCTAAATCAGTGTGATAGGAGTCCAGGCCGGTCATCGCAGTGATCCTGCAGCGACCGGCAGCTACTCGGTCGCCGACCGATCGGCTCGGATACCTGATTCGACGCCGGGCTGCACCCTGGGTGTACCCCGGCGCTGTTTTCTCAAGAGGACGCGGTATGTGTTCATTCAAGAAGCGCGCGCTGCTGGCGGTGGGCGTATTGCTGGCGCTATTGCAGGGAGTGGTCCAGGCCGCCGGCTACGTCGACGTGCTGGACCTGCCGGCCAAGCCGAGCGCCCTGGCGCCGCGCAGCCCTTTGCTGGACCTGGTGCGGGCCGGCCAGCGTCTGATTGCCGTGGGCCAGCGTGGCCACATTCTCTATTCCGATGATGCCGGCAAGAATTGGCAGCAGGCCGCCGTGCCGGTCAGTTCCGATCTGAATGCCGTGCATTTCCCGTCCGCCGAGCAGGGCTGGGCGGTGGGCAACGACGGCGTGGTGCTGCACAGCAGCGACGCAGGCGTGACCTGGAGCAAGCAGCTCGATGGTCGGCAGATCGGTGAGCTGGTGCTCGAGCATTACAGCGCCCTGGCCGCCGCCGAGCCGGACAACGAGCAGTGGGCCACGCTCGCCGGCGAAGGCCAGCGGCTGATCGAGGAGGGCGCGGACAAGCCGTTCCTCGACGTCTGGTTCGCCAACGACCAGCTCGGTTATGTGGTCGGCGTGTTCAACCTGATCCTGCGCACCACCGATGGCGGGCAGAGCTGGACGCCATTCCAGGATCGCACCGACAACCCCCAGGGCCTGCACCTGAATGCCATCGCCTTCACCGGCGACGCGCTGTACATCGCCGGCGAACAGGGCCTGCTACGCAAGTGGGATGACCGCCTCGAGCGCTTCATCGCCCTCGCAACGCCCTATGAAGGCAGCTACTTCGGCATCGTCGGCCAGCCCGGCGAAGTGCTCGCCTACGGCCTTCGCGGCCATGTGTTCCGCAGCGCTGACGGTGGCTACACCTGGAGTCAGTTGGATAGCGGCCTGCAGGTCAGCATCACCGCCGCCACCGTTGACGCCGACGGCCACTACCGGTTGTTCACCCAGGCCGGGCACATGCTGGTCGCTCAGGGCGGCGGCGCGCGACTGCAGTTGGTGCCGCAACAGGAGCAGTCGCCGGTGGCCGGCGCCACCCTGGCAGCCGATGGTTCGCTGGTGTTGGCCGGTAGCCGTGGTACACGTGTGCTGTCCGTCGAACAAGACCTAAAAAAATAAGAGCGAGTACCCTGACATGGGCAATATCAAGCAAGACACCATGCCGGTGATCCGCGACTTGCGTGATTTCGATCGGCGCTCCGGCAACCTGCTGGAACGGTTGGTGTTCAACTACCGTCCGCTGTTCATGCTGGTCATGGCGCTGGTCACCCTGCTGCTGGCTTACATGGCGGCGACCCGTCTGGAGCTGCGGCCCAGCTTCGAGAGGATGATTCCGCAGAGCCAGCCGTACATCCAGAACTTCCTGGAGAACCGCCAGTCGCTGCGCGGCCTGGGCAACTCGGTACGGGTGGTGGTGGAGAACACCCAGGGTGACATCTTCGACCCCGAGTACCTGGCCGTGCTCAAGCAGGTCAACGACGAGCTGTTCCTCACCGAGGGCGTCGACCGCGCCTGGATGAAGTCGCTGTGGAGCCCGGCGGTACGCTGGACCGAAGTCACCGAGGAAGGCTTCCAGGGCGGTCCGGTGATGCCCGACAGCTACCAGGGCAGCGCGACCGACATCGAGCAGCTGCGGCAGAACATCAACCGTGCCGGCATAGTCGGCAGCCTGGTGGCCAGCGACTTCAAGTCGACCATGCTGATCGTGCCGCTGCTGGACAAGGCCTCGGCCACCGGCAAGAGCCTCAACTACCATCAGTTCGCCCAGCTGCTCGAAGAACAGCTGCGCGACAAGATCGAGTTCGCCGGCGACAGCGCCGCGCGCAAGGCGGGTGAGGAGGGCACGGGCAAGTACAAGATCCGGGTGATCGGCTTCGCCAAGCTGATCGGCGACCTGATCGACGGCCTGATCCAGGTCATGATGTTCTTCGGCCTGGCCGTGGTCACCTCGCTGGTGATCATCTACCTGTACACCCGCTGCGTGCGCAGCACCCTGCTGGTGGTCGGCTGCTCGCTGATCGCGGTGGTCTGGCAGCTGGGTATCGTCGCCTGGCTGGGCTATGCCATCGATCCCTACTCGGTGCTGGTGCCGTTCCTGATCTTCGCCATCGGCGTGTCCCATGCGGCGCAGAAGATGAACGGCATCATGCAGGACATCGCCCGCGGCACCCACCGGCTGATCGCCGCGCGCTACACCTTCCGCCGCCTGTTCCTCGCCGGGGTCACCGCGCTGCTGGCCGACGCGGTCGGCTTCGCCGTGCTGATGCTGATCGACATCCCGGTGATCCAGGACCTGGCCATCACCGCCAGCATCGGCGTGGCCGTGCTGATCTTCACCTCGCTGCTGCTGATGCCGGTGGCGCTGTCCTATATCGGCGTCGGGCGCAAGGCCGCCGAGCGCGCGCTGAAGATCGACACCCGTGCCGATGCCCACCGCGGCTTCGGCAAGCTGTGGGATCTGCTCGACCGTTTCACCACGCGCAAGTGGGCCACCGGCGCCTCGCTGGTGGCGCTGCTGATGGGGGTTGGCGGCTTCATGGTCAGCCTGCAACTGAAGATCGGCGACCTCGACAGCGGCGCCCCGGAACTGCGTGCCGACTCGCGCTACAACCGCGACAACGCCTACATCACCAGCCACTATGCGCTGTCCAGCGACCTGTTCGCGGTGATGATCAAGACCGCCCCGGAAGGCTGCCTGAACTACCAGACCCTGATCCTGGCCGATCGCCTGGCCTGGGAGCTGCAGCAGCACCCGGGGGTGCAGGCCACCGTGTCGCTGGTCAACGCGGTACGCCAGATCACCGCCGGCACCTACGAGGGCAACCCCAAGCTGAACAGCATCCAGCGCAACCAGAACGTGCTGAACTATGCCACGCAGCAGGCCTCGGTGAATGCCCCGGAGCTGTTCAACACCGACTGCTCGCTGATGCCAGTGATTGCCTTCCTCAAGGATCACAAGGCCGAGACCCTGGACGCCGTGGTGGCCATCGCCGACCAGTTCGCCCGGGACAACAGCAGCGAGGACCGCCAGTTCCTGCTGGCCGCCGGCAGCGCCGGCATCGAGGCGGCGACCAACATCGTGGTGCGCGAGGCCAACCGCACCATGCTGCTGTACGTCTACCTGGCGGTGACCATCTTCTGCCTGATCACCTTCCGCAGCTGGCGCGCGACCCTGGTGGCCGTGCTGCCGCTGGTCCTCACCTCGATCCTCTGCGAGGCCCTGATGGTGGCCATGGGCATCGGCGTGAAAGTCGCGACCCTGCCGGTGATCGCCCTCGGTGTCGGCATCGGGGTGGACTACGCGCTGTACCTGCTCAGCGTGCAGTTGCACTACCAGCGCCAAGGCATGTCGCTGTCCGACGCCTACCGGAACGCGGTGGCCTTCACCGGTCGGGTGGTGGGACTGGTCGGGATTACCCTGGCGGCTGGCGTGGTGTGCTGGGCCTGGTCGCCGATCAAGTTCCAGGCCGACATGGGCATCCTGCTGACCTTCATGTTCATCTGGAACATGCTCGGCGCGCTGATCCTGATTCCGGCGCTGTCGCACTTCTTGCTGCATAGTCCAGCCCCCCTCTCAAGGGAGGGGGCTTTCCAGAGCGAGAAAGAGTTGGCTTCAGGGTCTTCGTTACCTGGTTCAAGCCCTTCTAAAGCCGTCGTTTTGTCCCCGGAAGCCTAAGTATCCGATGTGAGTTTGACTGGTTACTCGGGTGTGATGCCCTATCTTGTGGGGAGTGAGTTAAGCCGTTTTATAGAGCGGATTTGGTTGCACCTTACCGGCCTGCTGTGCATGTTGGTTTTCCTAGTTGCTCCGGTTCAAGCAGGGACCTTTTCGGTTTGCGTCAGCGATGAAGCATTTCCCCCCTTCACTTTTCCCAGCCGTGAGGGCGATAGCCAGAGGCTTATTCGCCTGGCTGTGGAGCACCATGGATGGGGTGTGGAGTTCGTCGCCTTGCCCTGGCGCCGTTGTCTGGCTGGTGTGGAGCAGGGCTCCTTCAGTGCTGTCGCCGGGGTTGCCGCTACACCTGAGTACCTGGCCTTCATGGCCTTTCCGAACAGCTCCGGGCAACCGGATCAACGGCGTGCTCTGGGTATCACCCGCCTAGTGGTCTACCGCCCATTGGGCAGCCTGGCCGGGTGGGATGGGCAACGCTTCACTGGGCTTGCTAAACCAGTGCTCTATCTGTCGGGACGTACGACCCTTAAGGCGCTTCTCGCGCGTATGGGGATTCCTGCGATCGATACGGCGAGGGCTTCCTCGCAACTGGCGCATATGTTGTTCAAGGGGCGCGGCAGCCTGGCGATTGACCATGATTACCAGGTCGCGCAGCTATTTGCCTTGCCGGAGTTCCAGGGGCGCTTCGAAGTGTTGCCGGTGCCTTTTGGCGAGGCACCAATCTTTCTGGGCGTGGGGCTGCGCCTGTATGACCGTCGCCCCCGCCTGGTCGAGGCCGTATGGGACGAGATTGGCGTTTTGCGGCATGCGGCAGGACCATTGGTCAGGCCGCACTGGCAGTCTGGGTCGCCCGCCCACCCTGTGGCTCATGGCCGAAGGTGACAGTCGATGGGGCATACCGATGATCTTTCATAGTCAGGCTATATCCAGCTCATGCTGGCGAACGCAGGGGCGATGCATCCGTAATGCTGGGAAAACACCTCCAGGCATGCCTTTCTGGGGCGGCACATTGGATACAGCGGTCGGCTTTGCGGACTGATTGTGTAATCGTCTGACTTTTGAACAACACTTGCCGTCTTACGTGCAAGTTGGTCGTAATTCAAATGGTATGGACGCCTTCCCCGGCAGAGCGCCGGTAGAAACATCCCGGCAGGTATATGGACATCGGGCAATCCCTTGATCGCCACCTACCAGTCGCCGTAAACAGTGGATGTGCCGATGCGATCCGGCACATCCACGCTATTGCATTGGTTCTATTAGGCTTGAACCACCGGGATATTGGCGTTCGCTGCCGCTTCACGGAACTCGGCGATCTGGTCGAAGCTCAGGTAGCGGTAAACGTCGGCAGCCATGCTGTCGATCTTACCGGCGTACTCCATGTACTCCTCGACGGTCGGCAGGCGACCGAGGATCGAAGCCACCGATGCCAGCTCAGCCGAAGCCAGGTACACGTTGGCACCATCGCCCAGGCGGTTCGGGAAGTTACGGGTCGAGGTCGAGACCACGGTGGAGTTCGGCTCAACGCGAGCCTGGTTACCCATGCACAGCGAGCAGCCCGGCATTTCCATGCGCGCGCCGGCCTTGCCGTAGATGCCGTAGTAGCCTTCTTCAGTCAACTGGTGAGCGTCCATCTTGGTCGGCGGCGACAGCCACAGACGAGTTGGCAGCTGACCCTTGACCTGATCCAGCAACTTACCGGCAGCGCGGAAGTGACCGATGTTGGTCATGCAAGAACCGATGAACACTTCGTCGATCTTCTCGCCAGCCACGCTAGAGAGCAGACGGGCGTCGTCCGGGTCGTTCGGCGCGCAGAGCACCGGCTCTTTGATGTCGGCCAGGTCGATTTCGATGATTTCAGCGTATTCGGCATCAGCATCGGCAACCATCAGCTCAGGGTTGGCGATCCAGGCTTCCATCGCTTGAGCGCGACGCTCCAGAGTACGAGCATCGCCGTAGCCTTCGCCGATCATCCAGCGCAGCAGGGTGATGTTGGAGCTCAGGTACTCGGTGATCGACTCTTTCGACAGCTTGATGGTGCAACCGGCGGCGGAACGTTCGGCGGAGGCGTCGGACAGCTCGAACGCTTGCTCGATGCTCAGGTTGTCCAGGCCTTCGATTTCCAGGATACGGCCGGAGAAGGCGTTCTTCTTGCCTTTCTTCTCTACGGTCAGCAGGCCGGCCTGGATCGCGTAGTAAGGAATGGCGTGAACCAGGTCACGCAGGGTGACGCCCGGTTGCATTTTGCCTTTGAAACGCACCAGGATCGATTCCGGCATGTCCAGCGGCATGACGCCAGTGGCTGCGGCGAAGGCGACCAGACCGGAACCGGCCGGGAAGGAAATCCCCATCGGGAAACGGGTGTGGGAGTCGCCACCGGTGCCGACTGTGTCCGGCAGCAGCATGCGGTTCAGCCAGCTGTGGATGATGCCGTCGCCCGGACGCAGGGAAACGCCGCCGCGGGTCATGATGAAGTCTGGCAGGGTGTGGTGGGTGGTGACGTCGATCGGCTTCGGATAGGCCGCGGTGTGGCAGAAGGACTGCATCACCAGATCGGTGGAGAAGCCCAGGCACGCCAGGTCTTTCAGCTCGTCACGGGTCATCGGGCCAGTGGTGTCCTGGGAGCCGACTGTGGTCATCTTCGGTTCGCAGTAGGTACCTGGGCGAACGCCAGCTACGCCGCAGGCCTTGCCGACCATCTTCTGCGCCAGGGTGAAACCCTTGGTGCTTTCAGCCGGCGCTTCAGGCTTCTTGAACAGATCGGACGCCGGCAGACCCAGCTCGGCACGCGCTTTTTCAGTCAGGCCACGGCCGATGATCAGCGGGATACGGCCACCAGCGCGAACTTCGTCGAGCAGCACCGGGGTCTTCATTTCGAAGGTGGCCAGAACTTCGTCGCTGTCGTGCTTGGTGACTTTACCTGCGTAGGGGTAAAGGTCGATCACGTCGCCCATGTTCAGCTTGGAGACGTCGAACTCGATCGGCAGGGCGCCGGCATCTTCCATGGTGTTGTAGAAGATCGGAGCGATTTTGCTGCCGAAGCAGAAGCCGCCGGAGCGCTTGTTCGGGACATACGGCACGTCGTCGCCGAAGAACCACAGCACCGAGTTGGTCGCCGATTTACGCGAGGAGCCGGTACCGACCACGTCACCGACGTAGGCGATCGGGAAGCCGTCGTTGCGCATGGCTTCGATCTGCTTCATCGGGCCGATGGCGCCTTGCTCATCCGGCACGATGCCGTCGCGGGCCATTTTCAGCATGGCCAGGGCGTGCAGCGGGATGTCCGGACGCGACCAGGCATCCGGAGCAGGGGACAGGTCGTCGGTGTTGGTTTCGCCGGTAACCTTGAACACGCGCAGGCTGATCTTGTCGGCCAAGGTCGGACGGTTCTTGAACCACTCGCCATCGGCCCAGGACTGCAGTACAGCCTTAGCGTGGACGTTGCCGTTCTTGGCTTTTTCCGCAACGTCGTGGAAGGCGTCGAACATCAGCAGGGTGTGCTTGAGCTCGTTGGCAGCAACCGGAGCCAGTTCGGCGTTATCCAGCAGCTCGACCAGGGTGACGATGTTGTAACCGCCCTGCATGGTGCCGAGCAGCTCGACGGCGCGTTTTTTGTCCAGCAGCGGCGAGCTGACTTCGCCCTTGGCCAGGGCCGACAGGAAGGCGGCCTTGACGTAGGCGGCTTCGTCCACACCGGGCGGAACGCGGTTGGTGATCAGGTCAACGAGGAAAGCTTCCTCGCCAGCGGGCGGGTTCTTCAGCAGCTCAACCAGGCCTGCGGTTTGCTCTGCTGTGAGAGCAAGGGCAGGGAGGTTCTGTTCGGCACGTTCTGCTACGTGTTTAAGATAAGTTTCAAGCACGGCGTTGTCCCCTGGGTTGCCCCGCAGAGCGGGGCCTTGGCAGTTAAATCAGATCTCGAACAGATCCATAAAGCGGTTAACCGGCGTGGCTTCAAGCTTCGCTTGATCCTTGCACAGGTTGAGTATCTCGGCGCTGCACTGGTCGATCGGGCATTCCACTTCCACGTTCTCGGTGGCGGTGCCGTCAGCTAAGAACGAACACCTGCACGGCATTGGTGATGGAACGCTTTCAGCGGTAGCGCACCCTCAGAATGCATCGCCGGGTACGCGCACCCAGCCTTCCATCAACACCCGGGCGCTGCGGCTCATGATGGCCTTGGTCACCGTCCATTCGCCGTCGACCTGGCTGGCTTCGGCGCCCACGCGCAGGGTGCCCGAGGGATGACCGAAGCGCACCGCGCTGCGCGCACTGCCGCCAGCCGCGAGGTTGACCAGCGTGCCCGGAATCGCCGCGGCGGTGCCGATGGCCACGGCAGCCGTGCCCATCATGGCGTGGTGCAGCTTGCCCATGGACAGCGCGCGCACCAACAGGTCCACGTCACCGGTGGCCACCGGCTTGCCGCTGGAGGCGAGGTAATCGGCGGGCGCCGCGACGAAGGCGACCTTGGGCGTGTGCTGGCGCTTGGCGGCTTCATCGAGGTGCTGGATCAGGCCCATGCGCAGGGCGCCGTGGGCGCGGATGGTCTCGAACATCGCCAGGGCCTTCGGGTCGCCGTTGATGGCGTCCTGCAACTCGGTGCCGGTGTAGCCGAGGTCTTGCGCGTTGACGAAGATGGTCGGGATGCCGGCATTGATCATCGTCACCTTGAGCGTGCCGCCTTTCACAATATCGGCCGGCACCTCGAGGTCGTCCACCAGGTTGCCGGTGGGGAACATCGAGCCGCCCGCGCCTTCTTCCTCGGCGGCCGGGTCCAGGAATTCGAGCTGCACTTCGGCGGCGGGGAAGGTGACGCCGTCGAGCTCGAAGTCACCGGTTTCCTGCACGGCGCCGTCGGTAATGGGCACGTGGGCGATGATGGTCTTGCCGATGTTGGCCTGCCAGATGCGCACGGTGGCCACGCCGTTGTGCGGGATGCGGCTGGCGTCGACCAGGCCGCTGCTGATGGCGAACGAGCCGACTGCCGCGGACAGGTTGCCGCAGTTGCCGCTCCAGTCGACGAACGGCTTGTCGATGGAGACCTGACCGAACAGGTAATCGACGTCGTGGTCGGCCTTGGTGCTTTTGGCCAGGATCACCGTCTTGCTGGTACTCGAGGTCGCCGCGCCCATGCCGTCGATCTGCTTGTCGTAAGGGTCGGGGCTGCCGATCACGCGCAGCAGCAGGGCATCGCGCGCTGCGCCTGGGACTTGTGCGGACTCAGGCAGGTCTTGCAGGCTGAAGAACACGCCCTTGCTGGTGCCGCCGCGCATATAGGTGGCGGGAATCTTGATCTGAGGTACGTGGGTCATGGAATGTTGCCCTGATTAGGCTGCGCAGCGCAGGCCTGCGCCGCGCGCTTGGACTTTGCCTGGCTCGGGCCCTGTGGGAGCGGCTTCAGCCGCGAAAGGCATCGCGGCTGAAGCCGCTCCCACAAAAGCCTGGAGCCCCGAGTTACGCTTAAGCCATTGCCGATTCAAGGAAGTCCTGGGCGAAACGCTGCAACACGCCACCGGCTTCGTAGATCGAGACTTCTTCGGCGGTGTCGAGACGGCAAGTGACCGGCACCGAAACCTGTTCTCCGTTCTTGCGAGTGATCACCAGGGTCAGTGTGGCGCGCGGGGTACGCTCGCCGATCACGTCGAAGGTTTCGCTGCCGTCGATGCCCAGAGTCTTGCGGTCGGTGCCCGCTTTGAATTCCAGCGGCAACACGCCCATGCCCACCAGGTTGGTGCGGTGGATACGCTCGAAGCCTTCGGCGGCGATGGCTTCGACACCGGCCAGGCGCACGCCCTTGGCCGCCCAGTCACGGGACGAACCCTGACCGTAGTCGGCGCCGGCGATGATGATCAGCGGCTGCTTGCGCTCCATGTAGGTTTCGATGGCTTCCCACATGCGCATGACCTGGCCTTCCGGCTCGACGCGCGCCAAAGAACCCTGTTTGATCTTGCCGTTTTCCTGCACCATTTCGTTGAACAGTTTCGGGTTGGCGAAGGTCGCGCGTTGCGCGGTCAAGTGGTCGCCCCGGTGGGTGGCGTAGGAGTTGAAGTCCTCCTCCGGCAGGCCCATTTTCGCCAGGTACTCACCGGCGGCGCTGTCGAGCATGATCGCGTTCGATGGCGACAGGTGATCGGTGGTGATGTTGTCCGGCAGCACCGCCAGCGGGCGCATGCCCTTGAGCGGACGAGCCCCGGCCAATGCGCCTTCCCAGTACGGCGGACGACGGATATAGGTGCTCATCTCGCGCCAGTCGTACAGCGGCTCGACTCTCGGACCGGTGTCTTCGTGGATGGCGAACATCGGAATGTAGACCTGGCGGAACTGCTCCGGCTTGACCGAGGCCTTGACCACCGCGTCGATCTCTTCGTCGCTCGGCCAGATGTCCTTGAGGCGGATTTCCTTGCCGTTGGCATCCAGGCCCAGCACATCCTTTTCGATGTCGAAGCGGATGGTGCCGGCAATGGCGTAGGCCACCACCAGCGGCGGCGAAGCGAGGAACGCCTGCTTGGCGTACGGGTGGATACGACCGTCGAAGTTGCGATTACCCGACAGCACGGCGGTGGCGTACAGGTCACGATCGATGATTTCCTGCTGGATCACCGGATCGAGCGCACCGGACATGCCGTTGCAGGTGGTGCAGGCGAACGCCACCACGCCAAAGCCCAATTGCTCCAGTTCATCGGTCAGGCCGGCTTCGTCCAGGTACAGCGCAACGGTCTTCGAACCGGGCGCCAGGGACGACTTGACCCATGGCTTGCGAGCCAGCCCCAGCTTGTTGGCATTGCGCGCCAACAGGCCGGCGGCGATAACGTTGCGCGGGTTGCTGGTGTTGGTGCAACTGGTGATGGCGGCAATGATCACCGCGCCGTCCGGCATCTGGCCGGGAACGTCGTCCCACTGACCAGAGATACCTTGAGCCGCGAGGTCCGAGGTGGCCACACGGGCGTGAGGATTGCTCGGGCCGGCCATGTTGCGCACCACCGAAGACAGATTGAAGCTCAGTCCACGCTCGTATTGCGCGCCCTTCAGGCTGTCGGCCCAGAGGCCGGTCTGTTTGGCGTAATTCTCGACCAGCTGTACCTGCTCGTCTTCGCGGCCGGTGAGTTTCAGGTAGTCGATGGTCTGCTGGTCGATATAGAACATCGCCGCGGTGGCACCGTATTCCGGGGCCATGTTGGAAATGGTCGCGCGGTCGCCCAGGGTCAGCGCCGAGGCACCTTCACCGAAGAACTCCAGCCAGGCACCGACCACTTTTTGCTGGCGCAGGAACTCGGTCAGCGCCAGCACCATATCAGTGGCGGTGATGCCCGGCTGCAGCTTGCCGGTCAGTTCGACGCCAACGCTTTCCGGCAGGCGCATCCAGGACGCGCGGCCAAGCATGACGCTTTCAGCTTCCAGACCGCCGACACCGATGGCGATCACGCCCAGGGCATCGACGTGCGGAGTGTGGCTGTCGGTGCCGACGCAGGTATCGGGGAAGGCCACGCCATCGCGCACCTGAATCACCGGCGACATTTTCTCCAGATTGATCTGGTGCATGATGCCGTTGCCCGGCGGGATCACATCGACGTTCTTGAAGGCCTTCTTGGTCCAGTTGATGAAGTGGAAACGGTCTTCGTTGCGACGGTCTTCGATGGCGCGGTTCTTTTCGAACGCCTCCGGATCGAAGCCGCCGCGTTCCACGGCCAGGGAGTGGTCGACGATCAATTGAGTCGGCACCACCGGATTCACTTGCGCCGGGTCGCCGCCTTGCAGGGCGATGGCGTCACGCAGGCCGGCGAGGTCCACCAGGGCGGTCTGTCCGAGAATGTCGTGGCACACCACGCGGGCCGGGAACCAGGGGAAGTCGAGGTCGCGTTTGCGCTCGATCAGCTGGCTCAGGGAAGCATTCAGCGTCGCAGGATCGCAACGGCGCACCAGGTTTTCCGCCAACACCCGCGAGGTGTACGGCAGCGTGTCGTAGGCGCCCGGCTGGATCGCCTCGACCGCGGCACGGGTGTCGAAATAGTCCAGCTGGGTGCCTGGCAGAGGTTTGCGGTTTGCAGTGTTCATGGCGTACGCACTCAATCGAGTCATGTTCAGAGGGGCGAGATCGGGGAGAGCCACGTGTCACGGCCTACTCCTCTTTTTCCAATCAGCGTTTGTCCAGTAACGGATAGTCAGAACGGTGGTTCAGCTCGGCCCTGGCGCTCATGGTGCTAACTCGATGCTGGGGTGAAATGTGCATCTCTCCCTTCCGGGAGAGGGCTGGGGACGGGCCACCTTTCCGAGACAGTTATCCTTCCCTAACCCACTCCCGGAAGGGAGAGACCTGGGTCAGTTAACGTTTGTCGATAACCACGAACGGACGCTGCTCGACGCCGGTGTATTCCGCACTCGGGCGAATGATGCGGTTGTTGGCACGCTGCTCGAACACATGAGCGGTCCAACCGGAGACCCGCGAGCAGACGAAGATCGGGGTGAACAGCTTGGTCGGAATGCCCATGAAGTGGTACGCCGAGGCGTGATAGAAATCGGCATTGGGGAACAGCTTCTTCTGCTCCCACATTACGTTGTCGATGGCCTCGGAGACCGGGAACAGGACCTTGTCACCCACCTCTTCGGCGAGCTGCTTCGACCAGCCCTTGATCACCTCGTTGCGCGGGTCGGACTCTTTGTAGATCGCATGGCCGAAGCCCATGATCTTGTCCTTGCGCTCGAGCATGGCCAGGGTGCCGGCGGTGGCCGCTTCGGGCGAGCTGAATTTCTCGATCATCTCCATTGCCGCTTCGTTGGCACCGCCGTGCAGCGGGCCACGCAGCGAGCCGATGGCCGCGGTAACGCAGGAGAAGATGTCGCTCAGGGTCGAGGCGCAGACGCGGGCGGTAAAGGTCGAGGCGTTGAACTCGTGCTCGGCGTACAGAATCAGCGAGACGTTCATTACCTTGACGTGCAGCTCACTCGGTTTCTTGCCATGCAGCAGAGCGAGGAAATGCCCACCGATGGTGGCTTCTTCACTGGCGCAGTCGATACGCACGCCTTCATGGCTGAAGCGATACCAGTAGGTCATGATCGCCGGGAAGGCGCCGAGCAGACGGTCAGCCTTGTCGCGCTGCTGCTCGAAGCTGGTCTCGGGCTCGAGGTTGCCGAGCATTGAGGCGCCGGTGCGCATCACGTCCATCGGGTGGGCATCGGCCGGAATGCGCTCAAGCACTTCCTTTAGCGCCAGCGGCAGGTCGCGTAGACCTTGCAGCTTGTTCAGGTAGCCATTCAGTTGTGCCCAGGTCGGCAGCTCGCCGTACAGCAGCAGGTAAGCCACTTCTTCGAAAATCGCCCCGGAGGCCAGTTCGCGCACGTCATAGCCGCGGTAGGTCAGACCGGCACCGGTCTTGCCCACGGTGCACAGGTCAGTCTGCCCGGCAACCTGGCCACGCAGGCCGGCGCCACTCAGTACTTTTGCTTCAGCCATGGCTGGGTTCCTCATCATCTTGAATTTGTTCTGGAAACGACAACTGCGTAAATCGCTGGATCAGCCTTTCTTCTGTGCAAACAGCGCATCGAGGCTCTGCTCGAAGGCGTGATAGTTGATGCGCTCGTACAGCTCCATGCGGGTCTGCATGGTGTCGATCACATTCTTCTGGGTGCCGTCGCGGCGCAGAGCGGTGTAGACGTTCTCCGCCGCCTTGTTCATGGCGCGGAAGGCCGACAGCGGGTAGAGCACCAGGGACACGTCGACCGCCGCCAGCTCTTCGGTGGTGTACAGCGGCGTGGCGCCGAACTCGGTGATGTTGGCCAGGATCGGCGCCTGCACCCGCTCGGCGAAGGTCTTGTACATCGCCAGTTCGGTGATGGCCTCCGGAAAGATCATGTCGGCGCCGGCCTCGATGCAGGCCGCCGCGCGGTCGAGCGCCGATTGCAGCCCCTCCACCGCCAGCGCATCGGTACGCGCCATGATCACGAAGCTGTCATCGGTGCGCGCATCGACGGCGGCCTTGATCCGGTCGACCATTTCCTGCTGCGAGACAATCTCTTTATTCGGCCGGTGGCCACAGCGCTTGGCGCCGACTTGGTCTTCGATGTGGATCGCCGCGGCGCCGAACTTGATCATCGATTTAACGGTGCGGGCGACGTTGAATGCCGAAGAACCAAAGCCGGTGTCGACATCCACCAGCAACGGCAGGTCGCATACGTCGGTGATCCGGCGTACATCGGTGAGCACATCATCCAGCCCCGTGATGCCCAAGTCCGGCAGCCCCAGGGAACCGGCCGCAACGCCGCCGCCGGACAGGTAGATCGCCTTGAAACCGGCACGTTTGGCCAGCAGCGCATGGTTGGCATTGATTGCGCCGACCACTTGCAATGGCCGTTCACTGGCCACTGCATCGCGGAAACGCTGACCTGGAGTGTTCTGATTGGAAGAACTCTGACTCATGACTCACCTCGTGGAGTGGCTGTCTTGACGGAGGTGCCTTGCTTGCCGGCAGCCTCCTGGTAATGGCGCTCGATATTGCGTTTTGAGGCACCGATGTGGCGGCGCATCAGCAGCTCGGCCATTTCGCCATCACGTTCGGCGATGGCATCGAGAATACGGTGATGCTCGGCGAAGGCCTGACGTGGCCGATTCGGCACGACGGAGAACTGGATGCGGTACATGCGCACCAACTGATACAGCTCGCCGCAGAGCATCTGGGCCAGGGTACGATTACCGCTGCCCTGAATGATGCGGTAGTGGAAATCGAAGTCGCCTTCCTGCTGGTAGTAGCCGACACCCGCCTGGAAAGCCGCATCGCGCTCATGGGTATCGAGTACCCGGCGTAGCTCATCGATTTCGGCCTGGCTCATGCGCTCGGCGGCCAGACGACAGGCCATGCCTTCCAGGGATTCGCGAATTTCGTAGAGCTCGATCAACTCGGCATGGCTCAGTGAAACCACGCGCGCCCCGACATGCGGCACCCGCACAAGCAGCCGCTGCCCCTCAAGACGATGGATGGCTTCACGCAGCGGCCCGCGGCTGATGCCATAGGTGCGCGCCAACTCCGGCTCGGAGATTTTGCTGCCCGGGGCGATCTCGCCCTTGACGATGGCTGCCTGAATACGGCGAAAGACATGCTTGGAAAGCGTCTCGGAGTCATCTTGAACGGTGCTAGGAGGTTTGACGGTATCAAGCATAGTGTCAACACATTTGTGATTGTGATCGAAAAATACTCAATAAAACGGCATTGGTCAATAAAAATAATGAGCATTGTCGACAGTTATGATTTTAGCGCTATTTAAAGGGAAGCCCTGAGTGGCAGGCTGCTCGTCCGAATCTTGTCGGGATGGAGTGGCTACTGCTCAAGATCGGGGCGCTTATTGATATCAAGCAGGCTGCCCCCTGGAGTAGGGAATAGGTAGCTCTGAACAGATTGCCCCTGGCTTCAGGGGCGCACTCTTCAGGCGGCGACAGGGGCCAGTCCGAGCCACATCGGCGATGCGGACGTCGTCCCGGGAGCCCGACGGAAAAGAAATCCACGCAGCTCGTTTCACGTGTTGGTGTGCAACTGTCGACAGTTCTCGCCAGGAGCTATCTGCGAGCAGGAGGCCCCTCACTGTCGATAGGCTGGCTGCATCACTCTATCGCGATACCGGGCGGGGGCATCAGTGGCAGCAAGCTTAGGCTGCCCGTACCACCATGGCGGACCTATGGTTGCTCCTGCCCGCCTAGTCGCTAATGTGCTGCTTCATCCGGTAATGGCCGGGGCTCTCCCCCGTCCATTGCTTGAACGCCCGGTGAAACGCGCTCGCCTCGCGGAAGCCGGCCTTCTCGGCAATCGCCGCGATGCTCAAATCCGTATTGCGCAAATACTCGAAGGCAATAGCGCGGCGCACTTCATCTTTCAGTTCCTGGAAGGAGAAGCCCTCCCGTTGCAGCTGGCGACGGAAGCTGGCGATACTCAGGGCGCGTTCGTCGGCCATGTCAGCCAGGGTAGGCCAGTGCTCGTAATGACAATTGCGCAGCTGTTTGAAGACTTGGCTGCTGAGCCCTTGGCGATTGCTGAAGCGCACGATCAGCCATTGCGGTGAGGTGCGCAGGAAGACTTTCAGCGAGGCCAGATCCTGCACAACAGGCAGATTCAGGTAGCTGGCAGCGAATTCGATTTCGGTATGGGTGGCCTCGAACGTCAGGTTCGGCCCCCAGAACAGATGGTCGTCGCCATGCGCCGGTCGTGGGTGACCGAATTGCGAACGATCGATAGGCAGGCGCCGGCCCGCAAGCCAGCACAGCAGGCCAATCACCGCCGTGAGGAAGGTTTCCTCGGCGACGCTGCGGGCGAACAAGTCTTGCTGGCGGTTCTGCAGCGTAATCACTGCACGCTCACCGCGCACTGACAAGTTGGCCTGGATATCCCTGAGGAACAGACGAAAACTGCTCAGGCACTGACGCAGTGCCTGTCCGAGAGTGGCTGTCTGGATCAGCCCCCGACAGATCAGGGCAAAACTGCCCATCGGCATGCCGTGCGAATCATAGCCAAGGAACTCATCGTCCAGCTCCCGCGCGACTGCCAGCCACAGTTTGGCGAAGGCCGTAGCCGCTACCCGAGCAGAGCTGTCGGCCAGCTGTCGTTCGGAAATTCCCGCTTGCGCCAGGACTGCTTCAATCCGCTCTGGCTGCCCGCGCAGCCCGTAAAGCGCTGCCTGGGCAAAATACACGGCCACCGAATCCTTCTCTTGCATAGCGCTCGCTTATTGCGGATTACCCGCCAGGAGTTGCAAAAAACATCAGCCAAGCTGGTCATTTTCGGCATAGGCCGGGGTTCGTCGGCTCTCTAGACTAATCCAGGTGCGCCCAGTGCGCCGCCACAGCTTTTGCGCCGCTTACTCACCAGGCGCATCAGCTGGATCTCAATGTCCGCGGAGTCTCCTATGCCTAACCCCGAAGTCTATATCGTCAGCGCTGCAAGAACTGCAATCGGTTCCTTCGGCGGCACACTCAAGGATACCCCGCTGTCCCAGCTGGCCACGACCGCGGTGCACGCCGCCCTGCAGCGCAGTGGTTGCGCGGCCGAACGCATCGGTCATGTGGTGCTGGGCAATGTCATTCCGACCGAGCCGCAAGACGCCTATGTCGCGCGGGTAGCCGCGATGAATGCCGGTATTCCCAAGGAAACCCCCGCGTTCAATGTCAATCGCCTCTGTGGTTCCGGCATGCAGGCGATCATCTCCGCGGCGCAGAGCCTGCTGCTGGGCGAAACCGAGATCGCCATTGGCGGCGGTGTCGAATCCATGAGTCGCGGTCCTTACCTGCTGCCCGGCGCGCGCTGGGGTGGACGCCTCGGCGATATGCAAGCCGTCGACTATATGCTCGGTATCCTGCACGACCCTTTTCATCGTATTCATATGGGCATTACCGCCGAAAATATTTCCGAGCTCCATGGCATAAGCCGTGAAGCTCAGGATGCCCTGGCGCTGGAGAGTCAGCAGCGTGCTGCCCGAGCCATAGCTCAGGGCTATTTCCTCGGCCAGATCGTGCCGGTTGAGGTCAAGACCCGCAAAGGTACTCAGCTGTTCGATGTCGATGAGCATGTACGGGCTGACATGTCGCTCGACCAACTGGCGCGAATGAAGCCGGCGTTCAAGCAGGGCGGTACGGTAACCGCCGGCAACGCTTCGGGACTCAACGACGGCGCGGCGGCGGTAGTCCTGGCCACAGGCGCGGTGATACAGGCAGACAACCTGCGCCCGCTCGCCCGTCTGGTGAGCTATGCCCATGCCGGTGTCGAGCCCGAGCTGATGGGGTTGGGCCCTATCCCGGCAACCCGCTTGGCATTGAAGCGGGCCGGGCTGAAAGTTTCCGACCTGGATGTGATCGAGTCTAACGAAGCCTTCGCGGCTCAAGCCTGTGCTGTGGCCCGCGAACTCGACTTCGACCCGGCCAAAGTCAACCCTAATGGATCTGGAATTTCCCTCGGCCATCCGGTCGGGGCCACTGGCGCGATCATTGTCACCAAGGCCATCCATGAGTTGCACCGCACTCAAGGCCGTTATGCCTTGGTGACCATGTGCATCGGCGGCGGTCAGGGCATTGCCGCAATCTTCGAGCGCGTCTGAATCAAACTCAGAAAGTTGAATATGAACAGTGGGCGCATCGGCATGGTGGGTCGCTTGGCCGGATGGCCCAGAGCGGATCTTGGTATGCCCAGGTTGCCATTGTTCTGTCCGGGGAAGGTGTTGATTGAATAGCAAAGGCTTACTCGCCGGCGGTTCCGCCAGGGAGCGCTTTTCATCTCCCGACCCAGCGCCCGTCTCGCGACTTGAGCAGGTCCGCAACAAGGCTCTTGAACTGTTTGCCGAGCGTGGCTTCGCTCGGGTCAGTATGCGCGAGCTTGCTTTGCACTTGGATATCGGCGCGGGCTCCTTGTATCACCATTTTGAAAGCAAGGAGAACCTGCTGTTCGAACTGATCGAGGAGGTCTACGAGGATCTGCTCGAAGCAGCTCTCATCACGGTTGAGGGCGGCGCCTACAACCGTCTACAAGCCCTGTTGCGGGCACATATAGCCCTTCACGAACGTCGCAGTCTGCATTTTCTAATGGCGGAGCATGAGTTTCGCTGTCTCTCGCAGCAACACCAGAATCATATCCAGCAGATGCGCAGACGCTATGAGGAAAGGCTATTGACGCGGCTGCTTGAGGCTGGGGCAACAGGCCACATGCCCTTGCTCAAGGCGACTGTCCAAAGTGTCGTCGCTTTGCTGAACAATCTGCCGTCCTGGCTGAATCAGTCCGGCTTGAACCCGACGGAGAAGCAGGAGGTGATCAGCGGGATCGTCTTGGGCTCTCTGTCCGGTGTGATCAAGCAGCCGACACCAACTGGAGATACCGCAACCATAGTCCCATTGCGAGTCCTTAGCGCAAGCCTGTGAAGCCGACACTTCTATTAATCGGGGCATGGTCAATGCCCATTGCCTGAGTAATTCAATCATGTCTGACTACAAAGCTCCCCTGCGCGATATGCGCTTCGTGCTCAACGAAGTGTTCGAAGTATCCAAGCTGTGGGCCGAACTGCCGGCCCTGGCCGAGGTGGTGGACGAGGACACCGCCAATGCCATCCTCGAGGAAGCCGGCAAGGTTGCTGCGGGCAGCATCGCGCCGCTCAACCGCAGTGGCGACGAAGAGGGCTGCTCCTGGAGCGATGGCGCGGTGAAGACCCCGAGCGGTTTCCCCGAAGCCTACAAGACCTACGCCGAAGGCGGCTGGGTCGGCGTTGGCGGCGATTCGCAATTCGGCGGTATGGGCATGCCCAAGGTGATCTCTGCGCAAGTCGAGGAAATGGTCAATTCGGCCAATCTGTCGTTCGGCCTGTACCCGATGTTGACCGCTGGCGCCTGCCTGTCAATCAACGCTCACGCCAGCGAAGAGCTGAAGGAAAAGTATCTGCCGAACATGTATGCCGGCGTCTGGGCCGGCTCTATGTGCCTGACCGAGCCGCATGCCGGCACCGACCTGGGCATCATCCGTACCAAGGCCGAACCGCAGGCCGATGGCAGCTACAAGGTCAGCGGTACCAAGATATTCATCACCGGCGGCGAGCACGATCTCACCGACAACATCATCCATCTGGTGCTGGCAAAACTGCCGGACGCTCCGGCGGGCCCGAAAGGCATCTCGCTGTTCCTGGTGCCCAAGTTCATGGTCAATACCGACGGCTCGCTAGGCGAACAGAACAGCCTGTCGTGCGGCTCGATCGAGCACAAGATGGGCATCAAGGCCTCGGCCACCTGTGTGATGAACTTCGACGGCGCCACCGGCTGGATCGTCGACGAGCCGAACAAAGGCCTGGCGGCGATGTTCACCATGATGAACTACGAGCGTCTGGGCGTAGGTATCCAAGGCCTGGCGACCGGTGAACGCTCCTACCAGAGCGCCATCGAATACGCCCGCGAGCGAATTCAGAGCCGCGCGCCGACCGGCCCGGTGGCCAAAGACAAAGCCGCCGACCCGATCATCGTGCACCCGGACGTGCGCCGCATGCTGCTAACCATGAAAGCGCTGAACGAGGGCGGCCGCGCCTTCTCCAGCTATGTCGCCATGCAGCTCGATACCGCCAAATTCAGCGAAGACTCCGCCGTGCGCAAGCGCGCCGAAGAACTGGTGGCGCTGCTCACCCCGGTGGCCAAGGCCTTCCTCACCGACCTCGGTCTGGAAACCACCATCCATGGCCAGCAGGTGTTCGGCGGCCACGGCTTCATCCGCGAGTGGGGCCAGGAGCAGCTGGTGCGCGATTGCCGCATCACCCAGATGTACGAAGGCACCAACGGCATCCAGGCCCTCGACCTGGTCGGGCGCAAGGTCATTGGCAGCGGCGGTGCGTTCTACAAGCACTTCGCTGAAGAGATCAAGGCCTTCACCGACTCGGCCGACGCCTCCCTGACTGAGTTCGTCGAGCCGCTGAGAGGCGCCATCGCCAACCTGGAGCAGATAACCGCCGATCTGCTGGAACGGGCCATGTCCAACCCGAACGAAATCGGCGCTGCCTCGGTGGAGTATCTGCAGGTGTTCGGCTACACCGCTTACGCTTATATGTGGGCATTGATGGCGCGCGCGGCCCTGGGCAAGGAAGGTCAGGACGACTTCTACGCCAGCAAACTCGGCACCGCGCGGTTCTTCTTCGCCCGCATCCTGCCACGCATCCACTCGCTGAGCGCGTCGGTCAAGGCCGGCAGCGAAAGCCTCTATCTGCTGGACGCTGCGCAGTTCTGATCGCTATGTGGCAAGGCACGCCTAGCGTCACTTGTGGCCCGGGCGCCTGGCTTTCACCACTGCGACATGGAGCCAACCTCAGCCGGTTCTCCGGCCCATGAACGGCAGGTAACGCGAGGTTGAGGCATCGAGTGCAATGTTGTAGCCAAGGGCGTCATCGGCGTCTTAAAGGCGGGTCGTGTGTGCTGGCTTGTTGAAGACGCTAGCCAACACCTCCAACTAACAGGACTAGGAAGAACAACCATGGTGACAACATAAATAATTCCGTCGGCGCAAGGCGCCTACGACTACCCACTGTTAATCAAGAGCCTGTTGCTGTCGGGTGTGCGATACGAACCTGAGCAGGAGATCGTTTATGCCGACAAACTGCGTTACAGCTACCGGATGCTCAACGAGCGAATCCAGAGGCTGGCCAACGCCCTGACGGCGGCTGGGGTCAAGGCCGGGGATACGGTGGCTCTGCTGGATTGGGACAGCCATCGCTACCTGGAGTGTTTCTTCGCGGTGCCAATGATCGGTGCGGTGCTGCATACGGTGAATATCCGCCTCTCCCCTGAGCAGATTCTCTACACCATGAACCACGCCGAGGATGACCTGGTGTTGGTGCACGATGACTTCCTGCCTTTGATCGAGCAGATTCATGATGAGCTAACGACCGTTAAGGGCTATATCCAGCTCAGTGACGACGGCGCGCGCTCTACCGGGCTGCCGGTGGTGGGGGAATATGAGCAGCTGCTGTCTCAGGCTGCCAGCCATTACGACTTTCCCGATTTCGACGAAAATTCGGTGGCAACCATCTTCTACACAACCGGTACTACCGGAAACCCGAAAGGCGTTTATTTCACTCACCGCCAGTTGGTGCTGCATACCTTGAATGCAGTCGGCACTTTGGGCGTTTACCAAGGCTTGCCCTTGTTACGTTCCGACGATGTCTACATGCCCATCACGCCGATGTTCCATGTGCATGCCTGGGGCGTGCCCTATGTAGCGACCCTGATGGGGATCAAGCAGGTCTATCCCGGTCGATACGAGCCCAATAGCCTGGTAAGACTTTATCGTGAAGAAAAGGTAACGTTTTCCCACTGCGTGCCCACCATCCTGCAGATGATCCTGGGCTGCGCCGAAGCTGCGCAGACCAATTTCAATGGCTGGAAAATGCTCTTGGGTGGTAGTGCCTTGACACTGGGTGTAGCCGGCCAAGCGACGGCAAAAGGTATTCGTGTGCACAGCGGATATGGGATGTCCGAGACCTGTCCGTTGCTCTGTACTACTTACCTGCGTACGGAGGAGCTTGAACACTCCATGGATGCGCAGTTAGCCGTTCGCATCAAGACCGGGGTTCCAGTGCCGATGGTAGATCTGCGAATCATCGATGCCAGCGGCAATAACGTACCTCACGATGGTGAGTCCCTGGGCGAGATCGTGGTACGTGCCCCTTGGTTGACTCAAGGCTACTTGAAGGAGCCTGAAAAGGGGGCTGAGCTTTGGGAAGATGGTTGGCTGCATACTGGCGACATAGCCTCTATCGACCCCTGGGGCGGGGTGGAAATCAAGGACCGAATCAAAGACGTGATCAAGACTGGGGGGGAGTGGATCAGCTCGTTGGAACTGGAGAGCCTGATCAGCGAGCACGCGGCTGTCATCTCTGTCGCGGTAGTAGGGATTCCTGATGAGCAATGGGGCGAACGTCCCATGGCTCTGGTGGTTTGCGAGTCCGGAAAAAACATTGATCAACAGGCTCTGGAGGCCCATCTGCAACAGTTTGTGGACAGTGGGCACATAAACAAGTGGGCGATCCCCAAACAGATCAAGTTCGTTGCGGACATCCCTAAAACCAGCGTCGGCAAGATCAACAAGAAGCTCGTCCGCGCACTGTTGAGCTGATTACAAAATTCAGTTTTAGGTTTTAAATCATAAGCTTAACTGAATTTTGGAGAATTTAGCGCGAATCCCGGCCAACCCTCCATCAGTTCACGTGCGACGAAATGTGCGCCTGCACAGGCCTCCATGACCACTTTGCAGGCCGGCAGTTTGCCGGAGAAACGCATCATTTGCTGGCGAGAGAATTTCTTGTGAAAAACTTCTCGACCTGACCGGTCCTGACCATGCAGATGGAAAGTGTGCTTACCGAGATCAATACCTACCCGTGCTAAATCGCTCATGATGGCCTCCAAGAAAACATTCTGCTAGAGCGTAGTCCTCGCAGGATGTGAGGGGGGGCATCTTGTTAATTTATACCCTCCCTCTGGTTGGCTGCGCATGTGCGCTCGGCAAGCTGGATCCTCGTCACGAACAATGAGCGTGAGTTTAATCGCGTTCCTGGTTTCCAGGTCGAAAACTGGGGAGCTGAGTAGGGGCCCTCAAGACTCTGCATGGCGTCTTCGATGCAGCCTTTCTATATAAGCTGTGCTGGAATTTCGGGACAACGTCACTGTCAACCTACTATGCCCTTAATTTCCAAAAAGTCGTTGAGAGCGAAGTCGGCATATTCCCTGCCGTTGCCGGATTGCTTGTAGCCACCGAATGGAGCGGCGGGGTCCCAAGCGGGGTAGTTGAGGTAGATCGTTCCCGCACGCAGGTGGGAGGCGACCCGGCGAGCGTTGGCGATATCGCCGGACTGGACGTACGCGGCCAGGCCATAGACGGTGTCGTTGGCCATTTCAATGGCGTGCTCTACCGAGTCATAGGTGAGGATCGACAGGACCGGGCCGAAAATCTCTTCTCGCGAGACGGTCATGGCCGGAGTGACCTTGCCGAACACGGTGGGGCGTACATAGTGGCCGTGGCTCAGCCCTTCGGGGCGACCCAGCCCGCCGCAAACCAGCTCCGCCCCTTCGTCGATGCCGGCGGCGATCAGGTGCTGGATCTTCTCATACTGCACGGCGCTAATCACCGGACCGAGATCGGTGCCTTCAGCCGTGGGCGCGCCGACCTTCATGGATTCGGCCGTGCGCCGGGCGATGTCGATGGCTTCCTGGTAACGCGCCCGGGGGACGAACATGCGGGTAGGGGCGTTGCACGATTGTCCTGAGTTGAGGAAGCAGGCTTGCACACCCTGGGCCACGGCGTGGGGGAAGTCGCAATCGGGCAGCAGGATGTTGGCCGACTTTCCGCCCAGCTCCTGGTGTACGCGCTTGACGGTATCGGCGGCGACCTTGGCCACTGTGACGCCCGCGCGCGTCGAGCCAGTAAAGGAGACCATGTCGACATCCGGGTGGCTGGCCAGGACTTGACCTACCGAAGGGCCATCGCCGTTGACCAGGTTGAAGACGCCTTTGGGCACGCCGGCTTCGTGCAGTGCTTCGGCGAAAATGATGGCGTTCAGTGGCGCGATCTCACTGGGTTTCAACACCATGGTGCAGCCTGCCGCCAGGGCGGGCATGACCTTACAGGCGATCTGGTTGATCGGCCAGTTCCAGGGGGTGATCAGTCCGACCACGCCGATAGGTTCCTTGACGACCCGAGTGCTGCCGCGCTGCGACTGGAACTCGAAGCTCTCGAGCACCTCAATCATCTTGCTGATGTGGGCGGTGCCGATGCCGGCTTGCAGGTTCAGGGCAAAGGATGCGGGCGCCCCCATTTCCCGGCTCATTGCTTGGGCCACGGCAACGCAACGCTTCTGGTAGGCCGCGAGCACTTTTCTAAGCAGGTCCAGCCGTTCTTCCCGGCTGGTTTGGGAGTAGCTGGCGAAGGCGGTCTTGGCAGCCGCCACCGCTCGCTCTACATCCTCCGCGCTGCCCATCGACAGACGGGCGAATGGCTGTTCAGTCGAAGGGTCGATGATCTCGGCGGTGCGGGCGATGACCGGGTCGGTCCATTCGCCGTCGATGTAAAACTTCAAGGCATTGTTGAGGGTCGTTTGGTCCATGTCGATCAGTCCTCGAACGGAATACAAGTGAATCGGCCAGCCGGTAAGTGAGAGTTACTGGCTGTCGCTGAGCAGGTCTTTGCTGAATTGGGCGTCGAGCCGCTGCATGAAGGACGCGGCGCAATGCATATGTTCGCTCATCAGCTTTTCCACCGTGGCGCCGTCCCGCCGCTGATAGGCGTCGAGGAGCTGGCGGTGGCTGTCGATGTTGTGGCTGCCGAACGCCTCATGTTCGTCGTACTGGTCACTGCGGTATTCCACCAGGTCGCGCAATAGGCCATTGATGAAGCGGCACATGAACGCCAGGATCGGGTTGTCGCAGACCTTGGTGAGGATGTCGTGGAACTCTAGTTCGGTGCGGCGTGCGCTGATGCGGTCGCCCTGATCGCGATAGCGTTCGTAGGTGTCGATGTTGTCCTGCAGCTGCGTCAGGTGCTCGGCGCCGAGTTTGTCCACCACGCTCTTGGCGAGGATGACTTCGAGGCTCTGGCGGAGGGTGTAGATCTGCTTGAAGTCGAGTTTCTGAAAATGCAGGAAGGTGCGCAGCTGTTGCATGATCACATCGAGGGAGACCGTACAGATCTCGGGGCCGCCGTTGGGGCCGGTGCACATCTTCACCAGCCCCTGAACCTCCAGCGACTTCAAGGCTTCGCGAATGGTGCCCTTCGAGCAGCTGTAGTGCTCCAGCAGGGCTTTTTCATTGGGCAGCCGGTCGCCGGGCTGGAGGTTTTCCTGGGCTATCCAACGGCGCAAATCTTCCGCCACCATGTCCGATATCTTGCGGCGCTGGAAGGGTTCACGGGTTTTTACCTTACTCATGATGGTTCGCTCTCGGGTGTCCAGGGCGTGGTGGGATCGATCGGGTAGATGGGGCGTGGCAGTCGCTCGAAATTGAACAGTCGGTAATCCGAGCTGGTTACGCCCTGACTGGCGCAGTCGATGATGACCTTGGAGAGAGGAGCAAAGACGGGGCGGTAGTACATCCGCGACTTCAGGATCAGGAAGCGGCAACTCGCCGGTTGCAGGCCTACGCTCTGATACACCCCCAGATCCCATGGCTCATGCGGGCGTTCGCTGATCAGCAGCTTGGCGGTGCCGGTATCCAGCACCGCGGACTTGCCCATGGTGCAGCGCATCCCGGTATAGGTGGGGCCGGAGACGACGTATTCGCCGTCGCTGATGGCACGGACGATCCCGCTCATGTGCAGGGGTTTTTTCTGCGCGCCGATGGCTGCCAGGGGCGGCAGGCGATTGCCGACCTCCAGGCTGACGCGTGTGCCGACCCCGGCCTCGATCAAGGCATTGACGGCGCCGGGGTCGCAGAAGGGGCCAGCGATGATGTCATCGAGCCCTTGGGCGAGGGCCTCGGCGAGTACGTCCATGGTGTCGCAGGTGCCGCCTGACATGCAGTTGTCGCCATGGTCGAGCAGCAGCACCGGACCGCTACCACTGGCCTCGCCGACGTTGCGAGCATGGGCGATCGAGCCCTTCAGGTCGGTTTCCTGATAGACGAAGTGCTCGCGCTCGGCCCAAAGCTGTGCAGACAGGCGCGTGGCGACGGCCTGGGCCTGCGCATGATCTTCGGCAACCACGACCACGGACATCCCGGCGTCGGGAATGTCCGCCAACGGGAAACCGCCGAAAACCGTGGCGGCCAGGACTCCATCCTGGCCCTCTGCCTGGCGTGCCGCTTCGATCGCCGAGCGCATGGCTCCCGGCGTGTTGGTATTCATCATCAGGGTGTGTGCGAGCAATGGCGGGTGAACCCAGGCCCTGGCGGGCCTGAGGTTGTCCTCGAGCATGCGCTCAATGAGCCGAGCGACGTGCTCGCCAGTCTCGACCATGTCGACGTGCGGGTAGGTCTTGAAACCGACCAGAACGTCACTGTTTTCCACCATCTTCCGGGTCAGGTTGGTATGCAGATCCAGAGCTACACCAATGGGCGTGGTGGGGGCGGCGGCCCTGACCCGGCTCAGCAGTTCGCCTTCGCCATCGGTGTGGCTGCGGGTGACCATCGCGCCGTGCAGGTCTAGCAGCACGGCATCGCAGCCCTCGCTCACCGCCTCGACGATAGCATCGCTCATGGCCTGCCAGGCCATGTCTTCCACCAGCCCACTGGGGTTGGCAGTGGCAAACACGGGGGTGATCACTTTCGCGTCAACTCTCTGCGCGAAGGCCAGGAAGGCGCCCATTGCCGTCGTCGAACCGCTGGCGGCGTCCAGTGCATCCTTGCCCCAGCGCGGTGCGAACGCTTCCAGCGGTGTCGGCACCGGGGAGAAGGTGTTGGTTTCATGGTTCATTCGGGCGATGACTAGGCGCATTCAAAGTCCTTGGCAGCGAAAGGGGCGTGGGGTAGGGCCGCGTCAGCGAGCGGCCCAGGCGTTGAAGCGCTCTTCGAGGTCTTCGGCGTGGTCGAGCCAGAACTCGTTATTGGTCGCCAGCGCCTGTTCGAGGTTCGCGGGGGCCGTCGGCAGGTCGGCGGTCACCTCCGGCGACAGACTTTGCACCGCAGGCATGTTGGTTGGGCCGTAGGCAATTTCCCCGGCGAAGACCTTCTGGTTTGCGGTGTTGCTTGCGAACTCGATGAACTGCTGGGCGAGCGCCTTGTTCTTGCTGCCGCGAATGATCGCCCAGTGATCCAGGTCGAACAGGCTCTGGTTCCACACCAGCTTCAGGTTCATGCCTTCGCGCTGCGCGTCCTTGATCCGTCCGTTGTAGGCCGAGGTCATCACCACGTCGCCTGCCGCCAGCCATTGTTGCGGCTGTGCCCCGGCTTCCCACCACTGGATGCTGGGCTTGATCTGATCCAGCTTCTTGAAGGCGCGCTCCACGCCTGCCGGGGTATTCAGCACGCTATAGACCTGATCTTTTGGCACTCCGTCGGCGAGCAGGGCGAACTCCAGCGTGTGGACCGCGCTCTTGCGTAGGCCGCGCTTGCCGGGGAATTTCTCCAGGTCCCAGAAATCCGCCCAGGAGGTCGGCGCTGTGGTGAGTTTGTCGGCGTTGTAGGCAATCCCGGCGGACCACACCAGGGTACCGGCGCCGCATTCGCTGACGGCCTCAGGCATCAGGTCTTTTTTCGACGGAATCTTCGACCAGTCGAGTTTTTCGATCAGGCCTTCCTCGCAGCTACGGGCGAGCGAGTTGCCATCCATCTCGACGAGGTCCCAGGTGACATACCCGGTATCCACCATCGCCTTGATCTTCGCCATGTCGCCGTTGTATTCGCCAGCGACGATCTTCGCCGCGCCGGTCTTTTCAAACGGCTCGTAGTAGGACGCGCGCTGGGCCTTCTGGATCGCCCCGCCAAACGAGATGATGGTGAGGTCCGCCGCCTGCGCGGCACCGGCGAAAAGGGCGGCCATGGACAGCATGGAGGTGAAAACTAGACTGGATTTTATTCTTGTCATTTCAATAGCTCTCATTGGGTGGTTGGTAAGAGGACGTTACGGGTCGAGAACGGGATGTTCCTTCTATGGTTGTGGTGATGTCGATCAGTTCCTGGCGTCCTGGTACCGATACAGCTGGTACGCGAGATGCTGGCCCAGGCGCAGGAACGTGGCGAACGGGAATCGCGGGGGTGGTGTTTGTGTAAGCGGGGTAGGCGGGGTATCCGGGTTACCCGCCGCCATTGCGGCAAGGCGGCGTCCAGCCACCGTCGTGTACGAAACACCGCTGCCGGAGTAACCCGAGGCGCAATACACGCTCGGGCTGTCCGGCACTTCGTAGACGTGGGGAATGCCGTCGCGGCTCATGCACACCCAGCCACCCCATTCATGTTCGAGGGTGACTTGCTCCAGGGCGGGAAACTTGTTGACCAGCGCATGCAGCAGAGACAGCTTGTGCCGGGGGTGCGTGGCGTCTTTCCCGGAGATCGCTCCCGGTCCGCCGAACATGATCCGGTTGTCGGGCAGGCGGCGGTAGTAATGCAGCAGATTACGGGTATCGATCATGCTGTCGCTGCTGGGCAGGGACTCGGCTGCTTCCGCTGCAGTGAGCGGGCGGGTGACGATGATCTGCGAATACACCGGCATATAACGTCCGCGCAGCGCGCTGTGAAGCTCCGGTGAGGTATAGCCATTGGTGGCGATGACAACCTTGCGGGCGCTGACGACGCCGCCCGGTGTCTGCAACAGGTGACGACCGCCTTTGCGCTCCCAGCCGACCACGGGCGAGGCGGGATGCACCCTGGCGCCGGCGGCTCGCGCCATGCGCAGGTAACCCCAGGCGAGTTTCAGCGGATGCATGCCGAAACCTTCCGGCAGGCGGATGCCGCCGTAGACTTCGTTGCCCTTGTGGTAATGACTCAGCGCCTGGGGGGAGAGGGTCTCGACGGGAAAGTCGAATTCGTCGTTGAACAGTTGCGCTTCTGTTTCCAGCCCCGCCATCCGACTCGGTAGATGGGCGGTCTTGATCACTCCGTCAGGCTGTGCGTCACAGTCGATGCCGCCTTCGGCGATGAGGCGCTTCAGGGTCTTCAAGGCGTCGCGGGTTTCTTCGAAGTACGCGCGGGCCATCGACTTGCCGTAATGCGCGATCAGCTCCGAGGGCCACAGGTGCCCGCCGGAAGCTCTGGCAAATCCGCCATTTCGCCCGCTGCAACCCCAGGCGATCTGGTTAGCCTCCAGCACGACCGCCTTGATCCCATGCTCGCGAGCCAGGAAATAAGCGGTCGTAAGCCCGGTGTAGCCGGAACCTATGATTGCTACTTCGACCTCGGTAGCACCGCGGACCGGGCCGTCATCCTCGGGCTGAATGCCGGCGCTTGCGGCCCAGTAGGAGGAGGTGTGCGGTTCTCCATGACCGGGATGGGCTGAAACCAGCGGGTCGTACATGCTGTATTCCTCGTAGACGCTTTTTTGCGTCAATTATTGTATTTATCATGATAAATAAGATAAATGCAAAAAAACGAAGCAGTCAAGGCCTCCCTCGTGGGAATTGGATAAGCGGAAGGTAGTGCTGATTAAGGCAAGGGAGGGTAGTGATCTTGCCTAACCCAAGGGCGAACACTTTTCAGTCAGTGCCCGGGCCTTGGGCCGTTTCGATTTCTACGCATACTCGGCCAGCTAATTGATCGATGTCGGGATCATCGTGGGAGGGCGTTCGAAATCTCAGTGACACAAGCCGGGAGAGCGTCTAGAAAATCCGGGGGATTCACTTCAAAGATTTCTGCTCAGCCTGGCGGAATAAACATTCCGCCGCTCTCGTATACCTGAATAGCTCAACCTGATTGATAAGGCATGACCCTTTTGAACCGCCCCGAGAACTCCGGAGTTTTCCCACTAGCCGACAAAAGGCCGAAGCTGGGAAGGACAGAAAGCAGAAAGCCCGCACATGGCGGGCTTTCTGCTGATGATTAGGCTGTGATTACACTAAATCCTTAACCTCGTGGAAGTCAGCTCACTTTCGTGCCCAGTAATGTTTCATCTGGTATCCACCCCCATTACAGGACGGCCTTCGCTTTCTCCACATTACTTTACCCGCAGCACCAACAGCTTGGTTCACAGCTAGCCTGCCGTGTCCGGCAGCGCTACGGGCTTACCTTGTTTCACATGGATTTCCGAACGGGTCGAGCCCCTCGATTTCGCCGGCGGTGCCACATCCAGGATGGGGGTATCAAGACTCCCTACCTGGCCGCATACCTTTTGGTACAAGCCTGTCAGCATCTTTGGCTTGGCTATTATGACGACGTTTATATGAGGTTCACGTGTGTTGGCCGTATGCTCCCACTCGATCCGTGCCGCGCGCTGCGGCTGCTTGCGCAGTTGGTAACCACAGCTGGCCAAGTCGACCCTGTTGCCCTGGTAGCGACAGTCGCAATAGAACTCGACGGACTGCTGTGCGTAGAGGTCCCAAGCGATCTTTTTGGCTTCGTTGAAGGTACGCGGTGGATGGGGCTCCGCCTGGATGGCGGTGACGAGCAAGAGGCAGATCAGGGCGAGCAATCGATGCACTCGTAAGAGTCCTGGTGTGTAATGGCCATCGCTCCACGACGACCTTTTATCCATGGTGTATTGCCAAGCAGGCAGTGTGCTGTAATCTGTATGGATGTACAGTATTATTTGGGTGGTCCACCATATCGCTCACCATCCTCGGCAGCAGCGAGCGGCTGCGGCATTGGCTGTCTGTAAACGAGCTGCACATAACGAGGTTCGGGTCGACTAGCGAAGACAAGACACAGGGGCGCTCTTCACCGCGGACCGGAATGGAGGCGAACGTACAGGTAGGCTGTCTGGGAAGCGGTGCGCGAGGTAACAACAGTTTCACAGCGCTATTGAATGATGATGGAAAGAAGAAGGAGCAAGCACTCATGGTCAATGTCGAGCAATTGAAATACTCGGTAAGTCGTATGCCGATCGAGAAAGTGCGCGCGGCGGCCAGTGAGCTGAGTCTCGACGGTTTGGTAACCGAAGGCAGGACGCCGTTTACCCGTTTGCACTTCAATACGTGCTTTGCAGAAATCGAGGCATTGTTTCGACGCGCCGGTTATCACCGCCCGCTAGATGTGGTGGGTTACCAGGGTTTGATATACGCCCTGTATGACCCGAGCCGCTGGGAGGCAGTACAAGTGCTGAGGTGGCTGAAGGAGTACACGGAAGAGGCAAATTCCCGAGCGCTCCGCGCGGATGTCTCTTCGCTTCGCTAGTCACGAGGAGAGCATCGCATGCGTCGCACTGCCTCTGGTGAAAAGCGAATAGTCAAGCTGCTACCTTCAATCTAGTTTGCTAGGATTGGTTAAATCTACAGTCCCCCAGCTATTTCCCAAAGGAGCATTACCTTGTCAAAACTCGCTGAGTTCCGTGCTATCGAAAAGGCCTTGCAGGAGCAGTTGGCCCAGCTTGACGCGTTAAAAAATGACGGGGCACTGAAGAAAGAAATTGAGTTTGAAGGAAAACTGCGAGCCCTCATGGGCTCTTATGGCAAGAGCTTACGGGACATTATCGCCATTCTTGATCCCAAGCGGTCTTCTTACCAGTCAAAGTCCATCAGTGCACCGCAACGCCGTCCACGTGTGGTCAAGGTTTATAAGAATCCTCAAACCGGTGAAGTGGTCGAAACCAAAGGTGGCAATCACCGGGTTCTTAAGGCTTGGAAAGAGCAGTACGGGGCTCTGGCCGTGGAGTCCTGGCTTCAGGCTTGATCCAAACTGGGCCTCAAAGCCCCTTTACAGGTTTTCTGGTAGAGCAAATTATGCCCGAACTGAGCCGGCCACGACCGGCTCAGAACGACCCAATATAGGTCAGTCGGGAGTGTCGATGGAAGCCTGTGCGACCCACCCGGCTTGGTCATCAGGCGTACATGTCCTCCTACCGTCGATCCAAGCCAGCGGCAAAAAAGTCTTGGCCTTCTTTCCCTGCTGGGACCCACGCACCTGGGAGTTGCGCCACCTGATCATCGCCCTGAATACGCTGGCCCCGTGCCGGAAAGCCCGGTGGCGACGACTTACAACTCTATCGCCCCATTCAAGCTCGGGCCAAGCAACATCAAATACCGCGTCATCCGGCCCCGGAAAATTGCCCAAACTACGAGTTACCCAAGCAAAATCAGGACTTACCCAACTTCCTATGCAGCGCGCTCTATCAACAACTCTCCATTGACCGCGTTCCGGCCTGTTTTGCCTTGCAAGTACAACGGCAAAACCCACCGCACTACATACCCATTAGCACGTTCGCTGGAATGAGTTGTTGGGTCATTTTTAATTTAGTAAATCCTTTTTGCGCTCTTTTTTCCGTACTTCTCCTCATCCAAGAATTGAGATATGTATCCCTGTCTCTTCCACAGCAGTTCATGGTAAAGCTCCTTAATTTCTGGAACAGCCGACCGCTGAACCGCATTGAGCGTCAGGAGGCTCTCTTTCCAAGCATTTATTCGTGGGTGCCTCTTCTTATCCAATATTCCGGGCCTTAATTCATTGAGGTACTCCAATCGCTGAAATAGGGGCGCGTAGCTGGAATCAACTAACGAGAATTTACTACCATTAAAAAAGGGGGCGCCACCAATTGCCTTTTCTATTTGATCGAACTTATTCAATAAATCGTCCAGGACGTTGTTAAAGTCCTCTTCTTTTTCTTTGACGCTCAAATGAAAAGCACTCCATGTGCAGCCGTTACCGAACTCTATCCAGCTCCGATTGTGTGCACGCAAGATGAGATCGCTCGGATGAAGCTTGTTGGGATATGCCTCGTCAATATATTCGTTGATGACTGTCGATTCGAATATGACATGATCCCCCACTAGAAGCAGCGGAACCTTCTTGAGGGGAGATATTTTTAGAAACCATTCCGGAGGGTTGGCCAAATCTATATATTCGATGTCATATTCAACAGTCTTATATTGCAGCGCGATTGCCGCTCTTTGCACGAATGGGCACAGCTTGAAGCTTATTAATCTGGGTTTCACAGTCTTCTTGTTTCCAAAAAATAAGTTGAGGGCCCAACTATAAATAGACACTAAGTGGTGTGATAACGCTTTCACGGGCTTGGTGGATAACATTCTAGTGTCCCTCTGGTTAATATCGTGGTCTCTCTGTAGGCTGGCATAGAGCGAAGCGAAACCCAGCGATGCCCCTGTTACCACGCTGGGTTTCACCAAAAAAGGGCTCTACCCAGCCTACGACCCGCCGTTTCCCTCACCCCGATCCCTCAGCTTTGGGATTCTGCACTGCCTTACCTCCTGCAGCCATGCAGTCGTCTCCCGGCGGGAGAAGGAAAACCAGTGCTTCCTCGCTCGCTTTCAAGTTAACGGACTAAGCAAACAGGCCACTAGCCGGGATTGCCGTTCAAGCGTGCAGTGGATACGAGAGGGTCAGGCGGCGGCGTATACCACCAACTCCACCAGCATCTCCTCGCGGGCCAGGCCGGCGATGACCATGGCGGCGCGATTCGGGTAAGGCGCAGCGAAGTATTCGCCATAGACCGCGTTGACCGTGGCCAGGTAGGAGCGGTCGGTCACGTAGATCAGCACCTGGGTCACCGCGTCCATGCCCAGGCCGGCCGCCTCCAGCGTGTGTTTGAGGTTGTCCAGGGTCTGGCGCGTCTGTGCCTCGATGCCGCCGGGTACCACCTGGCCTTGCGCATCGATAGGGATCTGCGCGGTGTACAGGGTGCCGTTGCCGATAACTGCCCATTCCAGTGGGGCTTTAGACGGGAACAACTGGGTTTTGACTGCCTGTTTCATCGACTACTCCGGAGTTAGAAATAAAAAGAGGGAGGCGGCGGGTACCGCGCTCCCTCAAAACCTAGATTTGCTGCTCCACCGCCATGCGCCTGGCGATTCTTAGCGCATCCCAGAGCGACGGCAGGATCAGCAGGGAAACCGGCACGGCGGTGATGACGATGAAAGACTGCAGCGCCGTCACGCCGCCCGCACCAATCGTGATCAGCACCACCGCAGCCAGCCCCATGCCGATTGCCCAGAACGCTCTCAGCCACTTCTTCGGCTTGTCGTTGCCCGACATCGCCATCGCCACGGTGAAAGCCATCGCGTCGCCGTTGGTAGCGACCGAGATGAAGCTCAGGAACAGGAATAGTGCGGAGATCACGCCCCCGAGTGGCAGGCTCTGGGTCACGCCCAGCAGCAGGGCCTCGGGCCCGGCGCCATTGGCGGTGACTATGCCTGGGGTCTGTAGTTCCAGCCCGATGCCGGTGCCGCCGACCACGGTGAACCAGAACATGGTCACGATCGGGGCGATGATCGACAGTGTCAGGATGATTTCGCGGATGGTGCGTCCGCGCGAGATCTTGGCAACGTAGAGCGCCACCATTGGAGCGTAGCCAATGAACCAGCCCCAGTAGAACACCGTCCACCAGTCGAGCCATTTCGGATCGGCGCGGAACAGCGTCATCGGGATGAAGTGTTCGAGGTGCAAGCCGAAAGCCTTCGGGAAACCGCCCAGGATGAAGGCGGTCGGCCCGAGCGCGACCATGAAGACGGCCAGGCCGATCATCAGCCACACGTTGATTTCGCTGACGAAGCGGATGCCCTTGAGCCCCACCAGGCACGAGGTGGTGTACATCACGGTCACCAGGATGATGGTGATGGCCTGGGTGGTGATGTCGTTCGGGATGCCCAAGACGGCATGCAACGCATTGCTGATCTGCAAGCCGAGGAATCCGATCGGACCGATCGTGCCGGCGACCACGGCGATGATCGAGGTGGCATCTGCCAGCGTGCCGATTGGCCCTTTCAGTGCGCGCTGGCCGAGTAGCGGGTAGAGCAGTGTACGCGGAGCCAGAGGCAGGCCCTTGTCGTAATGCAGATGCATCAGCACGATCGCCAGCAGGCTGCCGAGTACCGCCCAGGCCAGGAATCCCCAGTGCACGTAGGATTGGGCGAGCGCCGCATACCCTGCCGCTTCGGTGTGCGGTTGCACCCCGGCGAACAGCGGTGGCGGGCTCGCGAAGTGCATCAGCGGCTCGGCCGCAGCCCAGAAGGCGCCGCCACCGGCGAGCAGGGCGCACATGATGACCGCGATCCAGTTGAACGTACTGGTATCGGGCTTCTGGTCGACGCCACCCAGGCGCACGCGACCGCATTTCGTACAGCAGATTCCCAGGCTCACCAGGAAGGTGAGCAGCATTAGAACCTGCCAATACAGGCCGAAGAACTTCGTCGACCAGGCGAACAGCGTGTTCACCAGACCTGACACGCTGTCGATGTCGACCAGGGCCGCCACCAGGAATGCCAGCAGGAAACCGCCGCTGATGATGAACAGCGGCCAGTCGATGCCTTTCAGGGCTGCACAGCTCAGCGGCTCGCTAACGACTTGTTGGGTAGTGGAGAGTTTCATGACGCCTCCAAGGTATGCGCTCGGGGCTCCGTACTGCCCGTCAGGGCTGCGGAGCGTTTGACGATCGGGATACGAAGCGGGGCAGGCCCGCCTGGTCAGAACGGTGCGGCATTCGCCGTCGGGCCGCTGCGATCGGCTCGTTGCGCGGGAGGGTGAAATCGCTGGTGGCAGTGCTGCCGGCACAGGCCGTCTCCGGACGAGGAGATGGACGAGGCGTAATTATTATTGTTCATGCTGCCCTCACGGTGGGTATCGGGAGTCAGGCTTGCGGCGCGGTGGAGCTTTCCAGCAGGCGCAGCCAGTTGAGTCCCATGATCTTGCGCACCTCGTCTTCGGCGAAGCCGCGGGTGCGCAGTCCTTGGGCGATGGTCGGGAAATCCCGGCTGTCGCGGAACCATTGCAGGGGCGTTGGCCAGTTGGCGTTGTCCGCCGAGCCTTCGCCGTAGTCCTTGTCCTTGCTCCAGCGGCCGTTGCGCATCCATTCCAGAACTTGCAGCGGTTGTTGCTGGCAGAGGTCGGTGCCGATGCCGATGTGCTCGACGCCCATCAGCTCGGCGGTACGCGCGACCATGTCGCAGAACTCCTCCAGCGTGCAGGCGGAGGCGCCCTTGAGGTGGAAGGGGTAGGTGCTGAAACCGAGCAGCCCGCCGGATTCGGCGATGCCCCGCAGCACCGCATCGGACTTGTTGCGCTTGGCGGCGTGGAAGCTGACGGGTTGGCATGGGAGACGATCACCGGCCGCTCGACAGCTCGATGGCTTCCAGGGTGCTGCGTTCGGCGCTGTGGGACATGTCGATGAGCATGCCGACGCGGTTCATCTCGCGGATCACCTGCCGGCCAAAGCGGCTGATGCCGTTGTCTTCGTTCTCATAGCAGCCGCTGGCGAGCAGGCTCTGGTTGTTGTAGGTAAGTTGCATGATGAAGACGCCGAGCTGGCGGAAGATCTCCACCAGATCGATGTCATCTTCGATGGGCGAACAATTTTGGAATCCGAAGAAGATTCCGACCCGTCCCTCCTCGTGAGCGAGACGGATATCCGCGGCGTGGTGCACCGGGCGGATTAGCTCGGGCCAGGCCTCGAACCGGCGGTTCCACTCGCCGATTCGCGACAGGGTTTCCCGGGCATTCTCGTGGTAAGCGATGGTGGCGTGCACCGCGCTCAGTCCACCGGCCTGCATCTGGCGGAAAATCTCCGGGCTCCAGTTGGAATATTGCAGGCCATCGATCATCAGAAGCTCGTGCATGGCGGTCTCCGGTTCAGGGACGCACGTAGGTGGTCTTGACCACCGTGTAGAAGTCGCGGGCGTATTGCCCCTGTTCGCGCGGGCCGAAGCTGGAATCCTTGCGACCGCCGAATGGCACGTGGTAATCGGTTCCCGCGGTTGGCAGGTTGACCATCACGCAGCCGGTCTTGGCGCGGCGCTTGAAGTCGCTGGCGTACTTCAGCGACTGGGTGATGATCCCGGCGGTCAGGCCGAAACGGGTGTCGTTGAGGGTGGCCAGGGCTTCTTCGTAGTCCGCGACCTTGATCACACAGGCGATCGGGCCGAACACCTCGTCGCGGTTGATCTGCATGTCGTTGCGGGTGTCGACGAACAGCGCCGGGCGCATATAGAAGCCTTCCTGCTCCTCGCTAATACGCTCGCCGCCGCAGGCCAGGCGGGCGCCATCGGCCTGGGCCTGCTGGATGTAGCGCAGATTCTGGTTGAGCTGCTTCTCGTCGATCACCGCGCCGATCTGCACGCCTTCGCGCAGCGGGTGGCCGACCTTGAGTTGGCCGATGCGCTCGATCAGCGCCGCGACGAAGCGGTCATGCACCCCGGCGGTGACGATCAGCCGCGAGGAGGCGGTGCACTTCTGCCCGGTGCCGAAGAAGGCACCGTTCAGCGCGCAGTCCACGGCCAGTTCCAGGTCGGCATCGTCGAGCACGATCAGGGCGTTCTTGCTGCCCATTTCTAGCTGGCAGCGAACAAAATTGACGGCCGTGGCGGCCGCGACCTTGCGCCCGGTGTCGACCGAACCGGTGAAACTCAAGGCGTTGATCTTCGGCGAGTGGATCAGGCGGTCGCCAACGATGGCGCCGCTACCCATCACCAGATTGAACGTACCGGCCGGCAGCCCCTGGCGGGAGATGATTTCAGTCAGTGTCCAGGCGCTGGCCGGCACTGCGTTGGCCGGTTTGAACACCACCGCATTGCCGAACGCCAGTGCCGGGGCGATCTTCCAGGCTGCAGTAGCCATGGGGAAGTTCCAGGGGGTGATGATGGCGACCACACCCACCGGCTCGCGGCGCATTTCGATCTCCACACCCGGGCGCACCGAATCGGCGGTCTCGCCCATCTGGCGCAGCACTTCGGCAGCGTAGTAATGAAAGAACTGACCGGAGCGATAAACCTCGCCGATGCCCTCGGCCAGGGTCTTGCCTTCCTCGCGGGCGAGTTGTTCACCCAGTTCGGCCTTGCGCGCAATCAGCTCATCGCCGATGGCCATCAACACCTGGTAGCGCTGTTCGAGCCCACTGCGCTCCCAAACCACCTGAGCCGCGCTGGCCGCCTCGATGGCCTGCTCGACCTGCGCGGCATCGGCCTGGGCGAAGTGGCCGAGTACGTCCGCGATGTTGGCGGGGCTGACGTTAGCAACGGTGGCAGAGCCAGTTAGCCACTCGCCATTAATATAGTTACGGAAGATATCGCTGGGCATATGCACCTCCTCTCATGCTGTGATCGCATGGTAGGCGGCGCTCCGAATAAACTAAAATTAATAGTAAATATTGTTTGATAAGGAAAACTTACCATGCTGCCTGACCTCAAGATCGTGCAACTACGGCATTTCGTCTGGGTCGCCGAACTGCATGGTTTCCATGCGGCAGCGGAAAGAGCGCACCGAACCCAACCGGCGATTTCCCTGTCGATCCGCGACCTGGAGAACAAGCTCGGGCAATCCTTGTTCGAGAAGCGCAACGCACGCGTGGCCAGGCCGGAGTTGACGCCTTTCGGGGTGCAGTTCCTAGGCTACGCCAAGGAACTGATCGCGCACCACGATCGAGTGGTCAAGGATATGAACCTGATCGCCCAGCACAAGTCTGGGCACCTGCGTATCGCCTCGGTACCCTCGATCGCCAGCCGCCTGCTGCCGGACATCCTCACCCGCTTCATCGGCGATGCGACGGACCTGCATGTGAGCCTGTTCGACGACAACTCCGAAGCGGTGCTGGCGATGGTGGAGAGCCAGCAGGTGGACTTCGGTATCGCCAGCCTCTGGGAGGCGGGAAGCGACATCCAGTTCATCCCGATCTGGGAAGACAGCGTCGGCGTGGTCTGCCGGTGCGACCATCCATTGGCTGAGGAGCCGCAATTGGGCTGGCGCCAGCTGCGTGGCGAGCGGCTGATAGCCAATGGCACCTCGCGCCTGCTGGCCGGCAGCGAGGCAGAGGAATTGGTGGCCGACTCGCAATTCTATATGTCTAACATGATCTCCCTGCTGGCCATGCTCGAGGCCGGGATGGGTATCACCACCCTGCCGCGTTTCGCCTTTCCGCCGGAACACGGCCAGCTGCGCTTCATTCCGCTGAGCGACCCGCTGGTGACCCGCGACATCGGCATCGTGCGTCAGGCCAACCGCTCGTTACCCGTGGCGGCGCAGGCCTTGTTCGAGTTCATCCTGCGCGACAATGAACTAGAGCCGGGCGATTGGTGAAAACAGCCATTATCTGATTAAGAAGACCATATAGATAAGTTTCACTTATCAGCTGATAGGGCGATCTGAATTGCCCCGCAGGCGCCCGTGGACCACCATCGGCGGCAGACAACAACAATCCTCCGCATCCCTCTTGGCCCTTAACAGGCCGTATTGCGGTTGCGGTGTCCGCCAGTTGAGGGCCAGCGTATGAACACCCCTTCAAGCATCGATCCCGGCATGCGCGGGGCACAGGCGATCCGCATGCGTCCGGCCCATGTAGTCATGGACCTGGAACGCCTCGGCAGTCTGCATCAGAGCCGCCTAAGCTTCATGCGCAGCCTGGTGCGCAAGATCATGCGCGAGGGTTGGCAGATCAAGGCGCGGCGTTTCGAGCTGGATGCCGAGGGCTACGGCACGGTGGTCTACCGCGTTCAAACGACCGGCGATCTCTTCAGTTTCGTGCTGTTTTCCCAGTACCTGGACCCGGAAAAGCGCAACGACCGGGTGATCGCCAGCGAGTGGGACCTGACCATGGCGCTGTGCGAAGGTGAGGTGGACGACGACTATGTCGAATACTTGCGGCGCAACGTGCCGCTGCAGGAAGCCGGGCGCCTCGACTCGCGGGTGATGGTGCTGTCGCGGGCCAATCGCAGCGTGCGCAACTTCGACAGCGTGGTGGCGGCCCTGAGCGCCGGCCAGCAGCCGGCGGTGGAGCAGATCGCCCGGGTCGGCTACCTCTACCGCACCACCGCGGTCTATGGCAGTGGCAAGCTGGGCATGGCCGACTGGGAGAAGGTCAGCGGCAAGCACCCGGACTTCGCCCGACCCTTCGCCGCCGAGATGTTCAACTGTTTCATGCTGCGCAACTTCAGCCTGCAGCAGGCCGAATACATTGCCCGGCAGCGCGCGCCGGAGACGGCGGCGCCGTTGCAGCCGGCGCTCAAGCGCTACTTCGGCATCGGCAACTCCACGGGCCTCGGTATGGCGCCCTATCTGATCAATCACCCGCAGCTGATCAGCCGCTGGATCGAGATGCGCGAGCTGGCCCTGGCACGGGTACGCGGCCTCGGTCAGGTGACGGCCGAGCGTCTGGCGCGCCTGCATGCACTGGTCGTCCGTGGCATTCGTCATATCGAGGAAACCGTCACCGAGGACGGCTGGCAGACCGGCAATAACCGCGTGGTGCTGGAGGACTTCGCCGCGTTGCAGGATTGGCTGGGCGGCCATCACCTGGACAACTGGGCACAACTGCTCGCCTGGGCCGAGCGACAGCTCAGCCTGCAAGGCCAGGAACTGCTCAACTGCATCCTGCTGGAACTCTATCCGGAGCTGGTGGACGCCCTGGAAGACCGCTTCGCCTTGGTCGAGTCGCTGGAGTTGCAACCGGAGATGGCGGCCAATCAACTGCGCGCGCTGATCGAGCAGCATTACGCCTGGGCGCTGGCCATCGACTTCGACACGGACGGCGCCACCGAGACCTTCTGGTACCGCTCCGAGGAGAAGCAGGAGCCGCGCCTGGGCAACTGCAATCTGGAAACTGGCCGCGACAAGCAGATGCCGCTGGGTATCGGCTACCTGGTGCAGCAGTGCTATCGCCAGCTCTGTGTCTACCTGGACGAAAACCCGCAACAGTGCACCGCCAGCTTCCTCCTGCGCCACCCCGATCAACGTGGCATCGTCCGGCGCATCCAGAGCATGGCCAAGACCCACTACGGCGAGATCCAGGCCAACCTGCTGGATCGCCAGGTGCTGCCGATGCACCTGCTGCGCTGCAAGCTGGCCTTCTTCGGCGTGAGCAAGTTCGATCCGCGCTCGCGCCTGTGGGTGCGCAACACCATGTTCCAGGGCGCGCCGCTGCTGGAGGATATCGGCCAGCCGTTCGAGGACGACTGGTTCCTGCCACTGGCCCCGTCCCTGGAGACCCGCTGATGTTGATCTCGTCGAATGAATTGACCGCCCTGCTCAAGCGGGTGTTCGAGGGCATGGGTTATCCCATCGGCTACTACGAGGATGCCGCCGCCCTGGTCAAGTGGCTGCAGGTGCATGGCGAACAGGGGTTTGCCGAACTGCAGCGCTCGCTGCCCTATGTCGCCGACATCCAGCGCCCGCCACTGGAGCTGCTCGCCGAGGAGAGTCAGGCGCTGCTGTTCGACTGTCACGGGCGCAGTGGCCTGAACTGCCTGCCGACCATAGTCGAGCTGGCCCAGACCAAGGTGCTGGAGCAGGGCTGCGTCAATGTCAAGGTGCGCAACTGCCACAACCGCAAGTTCATCCTCAAGCTGCTTGTCGACAGCGCCCGCCACGGCATCAGCGTGCTGGCCTACTGGCAGAACGGCAAACAGCCGGCCAGCGAGCATGTCGCCAGCATCGCGGCGGAGGCGAGCTATCCCAGTTACAGCGAAGCCCTGCTGGCGGACTCGGGGACGGCGGCGGATAGCCAGACCCTGACTCTGATGTTCAGCACCCGCATCGACCTGCAGGGTCAGTTGCACGGCGCAGGAGCCAAACGCTCGGGCTATCGGCAGGTCATCCCGGAGCAGTTCGCCCGTGCGGGCGAGGGGGCCCTGGAGGGCGGCATGGATATCTCGAACGAGCTGTGGCAGAGCCTCAACCACCTGGCCGAGGCGGTACTGGTGGAAAACTCCGAGCACTCGCGCAGCGGCGCCGGCGGGCGCTGAAGCGCTAGTCGCTGGCAAGCACTCATGGGCTACAGCGGCATCGAATGCCTGGCACTGCTTATCGTGCTGTTCGGCAGCCTGGTGCAAGGGCTGCTGGGCATCGGCTTCGCCCTGCTGGCGGCGCCCCTGCTGTATCTGCTCGAGCCGCGCTATGTGCCGGGGCCGGTGTTGTTGCTGGGTTTTCTCCTGGCCCTCTGCATGCGGCTCGGCAATCGCCAGCCGCTGGCCTGGCGCCGGCCCATGCCGGCGATCCTGGCAAGGCTGCCCGGCGCCTGGTGCGGGGGGCTGCTGCTGGCCTGGCTGTCCTCGACATGGCTCGGCCTGCTGCTGGGCTGTTCCGTGCTGCTGGCGACGATCTTCAGCTACCGCTGGCTGGAGGTGCGCTGCACTCCGCAAAACCTGGCCATCGCTGGCTTCTGCTCGGGGCTCATGGGCACCGCGACCTCGGTGGGAGGCCCGCCCATGGCGCTGGTCTATCAGGGGCGCAGCCGAGTAAACACCCGCGATGAGTTGGCGGCCTTCTTTCTACTGACCACCCCAGTCTCCTTGCTGTTCCTGCTCTCCCAGGGGCGCATGCCACTCGACTACCTGAGCGCGACGTTCAAGTTGGCTCCCGGGGTAGTCGCCGGCTATGGCTTGGCGCGATGCCTGGAGGGACGCATCGACAAGCGCAGCCCGCGACAATTGTTGCTGCTGCTCTCCTTGCTTGCTGCTGGAGGGCTTTTAACGGTCAGCCTATGGAGACTATGGGCTAAGACCTAAATCTTTGCTTCATTGACTCATTTTCGAGTTGAGCCGTGAATCGCCCCTATTTTGTAGAAGCTATTGAGTATCGGGTCGAAAGCAGCCTTTCGCGAATGACCGCAACCGACCCGAAGCGGCCGGTCAGGCCGTGGAAAAAAATTAAATCTGTCCCCTTTCTGGTCTATAAATAAATCAGTCACCTTTTCGCCGACCGGCTATTGAGGCCGATGCTCGCGCACGAAGGATTGATATGTTTTTTAAGTTTAGATAACCATTGTCGAGAGAGAAAACCTATGCAGCGCGAACGTCAATTTAAAAAAACTATTTTCGTATTTTCTGGCGTTATTTTCCTAATTGCTTCCGCTCAATCCGCCGAGGAAGATGGAAAATGCTACCCCTCGCAAATAGATCAAGCCTGGAATACTAATGATAACAAGCCTGGCACTGCCTGTTATGAACAGGTAAAAAAGGTTCGCAAACTCGAATTTGACCCTCGCTTTGATTGCGCCAAGGAAATTCGGCAAAGTTGGCAACGTGAGTTTGATATTGCGGATAAAATGGGATGCAAGCTTTAATTTATAGAGAGTTATGACGTTGGGGTCAGGTCTTACATTTGACATTTGTAGTAGGGCGCCCTGTTTTGTCTACTTGCTGGTCGTAGAGGGCCGGACCCACGTAACTACCTGAGTGAAAAGAAAAACATCGAAAGATAATGGCCAAATAACCGCTTAAACAGCCAATTTTGGCATCAAAATTCGTTTTTAAGAGAAGGGATCCCCGTGCGAAAAACAATCGGTGACCACCATATTGATGATGCTGAGCGTCAACTTCGAGTTGACTTCGGCCTGTCACGACCGGCAGCAGTCGACCCACTGCGGTCATTCAACTTCGGAAGTTACCTGCCTTCGTCTATGAGCGCTTGGCCCCCCGTTGCGCGAACTACAGAGTGGCCAGGGCGGTGACGCCCATTACAGGCCGGATATACGAATGCAACCGCACTGACGACAGGGTTGGAAGAGCTTTGCTCACTACTTGTGGGGGAGAGTCCATATACGATTGGTTAGGCCGCAGACTGAGTACCACTGAGCCCCTTTTGCATGAATACGCTAAACGGATGTTCAGGGTAGTCTCCAAACGCGCCGCAGACTTGAAAGCCATGCTTTCTGTAGAACGCCAGGGCTTCGGGCTGGTTAGGCCCAGTTTCGAGTTGCACAAGGCGGCAACCGCGCTTAAAGGATTCGACTTCGAGTTTCGCCAACACCTGTGCAGCCGCTCCCTGCGCGCGGAAAGCGGGGCGCACAAACATGCGCTTGAGTTCCCCCGCCTCGCGACCGAGAACGACCGCTCCACAACCAATGGCTGCTCCGTCGTTGTCCCTTGCAACGACGAACAACACGTTTTCCTGTTCCAGGGTAATCAGGTCCAGCGCGTATCGTGCTTCGGCTGGATACAAGGTGTCCTGGTAAGCGTCCAGCTCCGCAATGAGCGAAATGACTTCAGGCTGATTTGGGGGCTCTAGTTGTACGCGCATAACGATACCTTCTGAGGCCTAACGGTTGGCTAAGGGGCGGGCTTTAGCCCGTCCCAGTGAGCGAAGCGAACGATTTGAGCCGCATGTTAGGCCGCCCTGGCACAACGCGGTAGTGGTAGCAGCGTAAAAAGAAAAGGCTGACGCCACCGATGCGGCGAGTGTACTGAGTAAGTTATTTGCAGTAGCACATGACATAAATCCAACTCCGTTTGGCGGTGCAAATAACGGCACTTACTTACAGGCGACGCGGTGTGGCGATGAACCGCCGATGTTACGTACATTTTTAGCCGCGCGAAATTTCCAAGTGAACGCTTTAATCAGGCTCCCACTTGCCTAACGATTAAGCTAAGGGGCGGCGGAACGCCGTCCCAGCGAACAAAGTGAGCGATTTGAGCGATTTGTTATGCGCCATTACTCGATAACCCTAAGCTGTACTTTTGCGCCATCAGGGAGTTCGGCGATTTGTTTGCCAATTTCGCCTGAAAGATGTATTTGCGAAACTTGAGAAACTGTACGGATATTTGATATTCCGTATTCGCCACCCAGCACGCCTGGTATGACCAAGTGATATTTACGCCCAGGCTGCAATGGGCCGAGTTTTTCTTTAGCTTGCTCAGCCAAAGCAGCCATGTACCAGTCAGCTAAGAAGTCTTGGTTTGTCGAAAGGGCATCAAGCTCGTTTCGATTCTCGGCGATAACTTTGCAATAAGCATCTTCAGGGCATAGACGCCAATACCTGCCTCTATAGTCCCTGACTATGAGATTGCCGAAGTCGTTTTCGCCCACAATTTCTTCTGGTTCAATGCCGACCCAGCTCCACGATTCTTTTATTGCTTCGATGATATTCATGGCTTATGGCGCATAACGTTCAGGTTAAGGGGCCGCGGAACTCGGTCCCAGTCAGCGAAGCGAACGACTTGAACCGTATGTTAGCTCCTTTTGGGGCTCGCGCAGTATGCTAGAGGCAACAAAATTAACGCTATGATGCCCTCAAATATAACTAATGCGCCAATAACAAAGCCTCCGAGCGTTTCGAGAGCGAGCTTGCTAAATAGTAATGAAAACGCCAAGACCAATAAGGCGCAAATAATAGAAAAAACTAAGCGGTTCGATATTCTTGCGGCCAGGTATAGGCCGCAGCCTGGGGCCGATAGCCATGTTATTCCCAGTAATGTGTTTGGTAGCTTTGATAGCAGTTGATTAATGGGGGCATCTGTTGAGTCGAATGCGTGAAGCAGTGTTGCCCATAGCATGAAGATGGCAGGAGCGAGGAGCGCGAATAAAAACATGACTTTAAGTGTGCGGGGCATAATTAGCTAACGTTTAGGTTAAGGGGCCGCGGAACGCGGTTCCAGTGAGCGAAGCGAACGGCTTCAACCGTTTGTGAGGCTGGGTTTTCCCGCAAATATTAATTTGATTGCAACTATTAGAATGAATAAACCTAAGCCGAAGAATAGTAACGCAAACCACTGCTGACCGATATTGTTGTACAGCCAGCTAAATAGTAGGCAGGCCGCCTTTCTCTTGAGGCTTGAGCAATCTGAATTTGGATCGGAATATCCTAGGAAGACTTGATATGAATAGAATAGTACGCCTATTGTTACCGGGATTAAGAGCAAGCCAAGCTCTCGTGATCTCGGTTTTCCTGAAAAAATCCATGGAACAACTGAAAAAATAAGGCAAATACTAATTCCGAGTAGGTGGCTTGCGCTTGGAAAGTTCTCGCTGCGAATTCCTAGCAGAATTATTAATAATGTTATTAATAGGAGTATTGTCGACAACAAGGCTTTAATAAGTTTCATGGATTTACACCGAGCGGCCCGTAAACAAGTTAACGCCTAACGTTGGACATAAGGGGCGCGCTTTAGCGCGTCCCGCTTGATGGACGGGTTAGGCGGCGAATTAAACCATAAAGGACAACTAAGCCGCGAAATGCTAGGTAGAACAGCCCAACACCAAATGCGGGCAAAAGAAACTGAACTAACCATGAAAATAGTCCCGCAGATTTCCATAAGGGCAGATATTCATCCGTAGGTCCATCGCATACTCCCTTAACCCCAGTGAGGTATGAACCGCCATGCTCAAGGCAATGATGATGTGCGCTTAATGAATAAAATTGCCACCATAAAACCGCGTAAAGGATGACCAAAGTTACGATTGTATATTTTGAGCGGTTGGTCATGGAGTAATGGCCTAACTATTCGGAGCTAAGCACCGCTCGCGTGCTTCTTGCGAGTGTGTGCTTGAGCGACTAGTTATCCGACAATACTCCCTGCTCTGCGCAGCAGAGTCGTAAATGCAACGAAAAATCAGGTCGGATAAAAACGAAAAATCGCACCGCACCGCTGTATAGACACTCGGTGTGCGCATTACTTCGTTATGCTCCACCGAGTGTCTATACAGCGTAATAGCTGCTTTTTTGATTTTTCGCCAACCTGAATCCTTGCCATTTACGGTTTCCCTACTCCGATGGGGCCTATTGTTGGATAACGTTTGGTTAAGGGGCGGGCTTTAGCCCGTCCCGAGTGAGCGAAGCGAACGGCTTGAACCACTAGTTAGCCGATACATTGCGCAGGACGTTTTAGTTACGGCATGTTGTGTAGTGTAAGTTGATTACACACCATTGCCCTTCAATGTTTTGCCATAGCTCACTAAAGAAAATTTCTGGCGTTTCATTATTTTTAGATATTGTGCGCCCTTGGCCATGAATAAAAGCAAAATTGCCAAGATGTAATATCTCTAAGCTCAGGTCTTGGGTGCGACTTCCAGGGGCAAACCAATGGCCGCCATCAATTGCTTTGGAGATATTATTAAGTTGTTCATTTTTATTTTGTGCGCCTAAGTCGTTTATCACAGTAAAAGACTCGGCTTCGATTTCATGCATTGTGCCAACGTCTCCGGCAATGAAAGCCGAATACCATTTTTCTCGCGTTCTAAGTAATTGTTGATTCACCCGTACTTTCCTTGTGTCGGTTAACTATAAATAGACACCAAATGGTGCGATAAAGCTTTTGCGGGCGTGGTGGATAACATTCCTCACTCTCTCGTCTATGAATCGCCCCGGCTATTGTGGAGGCCGTTTCGTTTAAGTCAGGCCGCAATGGCCTGACTGGCTTGTTGCCGGTAGAAGTTTGTCTCAGCCTCCGCCGGCGGGATATAGCCGATTGAGCCCAGCAGACGCTGGTGGTTGTACCAGTGCACCCACTTCAGGGTGGCCAGCTCGACAGCCTCGCGGCTCTTCCATGATTGCCGGTGAATCAGCTCTGCCTTGTACAGCCCGTTGATGGTTTCGGCCAGGGCATTGTCATAGCTATCGCCTTTGCTGCCGACCGAGGGCTCGATGCCGGCCTCGGCCAGGCGTTCGGTGTAGCGAATCGAGACGTACTGGCTGCCGCGGTCGCTGTGATGGATCAGGCCGCCCGTACGACTGGACTGGCGGTCATACAGGGCCTGGTCCAAGGCATCCAGTACGAAGTCGGTCTTCATGCTGGTACTGACTCGCCAGCCGACGATACGGCGTGCAAATACGTCGATCACGAAGGCCACATACAACCATCCCTGCCAGGTCGAAATGTAGGTGAAGTCCGACACCCACAGCTGGTTAGGCCGGTCGGCATGGAACTGACGCTGGACACGATCCAGCGGGCATACGGTTTGGTCGCCCGATACCGTTGTCCGCACGACCTGACCACGCCGTATGCCCTGTAATCCGACCTGACGCATCAAACGCTCCACGGTGCACCTGGCCACATCGACGCGCTCTCGCCTGAGTTGCTTCCAGACCTTCATCGCGCCATAGCACTGCATGTTGGCATTCCACACTCGCTGGATTTCCGCGATCAACACCTCGTCACGCCGAGCACGACAGGAGCGCAGTGCGGGGTTACGAAGCCGGGCTGCATGCTTCCGGTAACCGGATGGGGCGATCCGCAAGACGCGGCAGATCGACTCGACCCCAAGACGGTCACGATGCTGGTCAACAAACGCCCTCAGGACTTGGTGCGGCGGTCGAGCTCCGCCTGGGCAAAATACGCACTGGCCAGGCGCAGGATCTCGTTGGCCTTGCGCAGCTCTCGCACTTCTCGCTCCAGCGTCTTGATGCGCTCATGCTCTTCCGTGGTTTGACCGGGCCGCTGCCCGGTGTTGGTCTGATAACGACGCACCCAGCCATGTAGGGTTTGCGCTGCACAGCCAATCTTGGGGGCGATGGACTCGATGGCCGCCCACTCGGACGGATAGTCGTTCAGGTGCTCCAGAACCATGCGTACAGCACGTTCACGGACTTCGGGGGAGTAGGTCGTGGTCTTTCTCATGGCCTCATCTTCTCAAGAGTTGAGGCCTCCACGAAACCCGGGGCGATTCACTATCCCTGTCTAGGCTACACATTACAGCGGTTCGGTGGAGGTACAAGGGTGTTATACGTCACGCATGAGGCCGGTCGTTTGTCGTGGTATTCGACGAAGGCATGGGCACAACGCTACTACAGCACTGTGTGTCTGGCCAGTGTCTGCTTTTGGCCGATTGTTGCCTGTCGCGACCGGTAGAATCCGACCTCACGAACTTTTTTGGCTTCTTCAACAATGACATTTTTTTGTTTTTCGTCGTAGCGCAAGCCATAGGGGCATAGTTACGTAAGTCGGTGTGCAGGGGACCATAAATCATCAGTCACGGCGCTATGCAACAAGTCAAGAAAGAGCTGCGTCCGAAGTGGCAGCTCCCGCTGGCTGTAGACGATGCAGACGGAGTTGTAAGGCGGTAGTCGTAATTGCGGTAGCAGACATTCCAGATGACCATCAAGAAGGTCTTGATGCGCAAGAAACTGAGACATGCAACCCCAGCCAGCGCCGCCCTTGATGGCCTGATACAGCGTTTCCGCGTTATTGCTCCAGAACGCCACGCGCATCGGGGTGTAGGAGGAGGAGGAGGGATAGTGAAGGCAATAAATCACCAGAAAATCCAATGGTCTATTGAAAGTACCTTTTGGTTGTGAAAGTATGGCCGGAGCTGCTAACCCTAACTGCCGCTTCGCGGCCCGGCTTCACCTTACACACTGAGGGGGAAAAATGAGCGATCTGCACCCTATCCTGAAGGACATCCTTGCCCAACCCGAAAACCCGAATGCGGTGCCGGTGGAGGTTCAAGACCCGGACGATGCCCGAGAAGAGTGGAAAGCTGATATGGCGGCGGTCGATGCGCCTGCCCCACGAATGCGAGAACTGGTCGATTTTTTCATTGAGACGAAGTCGGCAGTACTGATGGCTCGGCGATATGTGCCTCTAATAGCCACTTCACAAGCCAATCCCGCGTTGGTGTATTTCCATGGCGGCGGCTTCATCCGTGGTGACATCGAAACACATGACTCCGTTTGCCGCGTGCTGGCCAACTCGTCCGGCTGCGTCGTTATCTCCGCTGAATACCGGTTGGCCCCAGAGCATCGATTCCCAGCAGGAGCCCAGGATGCGTATGACGTTGTTCAGTACGTCAGCGCAAATGCGGATCGCCTTGGCATAGATCCAGAGCGTATCGCAGTTGGCGGTGACAGTGCTGGCGGTAACATGGCAATCGCTGCCTGCCTGCAAGCAAAACGCAATGGCGGGCCAAACATTCGATTACAGTTGCTCATTTATCCGGTGACTGATCTCGCAACTGAGACTGAGTCTAAGCGTCTGTTCTCCGAAGGTTACTTACTGAATAGCATGCCGTTTTATATAGCTAGTTATCTCGGGCCTGACGGTAACTCCGAGGACGAATTGGCATCCCCGGTATTTGCTAAAGATCTTTCTGGTCTCCCACCTGCCTATATCATTACAGCTGGTTATGATCCACTGCGCGACGAAGGGGAGAATTTTGCGTCGAGGCTTGCAGAGCACGGCACCCTTGTCGAGTACAAGTGTTATGGGCAAATGATTCATGGCTTTGTTTCGCTGCGAGGATTGCTGGCTGAAGCGGACAGCGCTCTAATTGGGTGTGCCATGAAGCTTGCGTCGGCCCTGAAATAAGTCTGCACAGGAAAGTAGCGAAAGCAGTTAAGTGCGCGAGGCGGATATTTTAGCTCCGTCTTGCCTACTTTCGCTAACAGGTCTTGATAACAAAGTCGGACAATTCGAGTGTTGCAGTACCCGTGCTTGGATGGGCGCCTCATACCAATGAGCCGTTGCGATCCTGGGCGTTTTTGGCTAGTTCACGCCAAGCAATGCATATCAGTAATATGCGCTATATTGAAATAACTCAACATTGAGTTTTCGCCCTTTTCGCCCTTTTCGCCAAAGAAGTGGTTATCAAAAAAAGACAGAATTCACCATGTTGCTATGCCATAGGATTGCATTCATGTAACGATGTTACTAGGTTGGATAGGTATAGATTCGATCTTTTAGTTGTATTCCGCCGCGTTTTTATTAATGGTTCACTCAGTATTAACTGGCCACCTGTGGAACTTGAAAGCGCGGAGGGGTGGCTAGAGACGCTGAGTGTACTTCATCAGCTTGAGAGCACCGTCATGGCGCTTCGCCACATAACCTACGGTTAGGTATCTTGCTATAACGTCGATGGAGCCAACCAAGTACTCCATCGTTTGTTATCTACTTGTTCTTCTGTATAGACAGCCTCCTGGCTGAGCCGGGCAGATCTGTCACTTGCTGAGGTCATTGGAGAGCTAGGCACGACGGCCATTAGGATGGCCGGGCGGAAGAGTTGGGAGGGCCTCGCTTGCCAGTCACCCTCAACGAAAGGTAGGCAAAAATACATTGATTTTTGTAGACCTTTAGGCCATTGTTGGCGTGTGACAGGACTTCATACATCTGAGCGCTAAACCAATGCATCCCGTAGAAGCAAATCCCAGTCAGTTCCCCCAACCTGAACAATTGATTGGCTCTGTTCGAGCCACGGCGGCTTATGAGCTAGTCGTTGAGCAGATCAGAAAATCAATTTTTCTGGGGCGTTTCATGCCTGGTGACAAATTGCCGCCAGAGCGTGACCTGGCTGAGCAGATGCTTGTGTCGCGTACCACCATTCGCGAGGCTATCCGCGTGCTCGAGGGGGAGGGGCTCGTCTCTACGAAGCGTGGGGCCGGCGGCGGGCTTACAGTGCTCCAGCAAAATAAGCTAACCCAGGCTGAAGTGGAGATTTATATTGAGTACCAAATGGATCTGCTGGACAGCCTATTCGAATTCCGCATTGCTAATGAAGCTGCTGCCGCACGTTTAGCGGCGGTTAAGCGAACAGACGCGCACCTTGAAAAAATGCGTAAGGCAGTTGACGCGATGGATGCAATTTGCGCTTCTGCTGAGAGCCGATCCGTTCTCACCAACATATCGCGTTTCGGTGCTTGGGACTCTGAGTTCCATCTCGCCATCGCCGAGGCCTCAATGAACGAATATCTCCTGAAGGCGGTAGAAGACTCGCGGGCAGCGATGTTCCTTCCTGTCGGTAAAGTGTTCAGTCGCCTAGAAGATCGTGCAAATGAACATCATCAAGAGATCCTGCAAGCGATAGAAGCAAAGGATCCTGACCTCGCGGCTGAAAAAATGCGACAACACCTCGAGGCTACTTGGGAAAGCCTGACAGACTTGGTGCCGAAAGCTCGTCGCAAAAAATAGTTAAAGGTTTAAGGCTGTCGGTATCGCTCCCGACAGCGCACCCCCGCATCAGAGCAGGTGCAAGAGGCTCATCAGGCAAAGTTAACCTCACTAATGCGCTCCAGCGTGAAGGATCCTCTGCAGGTTTTCCAACTTGCACCATTTCGCCCTACAGGCTCCGGGCACCTACTTGGTATTGCCAAGAACTTCGAACTTCAGCCACTTCGGCTCGCTAGAATCCAATCGCTTGGCCTTGCACCAAGGTCGTGTGGCTGGGCGGGGACAACAACCTAAGCGCTCTGGTTCAACGCCGGGAGGCATCCTGCTAATTTGCTGAGCTTTCGCCCCAGATACTTCAGTGCGAAATGATGGCGCCGCTAGGCACTGATGCCTGTGCTTTTCAACTTTACCTGGAGTGCGCCAAATGTCTGGTGGCGTGATGAGTCGAATGAGAGGGCAATGGCTAATCAAGGTAAGCCGGACTCCGCCGTCGATGAATTCTCCGATCTCAGGGCCATGATAAAAGCAGTTATTATTACTGGTCTATGCACTCGGTTAACTCAAGCTAATTATTCGCGACATCTAGATCATCGCGGTCTTCGCCATCGATTGCGGAGGCAGTGGTGTCTTCGTTATCAAATTAAGCGGCGGTAGACACGATAAAACTCTCCAAAAAAAAGCGCTGCCCCAAAATCAGGGCAACGCCAAAGGTTATGCAGCGATGAGTCAGAGTGACGGATACCGATTTTTCACTTCATTCTGAATCATAAAGCCCTAGCCATTACTTCATTCGTACTGCAGTAAAGCGTGCGATTTTCAACGAAATCAAGTACTCAGTGGGAGTAAACGGCCATTGCGAAACGATCTTTCCAGTTCCGGCTTGGAAGTAGTTTGTGGTCGATGCCCAGACTGTCTTGGAGAGGGTCTGCTGGATACGATCATTGAAGCGGCGGAAAGGTTTTTCTTTAACCTCAATGACTTGCTTGCGCTTACGAACGGCTTTAGAAATCAGCGAGGCGCAGAAGTTCGCCTGAGCTTCATAGTAAGTGACCAGGGGAATTGCGTTGGTGTTTGGGCCATACATCATGAAAAAATTAGGGAAGTTTGGAACCATCAAGCCGAGCAGCGCTTCAGGTTCGCCAGCCCAAGTCTCGTGAAGATCTTTTCCATTTATGCCTTTAACCTTAAAGCCAGCAAGGTAGTTCGCAGCATCAAAGCCGGTTGCATAGACAATCATGTCTACTTCATGCTCGTTACCGGCGTCATCAATAATTCCCTTTTCCGTTAGATCCTTGGCACCCTGTGGCAGAAGGGTAACCTTGGGATTCTTAATTGTGTCGTAATAGGTATCACTAATTACAGTGCGACGTGCCTCGATGGGGAAGTCAGGTGTAGCAAGCTTGAGCAGATCAGGTCGGTCTGCAAGGGATTTTTCCAAGAAAGCCTTAGACTTTGCTGCGCGATCCTGGTGGACTTTGAAACCGCTTCTTGCATGTTGCGCCCGGAACTGACGGTTGTTGTAGTCAAAGTACAGTTTAAAGCGTTTCCACCAATAGACCGGTGCGAACTTATGCAACTCTCTCTCGAGAGGGCTGAAATCGCGGGCTTCCTTGGGCAGTAGCCAGTTGGGTTCTTTCTGGAAGATCTTGACTTCCGCTGCATCACGAGCTGCGGCCTCGATTACTTGAACTGCGGAAGAGCCAGTGCCCAGAATGCGATTTTTTCCTTCCATGCTCCAGCCCGTCCGGCCAGCGCGAAGTGTGCATTGCGGGCCCTTAAATGCGTTGGTGTTCCGGGCGAAAAGGGAAGCAGCGCGATATTGAGGTAATTTCGATGCGCTGAAACCGAGTGCGTAAAAGCCCCCCAATCTTTTCTTGCGAACTGGTTGTTTCGATTCGGTATTCCTTTCGCTCATCCGACCAAGTAACAGATTCTACTCGTTCATTCAGATGGATGTGGCTTTCGAGGTTCCACTTTCTAGCAACATGCTGAATGTAACCCAGAAGCTCGCGCCAGCTTGCATGTGTACGTGTCCAGTCATAGTACTCAAACGAGAACGAATATATATGGGACTCGAGATCAACCTCGGCGCCCGGGTAGCGGTTATTCCACCATGTGCCGCCAAGCCCGGCTTCCTGTTCCAGGATGATGAAATTGTTCAATCCCTTGCGCTTCAATTCGATTGCTGCGGCGATGCCACTGAAACCGGCGCCAATAATGGCGACCCGGCCTTCGCTATTAACGGAATTGAACATTCCCATTGTATTCTCCAAAAAGTTGATGCTCATTGTCTTGTTTTAAATTTCAACGTATCAAGTGCCGAGACATGCGGCAGGCGCCGATGCAACTAAATTTAATCGAGGTTATGTGGCTAAAGATAAATTAGTATTCTACAAAGTTTAAATATGTCTAGCTTTCGGTGGTTGTTATCTTCAAGGTATAACCCGCGCAAGACGTTCGCTTTCATATGGCATTGAATCTCAAAGCCATCAGCGCAGTTTTTAGCGTGGTTAAACTGCTTGATGGCTCCAAGAACAACATTCCGCTGCCGTGCCAGGCTTTTTACCCTGGCGCTTTCAGCTTTTTAAGCTGCGGTGACGCCGCCATCGACCGTCAAGACATGGCCAGTGATGTAAGATGCATCCTCGGATGCGAGGAATAGCACCGGGCCGGCGATTTCATCAGAACGACCAGGTCGACCCATAGGAGTTTGCTGGGTGCACCAGGCGAGTGCTTCCTCATCATTATCGCCGTGGGCGATAAAGCGCATGGATGGACTCATCGGCAGTACGGTGATAAAGCCCGGTGCTACTGCGTTTACCCGGATTCCGCTGGGAGCCAGTTCGACTGCAAGGTAGCGAGTGAAAGCTTCAAGAGCCGCTTTCGACGAGCCATACATAGCGCCGCCGCGCATACGACCCATTTTTGCAGTAATACTGGAAATGTTTATGATCGAGGCGCCTTCCTTCAGGTGCTTTCTGGCAGCGCGGGAAACTCGGGCGGCGCCAGCGATGTTCACGTCCCAGACAGTGTTCAGCGCATCATCGGTGATATTTTCGATAAGCCCGTGGCGCAGCAGACCCGCATTGTTGACAACCACTTTCAACTGTCCGAGCGATGCCGCATAGGCGACATACTCCTCGACACTTTCGGTGTCTCGAATATCAACGGAATACGTGATAACCCCTTCAGGTTGATCAGCGGCAGGCTTGCGGGACTCTTCGCGAGGAACCATCATATCGCCAGCTACAACGATATAACCTGCTTCGACCAAGCGAGCATTAATTTCTCGACCGATGCCACCTGTGCCACCGGTTACGATGGCGATATTCTTTTGCTTTGACATTTCTTTCCTCTCCATTGAACACCTGCAGCAGAAGTTAACTGAGGTGGTTAGGCTGCGGTTATTAAGCCCGCTGCTTCAGGTAGGATCTGGCCACCGTCAACTACAATGGTCTGTCCAGTGATGTAAGACGCTTCTGAACTTGCAAAGAACAAGGCGGCATTGGCTATATCGTCGACAGAACCTATGCGTTGTAGTGGGATCCCAGCAGTTGCAGAATCGGCGTATTCCTGACCGAGTTCCGCAAATCCTTCGGTGTTTATAGTCCCAGGCATTACCGCGTTAATCGTCGCGTTATGGCGAGCGAGTTCAATCGCGGCGGAACGCATAAAGCCCAGTTGTCCGGCTTTCGAGGCACTGTAATGTGACAAACCGGGAAAGCCTGTGATAGGGCCGGTTATAGAGGACGTAATTACTACGCGACCGCCTGCCCGTTGCTCAAACTGCGGTAGACAAGCTTTGACACAGAGGAATGTACTCTTAAGATTCGTCGACATGACGTGATCCCAATCCTCAGGTTGAAGTTCAGCAATGTGCGCTTGCGGATAAATACCGGCGTTGGCACAGAGCACGTCTACGCCACCGAAGGCCTTAATCGTTTCTTCAACGAGGTATTGCACGGAACCCCAATCAGATACATCGCACACGGTTGCCTTAGCGATGCCCCCTGCTCGGGTTATTTCCTCTACAAGATCATGCAATTCTCTTTCGCTGCGGGCAGCGACCATGACTTTGCCGCCCTTGGATGCAAATTTCTTCGCAATCCCTCGGCCAATACCTTTAGAGGCGCCCGTTACAATGATGCTTTTGCCGTCAAGTGCGGTAAACATAGCTACATCCTTCGGTGTGATGGGTTAGTCGTCGACGAGGAGCTATTCAAAGGCGCATCCGGCTCCATGTCAAAAGGGTGTCGGGTCTTTTTGTCTAAAGGGATGCTAAATAGACCAATGGCCCAATGTCAATATGTTTGATGTCAGTCAATGCGTGCCCGCTCAAAGGTCTCACCAGGGCGTGACCGAGCGCGCTGCTATTGCTTCCTGGGGCAAGCGCCCGGACGCCCATCACGAATCCCGTGAGCGAGGTGAGCTGCCGCTTGTCCGGAGTCGGCGGCCCGGCAATCCATTGGTCTTCGTCAATCAACCGAGCGTGGAGTTGCTTCCCTGGGCCTTACCGGTGACTGCGGTGGCGTTGATCTCTTCGATCTCTTCGTCCGTGCAGGGAGTTGCTGCGTGGCAACCTTCTTTAAGGGCACGTGGCAGATTCCTACTGAGTGACTGGATGAGTCGGGCCTTGATTCAGCGGGTTGAGCAACGGGAATAACGAAGCCGAAGTGCTGGTTACTAGCGGGCATGAGGAGTAGGAGACAAGTGCGGTGCGATCCAGCGGCTGTGCTGGATCAGCCTAATTTGGCTGCCTGGCGGTGGGTGATGCCTGCCTTGGTTCCAATCCTCGTCGATACACGGCCGCGGCTGGCTTAACAGGCTTGAGAGGGATGTTTGCACTGTGTACCCCGACACTCAAAGCAATTGCCGGCTTCACCATCGCGATAAATCAACCATCTTGCACCGAGTGGGTCAAACCGAGGCAATTCAGGTCTCGGTGGCGATCGCTGGGTACCGGGCTGTCTTAAGCATCTGCATGCCTATAGAAGAGGGGGAGGGGGCAGCTCCGAGTGGCGCTAACTCAGGCGAAGGCTCTAGTCACTCCGCCAAGTCAATAATTCTGGCCGCTTCGATGGCGATCCCAGTGTCGCAAAAAGTAGAGCTTGCGTCGTTAGGTTTAAAGGTCTAGCATAAATACCATTAGCCCTATTCATAGGCTATTCATCAGTTATGCAAGCAACCAAATGCCGAGGGGTTAACCATGAGCACCGTGTCTGGGGTAGTGAAAGCTGAGGCCAAGCATTTCGACGTAATCGTAGTGGGCGCGGGTGTGGGCGGACTATATGCCCTTCACCGGGCGCGTAGGCTTGGTTTGAACGTGCAGCTATTTGAGGCTGGTGGAGACGTGGGCGGAACGTGGTACTGGAATAACTATCCCGGGGCCCGTGTGGATGTGCCTAGTTTCGAGTATTCCTTTAGCTTTGATTCTGAATTGGAACAAGAGTGGCGTTGGAGCGAGCGTTACTCTGCGCAGCCTGAGTTGCTGAGCTATATCCATCACGTGGTGGAGCGTTACGATCTGAGGAGTTCCATCGAGTTCAACACCTGGGTGACCTCGGCTGTCTACGATTCTAAAGCGATGGTTTGGACGGTCGAGACAGAGGGCGGCAAATCTGTAGTTACTCGCAGTCTCATCATGGCAACCGGGCCGCTTTCAGTGCCGGTCTACCCAAAACTAATCGGGATGGATAGGTTCAAGGGGGAGAGTGTACACACCGGTCGCTGGGCTACAGAAGGCGTTGACGTAACGGGTAAGCGTGTAGCTGTCATTGGCACTGGTTCGTCGGGAGCTCAAATCGCGCCAGAGCTCGCAAAGGCAGCAGGAAAGCTATATATGCTTCAACGCTCACCTGCTTACAGTGTGCCCTCGCAAAATAGAGCTTTGACAGAGGAAGAAGTCACTTCCCTTAAAGCTAACTATGCCGCTATTCGGCAGAAGGCAAGGCGTAATCGCTCGTGCCTGGGTGTTGACGTAGGTAATCAGAGTGCGCTCGAGGTCGGCGCCGCTGAAAGAGAAGCAATCTATCAGGCGCGCTGGAACGAAGGTGGATTGGGATTCTCGGCAGCATTCAATGATATCTACTCTGACGTAAATGCTAACAATACGGCTGCAGAGTTTGTTCGGCAAAAAATAAAAGGAATTGTTGCTGATCCTGAGACTGCTCGCAAGCTATTGCCTGACAGTCTGATTGGTTGCAAGCGCCTGTGTGTTGACAATGGATATTTCGAAATGTTCAATCGAGATAATGTCCAGCTCATCGACATCAGCGAAAATCCCATCAAAGAACTCAACGAGACGGGTATTGTTCTTGAGGACGGTGAAATTCCCATTGATGTCATTGTTTATGCAACCGGATTCGATGCAATAACTGGCTCACTTTTGAACATGGATATCCAAGGTCGCGATGGGATTTCGCTGAAGCAAGCTTGGTCGGATGGCCCGATGACTTACCTTGGACTCGCTGTTCAGGGGTTTCCGAATCTCTTTATGGTCAATGGCCCAGGGAGTCCGGCTGGCTTGGCGAATATGGTTGCGCTTGCAGAAGAGAACGTAAGTTGGATTATGTCGTGCCTGGATCATATGAAGAAGCAGCAGGTCAAGGCGATTGAACCGACAGCGGAGGCACAGTTCGAATGGGCTAAGATCATAAACGCTATGTCAGAAGCATCAATTTATCCTCTGGCTAATTCTTGGTATGTGGGATCCAATGTGCCCGGCAAACCGAGAATGTTCATGTCTCACATGGATTATCCTAATTATGTTAAAGCATGTCGTGATTCGGCCAATGCCGGTTATTCTGGATTCGAATTGAGCTGATCAAACCAAGGCCTTCTATGATACGTACCGTGAAGGTGCGTATCATCGTCTTTGGGTATATGTATAATAATAATAGGAGAGCTAGAAATATGAAGCTCGTTGGAAAGCGCGCTATAGTCACAGGTAGTGCTGGTGGTATTGGAGAAGCCATTGCGGAGCGGCTTGCTGAGGATGGTGCCAGTGTTCTCATCGCTGACAAGAATTTTGTCGGTGCGCAGGCGACAGCAGACAGGCTGCGCAATTCTGGCTACACCGCATTACCTATGGAAGTAGATGTTTCTTCCAGTAAATCAGTAGAAGAAATGGTTGCGTATGCTGTTGAAGCATTTGGTGGCATCGACATCTTGGTGAACAATGCTGGCATCGTCCATCGAGACGACACTGATGCAGAATCGACGCCTGAAAGTGTCTGGGATTTGACACTCTCGATTAACCTAAAGAGTGTATTTCTTTGCTCGAAGTTTGCGATCCCGGCCATGGAGCGTAGTGGCGGGGGTTCCATCATCAATATCGCATCAATCGTTGCGCTCATGGGATCTTGCCCCTCCCAAGTCGCTTACACAGCAAGCAAAGGCGGTGTAATTTCGCTTACGCGAGAGCTGGCAGTGGTACTCGCTCGACGTAAAATTCGAGTGAACGCAATCTGTCCTGGTCTTACAGCTACTGCTCTTGCGGCGCAATTGGTAGAGGACGATGATGCGTATCAGCTGCGTCGACTTCACATCCCCATGGGGCGTATGGGGCAGCCGAAGGAGATTGCTTCCACTGTGGCGTTTCTCGCCTCTGATGACTCTGCATACATCACGGGGCAGGCACTTTCGGTCGACGGCGGGATGACTGGAGCGTATCTGACACCCCCCGACAACGGCTGAGAAATGGCTAAAGTAGATTCTCTCTGCCCAGTCGAAGATCGATTCGACTGGGTGGGGGGGCTCGGCAGTGGCGAGGATCCCGCACTCTGCTTTCGACGTGGCTTCTATTGATGTCGAGCACTTTGGCCTGGCTGCTTGGCTATCGCTCGTCGTGTAATTTCTGCCTGGGAGGCCTATGCAAAACGAGTCTAAGTGCCGTGTGCATACCTGATGGACGCTGTCCTCGAGCGGTGGCTACTAAACAGCCCTGGTCGATCTGCAGGAGTGGCGGTTTCATAGGGCAGACCTTCAGCGGCTTACCCAATTGAGCAGAATTGCGCCCTGAAAGCGCAGAGCTGCTAGCTGGTTCTCTAGCGATTACGAAGCTCGTGCGCCATGTCATGAGTCATGTGTAGGTGGTCGTAGGAGGGCGCCATCGGTCAGAGCAAGCTAGCGAAAACTACCACGATCCCATGCCAGCATCTTGACAGCTCCTCTGTCAGTGATTATGGTCTGAAGCATAGACCATTGGGCTTTTGGAGTTGAGTTGGGTATGCGTGAAGGCATGGCCAACTTCGGTCGTACCTTGTTCAGAAGTATTCAAGCAGGGCTGCGCTAAGTGCCGTTAAGAAGACTCCTCTCGCAGTTGTGTCGTGCAGAATTGACTGGATCAGATACCGAGCCAAGTTACATACCATATTGATTAGCATGGTGAAGGAAGAAAAATGAAAGCTGAGAGTGCTTCTGGCCCACTGAGATGGCACGACGCGATAGGATACGAAATACGCCGGGGAGATTACCTGGAACATTCGACGTCTACATACACATTAGCCGAAGAGGCTTTAAAGGCACGACGCTTTTCCGATGCTGAGCAACTTGGTAGGTATACGATTAGAGAGTCCGTTGAGGCACACGAACTTTATCGTGATTGGATTGTAGAGATAAAAAAATATGTGCTTGACCGTGGGGTGTCAGAAGGGACCTTGAGTGAAGAGGAGGCTCGCATCAAAGATCTTCTCAAGCACGATAACGGAGAGGATTTCGATGCTGAGGCAGGATGGGAAAGTTATAAATCAGAAATCGAGAGTTTTGCAGTGGCCTGCGCCGCAGAGAACTCGATGGAAGCGCTTGATCTTCTGAACAATGCCCGTGAGATCTGGCTAGGTACCCATGATCGAAAATGCGACTGGGTATATGCGCTCTTGGATGTCGCGAGCAGGCACCTTGGAGAGGAGTGTATAGGAGAACTCTGGGATGCTCTCCTGGCACCCATGTATGCCTATTACGTGCGCTACGATGTAGACAATAATCCCTGGCCGCGCTCCCTCGACCTGCTCATGCACTTTGCGCTGGAAGGCCTGCGCGGACACCTCAGTGGCCCTGGGCGGCGCGGTGATATCGAGGTTTTCGAGGAAGAAGATCGATGGGGTATGAGATTTGCTCCCTGTGGTTCCGGTGGCAGAACCTATCTACCGAACGCAGGAAACCATACGCCGCTGATGGAGCCACCGTTTAATCTGGCTGTAACTACGGAGGAGCATGACTGGGCGTGGAACAAAAAAGGTATTTGCCTCTATTGCGTCCATTGCTGTGCGCTTAATGAGCGAATGCCGATGAGTAAATTCGGTTACCCGACGCGGGTTATTGAGCCCCCGACTTGGCCGGATGCGAAAAATGGCGGGAAATGCACCTGGTACATATACAAAGATCCCAGCCTTATCCCTGAAGAGATTTATCGTCGTGTCGGCTTCACAAAGCCGCAGCGTATTGGCGGAGCGGCCAAAATTATCGCAAGCGATAGCGGTGGCTCTGACAATTAAGAATTGGTTATAGGAAAATCTTCCAAATAGCAGTGTTTCAAAAACTCGCAAATAAATATAAATACGAGGTGGGTCTGGTGGAAAGAATAAAAACTGTAGATCTCAATACTCTGCAAGAGGCAGGCATTAATATCGTTCAGATGGAGACTGTGGACCTGGACGGTGTGCTGCGTGGGAAGTTTTTGCCTGCCTCTAAAGTCAAGCCGGATGCACTCGGTGGATTTTGTTCGGTTGTCTACCAATTAACACCCAGCGACGATATTTGGATGACGCAGCACAGTTCGTTCGAGAACGGCTTTCCTGACATGATTGCAGTGCCAGATGTTGAAACTGCCATCCAGTGGTCGTGGAAACCGGAAATTGGAGCAGTCATTTTTGACATGCAGCAGAAAGATGGCTCGCCGCACCCTCTTGCTCCACGATCGGTATTGAAGCGTGTTGCGACAAGGTTCGCGGAAACCGGTTACCAACCCGTGTTTGGCATTGAGTTCGAAGCATTTGTCATGCATCGGGATGAGGACTTAATGGCAGCCGGGCGCCACCATGAAATGAAACCGTTTGGTCAGATGCGTAATGCCTACAGGCTCAACGAGGCTGCTGATGTGCGCGACCTGGCTGCCGCTTTCATCACTCGTATGCGCGAAGCCGGCATCCCGGTTGAGGTATTTCACACTGAACTCGGCTATGGCGCAGTAGAGTTTGCACTCTCCCCAGCAGACCCCGTGCGGGCAGCCGACAATGCGACACGGGCCAAAACTTATTTTCGGCAGCTATGCGCGGAAAGAGGTCTGGCGGCCACGTTTATGGCGAAGTGGAAAGTCGGGGAGTCTGGCTCCGGCGGCCACGTCCATCAAAGTATTTGGCAAAATGGCGAGAATGCCTTTTACGGCGAAAATGGTGCTTTCTCAAGCGCTTCACTTTCCTACGGCGCTGGTTTGCTAAAGACGATGCCTGACTTCTCTGTCATTTTCAGGCCAAACGTAAATTCATATCGTCGGTTCAGCCACAAGTCGTGGTCTCCAGAAAACGCTTCTTGGGGTAAAGACAATCGCAGTGCCGCTCTGCGCATCCTTGGAAGTCAAGGTCGCAACGCTTATCGTTTTGAACATCGTGTACCAGGTGCCGACACGAACTTGTATCTTTCGCTTGCGGCTATGTTGGCCGGGGGGCACTACGGGCTGACACACGAACTTTCCGCCCCAGCGTTTGCAGAAGGAAACGCTGCCCTTAACACGGATTTCGCCAATCTACCGAAATCACTTCTTGAAGCAAATCGACTATTCAGGGAGTCGGATATTGCTAAGGACTATTTCGGTGAGCTCTTCGTAGAGCACTATGCAGCGTCGCGAGAGAACGAGTGGCAGCATTGGCTCGATTGGCAAGCCGAACAGGTTACGTCGTTCGAGCTAAACAGATACTTCAGTACTCTTTAACTCTAAGGAAACCCTGAAGAAGACTTCCCGTTTCTGGTGAGATACGCGGCCCCCATCGGACGAGTTTTCGCAGATGACCCTCTCTGACGCCGAGTACGCTGGCAAGCGAAAGTGCGCTTTCGTGGTCTGATGAAAAACACCGCTCAGTTGATCACTCTGTTCGCCCTGTCAAACCTGTGGATGGTGCGAAAACAGCTGATGGGTATGGGTGAGTTGCGCAGGTAACACGGAGAAATGGGCTGAAAAGCCCGACAAGGCGGTGCGTACGGGACGTTTCGCAGTAGATAGCGCTGAACGCCACAGAGTTTTCAACTTGCCGCGTGGTTGCGGCAAGTTGATCGGAGCTTCCCTGAAGGATATTGGCAGCGGCCAGTCCATCGGTGGCTTCTGCTTGGTCAAACAGCAGGCAGGCTACTGAGCACACAGTTTGCGGGTCCGAGCCGAGTTGCTCAATTGCCAATGGGTAGCAAATGGCGCCAAAGCGCTGTGATTCCCCCTTTTACGCACGGCATCCCCTTGCTCGGGAAGACTATGCAAATTAATTCGATGAGGAGGTGTCCCATGAGATCTATGGCATCTGAGCTGGAAAAGGCTCGCTGAGGGACTCTGCTGGCGCCTCGTCGTCACTATTGCCAACCTACCTGACAGATGCTGCTCACGCATCCTCAGGATGGTACCTGCTTAAAGAAGTTATTCACTGGAGGCTTCAAGTGCACATTGGTGTTCCTCTCGAAACGCAGACAGGCGAGACTAGGGTTGCAGCCACCCCGGAAACCATCAAGAAATTGGTTGGCCAGGGTCATAAAGTCACTGTACAGAGCGGTGCCGGCATCAGTGCCAGCGTCACCGACAGTGCTTATGAAGCAGCCGGTGCCACAATTGGAAGCGCCGCCGATACCTTCGGTGCGCAACTGATCCTCAAGGTTGTGGCGCCCAGCGACAGCGAACTGGCCCAGATCAAGAACGGTAGCGTTCTGGTGGGCATGCTCAATCCTTTCAATAACGAGACCATCGCCAAAATGGCTGAATGCGGCATTACCGCCTTCGCCCTCGAAGCCGCGCCTCGTACTTCCCGCGCACAGAGCCTGGACGTGCTGTCCTCGCAAGCCAACATCGCCGGCTACAAGTCCGTGCTGCTGGCCGCTCATTACTATCCGCGCTTCATGCCGATGCTGATGACCGCTGCCGGTACCGTCAAAGCCGCTCGCGTGCTGATTCTCGGCGCCGGCGTGGCCGGCCTGCAGGCCATCGCCACGGCCAAACGCCTGGGCGCGGTGATCGAAGCCTCGGACGTGCGTCCTGCGGTGAAGGAACAGATCGAATCCCTGGGGGCCAAGTTTGTCGATGTGCCCTACGAGACCGATGAAGAGCGCGACTGCGCCGTTGGCGTCGGCGGTTATGCGCGACCGATGCCGGCCAGCTGGATGCAGCGTCAGGCGGTGGCTGTGCATGAGCGCGCCAAACAGGCCGACATCGTCATTACTACGGCACTGATCCCGGGCCGCAAGGCGCCGGTACTGCTCAGCGCCGAAACCGTCGCCCAGATGAAACCCGGCTCTGTGGTGATAGACCTTGCAGCGGCCCAAGGCGGCAACTGCCCGCTGACCGAGGCCGATCAGGTCGTGGTCAAGCATGGCGTGACCATCGTTGGCCTGACCAATCTGGCCGCCGCGGTCGCAGCCGATGCCTCGGCACTCTATGCCCGCAACCTGCTGGACTTCATGAAGCTGCTGTTCGATAAAGAAGGGCAGTTGGTGATCAACCTCGAAGACGACATCGTCGCCGCGTGCCTGATGTGCCGCGACGGCCAGATCGTGCGCAAGAACGGCTGAGGATAAAAAAAATGGAAGACATGCTGATCTCTCACGGTATCTACAACCTGATCATCTTCGTGCTGGCAATTTATGTCGGTTACCACGTGGTCTGGAACGTGACGCCTGCACTGCACACCCCACTGATGGCCGTAACCAACGCCATCTCGGCCATCGTCATCGTCGGCGCCATGCTCGCCGCCGCCCTGACCGTGACCCCGCTGGGCAAGATCATGGGCACCCTGGCCGTAGCCTTGGCTGCGGTTAACGTGTTCGGTGGTTTCCTGGTCACTCGGCGCATGCTGGAAATGTTCAAGAAGAAAGCGGCACCTGCCAAAGCCGCAGCAACCAAGGCGCCAGCAATCAAGGCTGAGGTGCAAAAAGCATGAGCATGAACCTGGTTACTTCCCTGTATTTGATCGCCTCGGTTTGCTTCATCCAGGCGCTCAAGGGCCTCTCGCACCCGACCACGTCCCGTCGCGGTAACCTGTTCGGTATGCTCGGCATGGGCTTGGCGATCCTTACCACGGTCGGTTTGATCTACAAGCTGGGCGCTGAACTGGCCCACGACGGTATCGTCTACGTGATCGTCGGCCTGTTGATCGGCGGCACCGCCGGTTCGATCATGGCCAAGCGCGTCGAAATGACCAAGATGCCTGAGTTGGTCGCCTTCATGCACAGCATGATCGGCCTGGCAGCGGTGTTCATTGCCGTGGCCGCCGTGGTCGAGCCGCAGTCGCTGGGCATCGTCAAGCAACTGGGTGACGCGATTCCGGCCGGCAACCGCCTGGAACTGTTCCTCGGCGCAGCCATCGGTGCCATCACCTTCTCCGGTTCGGTGATCGCCTTCGGCAAGCTCTCGGGCAAGTACAAGTTCCGCCTGTTCCAGGGCGCACCGGTACAGTTCGCCGGTCAGCACAAGCTCAACCTGCTGGTTGGCTTGGCCATCCTCGGCCTGGGCCTGTACTTCACCCTCACTGGCAACCTGACCGCCTTCGCCGTGCTGTTGGCTTTGGCCTTCGTCATCGGCGTGCTGATCATCATCCCGATCGGCGGTGCCGATATGCCGGTGGTGGTGTCGATGCTCAACAGCTACTCGGGCTGGGCAGCAGCCGGTATCGGCTTCTCGCTGAACAACTCGATGCTGATCATTGCCGGTTCGCTGGTGGGTTCGAGCGGTGCGATCCTCTCGTACATCATGTGCAAGGCGATGAACCGTTCGTTCTTCAACGTGATCCTCGGTGGTTTCGGCGGTGCAGCCGACGTAGCCGGCCCGGCCGGTTCCAAGGAAGCGCGCCCGGTCAAATCCGGCTCGTCCGACGACGCCGCGTTCCTGCTGACCAACGCCGACACCGTGATCATCGTTCCGGGCTACGGCCTGGCGGTAGCCCGCGCCCAGCACTCGTTGATGGAACTGGCCGAGAAGCTGACCCATCGTGGCGTGACCGTGAAGTTCGCGATCCACCCGGTTGCCGGCCGTATGCCGGGGCACATGAACGTGCTGCTGGCCGAAGCCGAAGTGCCGTACGAGCAAGTGTTCGAGATGGAAGACATCAACTCCGAATTCGGGCAGACCGACGTGGTGCTGGTGCTCGGCGCCAACGACGTGGTCAACCCGGCGGCGAAGACCGATCCCAACTCGCCAATCGCCGGCATGCCGATTCTCGAGGCCTACAAAGCCAAGACCATCATCGTCAACAAGCGTTCGATGGCCAGCGGCTATGCCGGTCTGGACAACGAACTGTTCTACCTGGACAAGACCATGATGGTCTTCGCTGACGCCAAGAAAGTCATCGAGGATATGGTCAAGGCGGTGGAATAACGGCTTGTCCGTCACAAAATAAACGTCCCATTTATGCCTGGTGCTTGTTGGCGATGTTTTGTTAACTGCTGCTGAGCACATGGCGAGCGGAGGCTGATAAGCGTCAAAGAAGTGAATACTCTTTGAAGTATGCGCGACAAGCGATGTAAGCGGATCAGCCTGCATCGCGCGTCGGTTCCGGAACCGACGCGTGTCAACCTGTCGTAGCGCACGGATTTCGTCCATGACCAGCTGCACAGCGCGCGCAGTTTTTTGGGTTCTGACGGCAATCTGTTGGCGCTGATACGATTTTGACCCAGGCTACCGGAATTCAATGACCCACCTGAATACTCAGCAAACGATGGCCTTGCACGGGATTTCAGAGGCTGCATATGGGGCAGTCAAAATCAGCAACCTGGCTCAAAATCGTATCAGCGCCAACACTCAGGGGGCCAGTACCACTTGCTGAGCTAACCCGATTCACGTTGCCGCCGGATTCCATCGTCCTCCCGGAAATCCGGGCATCGTCGGACCTTCTACAGCTATCTCCGCACAAGGACTGCTTAAATGCTCCTCAACCGACTGTCAATCCAGTGGAAGATCACCTTGCTTACCGGCCTCTGTCTGCTGGCCATCGTTGCCCTGCTTATCGGCATCTCGCTCTACCGTATGGGGGCCGGTACCACGCTGGTCAAGGCGAGCAGTGCGCAGATGCTGGAGGCCTCGGCCCGCGAACGCATGCAAGGGGAGGGCAAGGTGCAGGCGTTGACCATTCAGCGCTATTTCATGTCGGCCTACCAGGACGGCCTGAACTTATCCCGCGAGGTATTGCGCCAGCGGCGCCAGGCACAGAAGCTGAATCTGGGTGGCCAGACTTTGCGTGAAGAATTGAACCAGCAGATCAAAGAGACGCTGCTGGCCAGCCCGCAACTGCTCAGCCTCTACCTGATATTCGAACCTGATGGGCTGGGCGACGACGATTCTGCCTTTGCCGGCCGTGCCGAAACGGGCAGCAACGAAAAAGGCCGTTTCGCTACTTACTGGGCACAACGCGGTGAAAGCCTGAGCACGCTTGCGGTGACTGAGGATATGATCAGCGACGCCACGCCCATGCTCGACGGCAGCCCTTTGAATACCTGGTACAACTGCCCCAAGCAAAGCCTTAAGCCTTGCTTGTTGAGTCCATACTTCGATGACACTTCGGGGCAGAGAACGCTGATCACCACCTTGGCCTTTCCGATAATCGAGAACGGCCATGTGATTGCGGTGGTTGGCATGGACATCAGCCTGAGCAATCTCCAGCAGTTGGCAACGGCAGGCAGCCAAGGCCTTTATCAGGGCCAAGGCGCCATCAGCATCCTCAGCCCGTCCGGCCTGCTGGCCGGCCACAGCGTGGATGCCGGCCTACTCGGCCAAAGCCTGTCCAAGGTCTACCCGAGCGATGCGGCCGAGTTGCTGGACTTGCAACGCCAGGGTCAGGGGCATGAGCGGCAGGTGAACGACCACCAGCAAGTGCTGGCACCGCTGCAACCTATTCCAGACGCCAAACCCTGGGCCGTACTGTTGGACGTGCCCATGACAACCTTGCTGGCTCCGGCCATGGCCTTGCAGAAGGATCTGGACGTGCGCAATGGCCAGGGCACGTGGCTGGAGCTGCTGCTTGGGGTAGCCGCCGCCATCGCCGGTCTGCTTTTGGTGTGGTTGACCGCGCGCGGCGTGACCCGACCGATCCTTGGGGTCGCCAGCATGCTCAAAGATATCGCCAGCGGTGAAGGCGACTTGACCCGTCGCCTCGACTACGCGCGCAAGGACGAGCTAGGCGAGCTAGTTGGTTGGTTCAATCGCTTCCTCGACAAGCTTCAACCGGTGATTGCCGACGTGAAGCGCTCGGTGCAGGACGCCCGCAGCACCGCAGACCAGTCTGCCGCGATCGCCAGTCAGACCAGCTCCGGCATGCAGCAGCAATACCGCGAAGTGGACCAAGTGGCCACGGCCTCCAACGAGATGAGCGCCACCGCCCAAGATGTCGCCCGCAGTGCGGCACAGGCCGCTGAAGCTGCGCGTGGTGCCGACCTTGCCACCCGCGAAGGCCTCGGCGTCATTGGCCGCACCACCAGCGTCATCGATGCTTTGGCTCGTGACATGAGCGGTGCCATGGCGCAGGTCGAAGGGCTGGCGGCCAGCAGCGAACAGATTGGTTCGGTGCTGGAGGTGATCCGCAGCATCGCCGAGCAGACCAACTTACTCGCCCTCAATGCCGCTATCGAAGCCGCGCGTGCCGGCGAAGCCGGGCGCGGCTTTGCTGTGGTTGCCGACGAGGTGCGCAACCTGGCCAAGCGCACGCAGGACTCGGTGGAGGAAATCCGTCAGGTCATCGAAGGTCTGCAGATGGGTACCCGTGTGGTAGTCAGCTCGATGAGCAGCAGCTACCAGCAAGCACAAGGCAGCGTCGAACACGTCGAACAGGCGGTCGCCGCCTTGCGTCGAATCGGCAAATCGGTTTCAGTCATCACCGACATGAACCTGCAGATCGCCAGCGCCGCGGAGGAGCAGAGCGCCGTTGCCGAGGAGATCAATACCAACGTGGCAACGATCCGCGATGTCACCGAATCCCTTTCGGGGCAGGCGGAAGAATCGGCCCAGGTGAGCCAGGCGCTGAACCGCCTGGCCAACCATCAGCAGGGGCTGATGCAGCAATTTCGAGTCTGATTTGGTACAGGGCTTGTGTGAGGTAACTCATGCAGGCTCTTTTTTTTTGCTTCGCAATGTTTGGGTTGCAGTTGAAAAGCTAATTTTCCGATCTTCAGTTTTCGGCCCCATTTCTCGACATCGTCCAAAGTCAAGCGCGGCATGAGCGGGATGATCCGCTGTCGAGTATTTCTCGCCCGCTGGCTGCATAAGCTACTGTTTCGCCATTAGGGTGTCCACGGGCCGTTCCTGGCCATTCTCTGCCGATCATGGTGACAAAGCGTGCTGGTCAAATCCGATGCAATGGTTGGTCAGAACGAATGCAAATGGCCGGTCAGGTCGAATGCAAACGGGTGGTTGTTGGCGCTGATACGATTTTGAGCCAGGTTGCTGATTTTGACTGCCCCATATGCAGCCTCTGAAATCCCGTGCAAGGCCATCGTTTGCTGAGTATTCAGGTGGGTCATTGAATTCCGGTAGCCTGGGTTAAAAATCGTATCAGCGCCAACAGACGGGGTAAACCTGGTAGGGAATATGAGCCACGGGCGCAGCCTTCAGCTCGATTTTCAGATGAGGGCCTCGTCAGCGGATTCCATCAGGGCCAGCAGGTTTTTCTTCCTGCACAACAGGCCGGATATAAGACTGCTCCTACCTATGCGCCAGCATGGCTACCTATTGAGCTCCGGGAGGCGTCCATATAAGGATTTCCCTAAAGAGCTTCCTTAGCCCCCGCATCGAGCACTATCTCCAACTCGTCGACAGCCTCCACACGTTACTGAACTACCCACCAAAACCACACCTCGAGCACTCATTCCGTGACGAAATTCATATCGCCATTCATCCCAACGCACAAAAAAACTGACAACCCCCACCAATGACGTGCAAATCATTGCAAATCCACAATCCCACAGACATATATTCAACGGAACAGAAATTGTATCTATTAGCCCGCCACATGCCGCCAAGGGATTTACCAAAATCGACTTAAGATATTTTGGGGTTTGGCGCCCCCCCTTCGTTTCCAGTTAACGTATCTTTATAATGAGGTCAAAATGAAAATAGCTCTTTGTCAACTCAATTCAGGTCAGGATAGACAGGCTAATATCGCTGCGGCCCTCAAAGGCCTGGACGAAGCAGGTGCCAAGGGCGCAAGGCTCGCCATGCTTCCAGAGTGCATTGACTACATGGGCCCCATCGAAGGTGTTAAGGAAAACTCCGAACCCTTCAATGGCCCCTCGGTTGAAGCATTCGCGGCAAAAGCAAAAGAGCACCAGATGTGGGTGCTCGCGGGCACGCTCCGGACAACCGATGGGATCGACGCAAGGTGTTCAAACACCGCTTACTTGATAACCCCAGAGGGAAAAATAGCCAGCTTTTACAACAAAGTTCACATGTTTGATGTAAAAATAAAAGGCCAAGTAGATTTTCTTGAGTCTGCGGTAGTCAAACCAGGATCATCAGTAGGCTTCAGCGCCATCGATGATATTCCTGTGGGCATATCCATTTGTTACGACCTTCGCTTCCCGGAGCTTTTCCGCGCACAAGCGCTTATGGGAGCAAAGATCCTGTTCCTTCCTGCAGCCTTCACTATGTTTACAGGGAAAGATCACTGGGAGGTTCTGCTGAGAGCACGCGCGATTGAAAACCAATGTTTCGTGGTTGCAACCGGGCAATGGGGAACGCATGCACCTGGTATCACTTCCTACGGCCGTAGCCTAGTTGTCGACCCATGGGGCACCGTTATCGCCTGTGCTCCTGACGGGGTCAATACAACCGTTGTGGATCTACCTATGGGTCGGATTGAAGACGTCAGGAACAGCCTTCCTTCGTTAGCCAACCGTAAACCCGAGGTCTACAAGGACGCCCTTCTGTAACGCATCCCGAGCACACTAAAAAGCGGCTACCGAACCCTGTCGGTAGCGCTTTGCACTTGTGTCTGAAAAATCGATCGACCCTTCGCAAGGCATGAACTTGCGAAGGCGTCTTGGTATGAGCGTTTTTCGGGCGCGTGCCCAGCATGCACCAGACAGGCACATGGATAGAGAAAAGGTAGTGAGGGGGGGATTTCCAGCCAGATTTCCGGTACCGCGATCAAAGGGCTCCCAGCCTGCGGAGCCGCTTGCACCCTTCCACAGAAATGAGCACAGCAGTCCTGCGTTCTCCCTCAACGAAAATCGGTTTGCGAGTCGTGATCACCTGATCGAGCAAATCGTCAAAATGGCTCATTGCCCGAGCAACTGACCATCGTTCATCTGCCATGTGCCAGGCCCTATCTCGAAATCAAAAGGTGGATTTCTCACCATCATTTAGAAACGGTCGGCGGATTCGAGAAGCTTGAGAAAGCTCGCTCTGCCGAGGTCTCGCTTAAAGCTAGCGATGACGTAATTACCATCTTGGGTTTCGAGCAGCCAAAACCGCCCTTCTTTCCTCGCTGACTGAATTTTACCTGTGCGAAGAATAGAACCATCCGCCCGGTGGTACGCATCGTCACGCTCAGAATGGTCGAAGGAATCACCCAGGCATGTGTCATCCGCGATGAGAGCGTCGCTAACGAAAGCTCTGATCGGCATCGTGTATTTGCGAAGGCTTGCTCGCACCAAGCGACTCAGTTGAAAGTCACTAAAATCCTTACTGTGGAAATCCAGCTCAATTACTTCAGGCATCCAACCCAAGCTCCAAAACGACTTTAAATAAATTGCCGGCGAGTATCGCTCACCCTGCTTTCATCGAAAAAGCAGTGCCAATGCTAGCCTCTTTTCTCGTCCTGCCCCTAAGAGGAGGTAGACCGTACTCTTGGTTTCAAACATGCAACCCTGGCTAAAAGACACGCCAAAATTGCTGCGTACCCACATGCTGGGCTGAAAACGACCTTTGCTGTCTAGAACGATTTCGTGAGCAAAAAGCGTTGCGGGAAGGAGACCGAGCGTCGTCAGCTTGTCTTTCTCAGCAGATGTCACAGTAAGGTTGATCAGGATCCACTGCCGAACGATGCAGAATGCTTTTCCTGGGAACATCTTTGCTGCCAATTCAATCAGCTCATCCTGGGTTCCTTGCCAGCCGAGCATCTCCTCGCCTGCGCCGTAAAGCAGCTGCGAGATCTCTTCTAATGTAACCATGTAATTTCTCGAATTCGATTTAGGTGAAACTGGCACCAATAGCGGGGCGCCGACGCCTATACGCGCCGGAATTCCGCTCGCTGAGGGTCATGGCCGAACGGTTGCGGATAAAAGCGGGCAGGTTTTTACTATCCGCGTCGCGATAAAGCGGAATCCATTTACGCACGAGATTGGCATTGATCCCGTGGCTCAGCGCGACGCTTGCGATGGACGCACCAGCGTGCAGACATTCCTGAACGACTTGGGCTTTGAAAGGTTTGGGGTAAGAGTGTCGTTGGCGCATGGCGATCCGCTTAATAAGGCTAAAAATGGTGTCCACTTAAATAGGTGTCCACCATCGCCCTAAGCGTTGGGATCAGAAAGGTGTGTTGGCCGGACGCTTAGAGCGCCAGTTAAAGCTGGCGGAGGATAGTCGATGAAAGTTCGATACTGGTAAGAAATGGCGAATCAACCAGACCCCGAGTCATGCATGTTGCACCGCGAGGTGCAGGGTGAAGCGTTGACAGGGGAAACCGATGGGCCAGCCATTGAGCCGCGTAATCAGGAATCCGGGATGCCGATGCTGTTAAGCGAAGCAGAAGGCAATACGGAGCATGGCGTTATACGCCAGTCATGCTCTGATCCCGCGCGGTCGGAGACCCTGTGCACGTCGGGAAGTCCTTCGCACAGAAACTGGGAGATCTCAGCGGTGCCCGGTGCGCAAGCACCGGGCGGGGTAGGAAAGGCCAAAAGCCGTAAGGCGCAGTGATCTCGCCGCTGCTGGCGAATAGTGGGCTCATCCAGGCTTTTCCATGGCAGCAGGCAGCGTCGCTCAAATTTTTTTACCCGCAAGGCCTGCTCCGACATCCCTTCTTGAGTGCGCTGCCCGGTAGGCCCGAACGAGCTTGCGTATCAAGTGGATCAGGATGCCTGGCTTATCGCAATTAGCACTCAGCGCCCCAATCTCTTAAGCCAAAAACGGCATTACTGAAGGCGTGAGCCACGAAATTGTGTTGGCTCTTGATAAGAGTGTTGACAATGGCCCAAAGGTCTACATAGTATCCCATTAACAACAAGAACTAATCGACACCGCCATTGGCGGTGACGGTTTGCCGCCTGGCAGCAGGTAGGTCGAATGGACATTCTGTCCATGTGGCGTTAGCGCTAGACCTCGCTTGCTGGTAGGCCCTTCTACTGAGGTGCATGACATGAGCGTTATTTCTATCGAAAAGCTTGAGGAAATGGTGCGGGACGGAAGTATCAAGACCGTCGTTTGCGCGATGCCTGACCTTTGGGGGCGACTCGTTGGGAAGCGCCTGACCGCTAAATCATTCCTGCAATGCGCATCAGGTGCGGAGGGGCTTCATGCATCCAGTTATCTCTTCTGTGCGGACATGGAAATGGAGCCGCGCCCAGGTTATAAGCTGACCGGATGGGAGCAAGGCTTTCAAGATTGTGCCATGAAACCTGATCTTGGCACTCTTCGCGTTGTAAGCTGGATGCCGCAGACCGCGTTTGTCCTGTGTGATGCCATCGATGAGAGCACTGGCGAGCTCCTTGCAATCTCCCCCAGGGCGATTCTCAAACGACAGATCGAGCGAGCTCAACGCCAAAACCTCGAGTTCAAGTGTGCGACAGAACTCGAATTCTTTACCTATCGCGACACCTATGAGGAGGCTTGGGCGAAGCGCTATCGCGGCCTTGTCCCAACTTCGCACTACCGCGCGGACTACCACATCCTGCAGTCGACTCGCGACGAGGAAACCATCGCCAAGATCCGGGATGCTATGACGGATGCCGGTATCGAGGTTGAGAACGCCAAGACCGAATGGGGGCTTGGTCAGCAAGAAATTGCTTTGCGTTATACCGACGTGCTGGAGATGGCCGATCGCCATGTCATGTATAAGACATGGGTCAAGGAGCTAATGAGTGGTCGTGGGATGTCGGCGACCTTCATGGCTAAGCCTTTCATCGACGAGGTTGGATCTTCTTGCCACATCCATATCAGCATGTGGGACAAGGCAACAGGGGAGGCGATCAGCTACGACCCCTATACCGAAAGCAATATGTCCAAGCAGTTCGGCTCGTTCGTTGCTGGCATGATCGACGGTGGTGCCGACTACACTTGGATGCAGGCCCCTTCCGTAAACTCCTACAAGCGCTATCGCAAAGCATCCTTCGCGCCGGTGCATTTTGTTGTCGGCAAGGACAATCGTACCTGCGGATTCAGACTGGTGGGACACGATAAGAGTTTCCGTGTGGAGTCTCGGATCCCTGGCGCGGATACGAATCCTTACCTGGCTCTGGCTGCCGTGATTTCGAGCGGTCTTGATGGTGTAGATGCCAATCTGCCGACCCCGGAGGTCTACACCTCGAATGCTTATGAGGATCCAGATCTTCCGCGCGTTCCGTACACGATGCGCGCAGCAATCGCTGCCTTTGCGAAGAGTGCGAAAGTACGTGACGCCCTATCGGCGACCGTGCAAGAGCACCTCCTCAATTTCGCCGAAAACGAACTTGATGCTTTCGAACAGGAAACTGTCACTGACTGGGAAGTGATGCGTTATTTCGAGCGTGTCTAACTGAGTTTCGCATGCGGTTTTTTGGCGATAGTTCCAGGTCGGAGAATGACTCTGGCGCTTTTTAAGGTAGGGCTGGTCATGAGTGAATCGTTCGAGAAGAAAATTGTTGTTGTAACAGGGGCGGGTGGCGGTATTGGTCTTGCTGTGGCCAATGAGCTCGCCCGCCTTGGAGCCACTGTCGAAGCGCTCGATATAAAGGCTCCTGCAGGAGAATTACAATACGGCAATATAAATTTCACGAAGATCGATCTTCGTGACGAGAGTACGGTGGCTGAAGTTGTGGCTGAGATTGGGAGACGTCATCGACGCATCGACAGCTTGGTTAACTGCGCAGGTGTGTGCCTATTTGGACGAGATGGTTCAGCGCTCGAGAATGACCCCAGTGTATTCGAGTTCACCTTCGACGTGAACCTCCATGGCACCCTCCGTATGGTGCGGGCTGTTATCCCCTTCATGCGAAAGGCTCGGGGTGGATCAATGGTACATATTGCTAGTGTCGTTGGGCTGCGCAATATGGAGAACATCCTCGCGGGCGGGCCTTCCGATGCCTATCAACTTTCTAAGGCTGCTGTAGTGTCCCTTTCCCGATCGCTGGCGATGCAACTCGCGGGTGAGAACATTCGCTCAAACACAGTTTGCCCTGGTGCAATTGCTACACCAATGACCGAAGAGATTTATGCGCAGTCTGCTCGTATTGAAGATATGAAGGCGCGGACACCGCTTGGGAGAATTGGTCGACCTGAAGATGTTGCTGCTGCAGTGGCTTTCCTTCTTTCGGATAGCGCATCCTTTATCACAGGAATAGATCTTCCTGTGGATGGCGGAATTTTAGCGAAGCTCTAACAGTTATGGGGTCGTGCTCTCAGAAGGAGTGCACGGCTTTAGCGAGCGATATAGTAAGTTGGAAAAAAACCTGCAGTGTTGGCGTTAGGGAGTGAATGGAAAAGGAAGTGGTGGAAGCTCAGGCTTCTGCAGGAGTGGCGCATCAATAAATCGCTTATAGAAGCTGATCGTGAGAGGAAATGGGAGGTGGGCATAACAAAGTAAATTAACGAAAGCCACGTGCGTAGGCAATTTACTCCCTCTCTGCGCTAAAAGCCGTTACTAAGGAATGCTATCAATTCATGCGTGTCAATACAGTTGGTTGGCGCAGCGAGTTGGTCTGGTTGATACGTGGGACTACCGATTGCGGCAATTAGCAGCAAAAAGTGAGCCAAAGCATCAGGGTAAAATTTCGCCTGACTTGCCTTCGAGAAAATAACAGTTTGGTTAATTGCCATTATAGAAAGTCGGAGGTTTTCAATGAGTAATACATCCACGCTTAGCGCTTCTGAGAGCAAGGTGTCAGGCAAGTCAAAATTGCGCGGCTCTCTCGGAGTTAGTTCTATCGTACTTATGGTGGTTGCTACAGCTGCACCATTGACGGTCATGGTGGCCAACACGCCGCTAATTATATCAATGGGTAACGGCGCGGCGGCACCTTTTGATGCATTGGTGGCTACCGCTATTATGCTTCTGTTTACGATTGGTTTCGTTTCAATGTCTAGCCATATTACGAACGCCGGAGCGTTCTATGCCTATATTCAGAAAGGCATGGGGCGAATCGTCGGATTGGGATCGGCGACGTTGGCCTTACTGTCATATTTCCTCATCTTGGTGGCGATAGAAGCCTATATGGGTTTTGCGATCGGAGAGCTCGTTAAAAATCAGACTGGCATCAGCATTCCTTGGCAGGCTATTTCAGTTGCGGTTGTGGTCATTGTTGGGATTCTGGGTTATAGAGATATCGAGTTGAGTTCTAAATTCTTGGGCCTCGCTTTGATCTTGGAAATTTTGATCGTACTTGCCGTCAATGCTCTAATTTTCTTCGATCATGGCGTCGCCGGCATGGATGTCACGCCGTTTACGCTTCCAGTAATCACTTCGGGATCGCCCGGCCTGGGGATTATGTTTGCGATTTACTGCTTTATCGGCTTTGAAGCAACAGTAGTTTACCGAGAAGAAGCGCGTGACCCGGAACGCACCATCCCGCGAGCAACCTACGCAGCCGTGCTCATCGTTGGAGCATTCTATGTGCTTTCGATGTGGTTTGAGGTAATCGGTTTTGGGGTTGATAATGTTGCTAAAGTAGCCGCTGAGCATCCAGCCGATTTGTACCTCATTCTTACTCAACAGTACTTGGGTAAGGTTGGGTACGATGTTATTCAAGTGCTGCTCGTAACCAGTCTTTTCGCTTGTGTTCTCTCTGTACACAATATTGTTGTGCGTTATCAGTATGTACTTGGACGCTTTGGTGTGTTTCACAAGTGTCTGTCTATTGTCCATGAAGAGCATGGTTCCCCGCATGTTTCGTCCATCGTACAAACGATTACGTCGCTCGCTCTGTTGTTTGTTTTGTTTGTCATCGGTCTTGATCCCGTAACGCAGATATACGCTTGGGGCGCAACCGCCGGCACGCTAGGGTATATGGCAATCTTGTCTCTGACTTGCGCGTCGGTCATAGCCTTCTTCTGGGGAAGTAAGAGTGCGCGTATGTGGAATACAAAGATTGCTCCACTTGGCGGTCTTGTAGGTCTTCTGTTCTGCCTGTGGATTGCTATATCGAACCTGCCTTCGCTGATTGGCGGCGATGCGGCTAGCGCTATCGCAATTTATATTAGTGCCGTCATGTCGATTGCGTTCTTGGTAGGAATTGTTGTCGCCATGACTATGAAGACGAAATTTCCATCTCGTTATGAAAAGCTGCGAGAACTGGCCTGATTGTGCCGCGAGTGCCGCCTCAGAAATGGCTCAGATCGTGAGCGATCTAGCGGATACTGGCCTTAGTGCTGATGTATAGGTGTATAAATCGTTTTGGAGTGCGGCACATTCCAAAGATCTAAGCGTTTCAATATCAAATTAACTTAGGTTCGTCCAAGGGACGTGCGTGGATTCTTTTGTCCGAATTTCGGAGTAAAAGATACAACTCGATAGAACTGAAGGGTTATCCCATGAGTGATAGAAAACCGTCTAACCTCGACATTGCGAACGAAGAAGCGTTTCGCCGTATGACTTCGGCTGATCCGGTGCTGGTTGATATTCTGCCGGCAAGAGAAGTAGTACCGGGGATGAATAAACGCATCGTTCTAACCTCTGGCCCAGCCCTCGCTTGGCGTGAATATGAGGGTGGGCAGCGCCAGGGGATAATTGGTGGTGTAATTTATGAAGGTTGGGCTTCCAACGCCGACGAGGCGGTTGCGCTGCTAGATAGTGGTGAGGTCGCTGTAGGAGCATGTCAAGACCATTCTTGCGTCGGTTCTCTGGCTGGCATCTACACGCCTTCTATGCCGGTCTTTGTGGTGGAAGATCGAGCGTCCGGACAGCGCGCCTTCTGCAACATGTATGAAGGTAAGTCACGCAAGCGGTTGAATTACGGTATTTATGATGACGTAGTTCGCGACCAGCTTAAGCTTGTTGAATACGTACTTGCTCCTACCATTGCAGCTGCAGTTCGTGAGATGGGCGGTGTACCGCTTAAACCTATCATGATCCGCTCGCTGAACATGGGGGATGAACTCCATAGCCGAAACACGGCAGCGTCGCTGCTCTTTGCACGAGAGCTGTTCCCTTCATTCCTCCGTCTTTACGGAGAGCTGGGTGAAGCTGTCCAGAAGACCATTGAATTGCTCACGGAGGACAACTATTTCTTCCTTCGCCTCTCGATGGCGTCGTCTAAAGTGGCGGCGGACTTGGCTCACGGCGTGGAGGGCTCTAGCCTGGTGACTGCAATGGCGTTCAACTGCAAGGAATTTGCGATTCGCGTATCTGGTATCGACGGCTGGATTCGTGGCCCGCATGCGGCTGTAGAGGCCAAGCTTTTTGATGGCCATGATGAATCAGAAATCACCTGGATGGGCGGCGAAAGCCCCATTACCGAGACCATAGGCCTTGGAGGGTTCGCTCAAGCCGGAGCACCGACATTGCAGGCTTATCAGGGGGGCTCGTATGCGGCAATGATGGAACGGAACGAGTCTCTCTATCGTATTACACATGGAGAGAACCCCGACTTTAAACTTGCTGTATTTGCCTATCGCGGCACGCCCACTGGCATTGACGTTTTCCGCGTTCTCGAGGAGCGCGTGCTTCCGGTAATGGATATTGGCATCGCAGGCAAAGGCGGTGGTCAAATCGGGGCTGGTATTGTTAGTGCACCCGTTGAGTGCTTCCAGAAAGCTGCTGCGCTCTATAAAGAGCTCTATCCGCAGTAATTTTGTGGAGGGTGAAGTTTCCTGCGGTAATGAAGGAGACTTCACCATTTTTTATATACAGGATCGGTCGAGGATGCATCCTATTGGCTTCGTAGGGATATAGCCAATTTTTCTTTCCAGTTATGTACTTTTTTTACAGAGTGCTGCGTTTCATCATCTATTGCGTATTGGTCGGATCGCTAAGAGCGCTGCGCCACAATTTATTATCGCGGGTGCCGTTTAGTGTGTTAATCGCTGGAAGTGGCCAGGAGAGGGGTTTATGAAAGATGGTTCGGCTCGAGAGGCGCTGTTGAGGCAAGCGGACTGCTCGGCGTCGCCAGATAATTTCCGCTCCACCCATTCTCGGGTTTATGCTAGAGCGGCGGAGAACTGTGATCAAGACTCGCAATTCAATTCACGCTTCGATTTGGCGCCTCGATTGCCAGAAATATTGGCTGACATCGCAGATATAATGTCGAGGCGGGCATCCAGAGGAAAAGTGGCAGATTACATAAAGCCGCTGGCCAATGTGGATCCTGCTAAATTCGGGATTGCCGTGACGCTTGTAAACAATATGCACTACTCAGCCGGGGATGCGGAAGAGTGCTTTTCCATTCAAAGTGTCTCTAAGGTTTTCTCGCTTACATTGGCTCTTGGCAAGGCTGGCGATGCCCTCTGGAAAAGAGTGGGGCGCGAGTCGTCGGGTAATGCTTTTAATTCGATCGTTCAACTAGAGTATGAACGTGGTATTCCGCGTAACCCCTTCATAAACTCTGGTGCAATCACAGTTGCTGACGTGCTGCTTTCCAGTCACCAGCCGAAAGAAACGATTGGTGAAATTGTGCGTTTTGTTCGTTTTTTGGCTAATGATGAGAGCATTGCGATTGATCCTGTTGTGGCAGTTGCTGAAAAAGAGACAGGTTTTCGTAATGAAGCACTGGCTAACTATATGAAGTCATTCGGGAATATAAAGAATGCTCCCGCACATGTTCTCGGCGTATATTACCATCATTGCGCAATTGCTATGTCGTGCAAACAGTTGGCTGTGGCTGGCGGATTTCTAGCTTCGGGTGGAGTTAATCCGGTGACAGGGCTTTCTGTTGTTTCTCCTGAACGTGCACGTCGTATAAACTCTCTTATGTTGACCTGCGGCCTCTATGATGGCTCGGGTGACTACGCATTTAGAGTAGGTTTGCCTTCGAAAAGCGGAGTGGGCGGAGGAGTTCTTGCCATAGTGCCTGGTATAGCTTCAATTGCTGTTTGGTCTCCAGGTCTCAATGCCCAGGGAAATTCGAAACTTGGAGTCGAAGCGCTGGAGATTTTAAGTGGTCGCGTTGGATGGTCCATATTTTAGTCGACACTAGCGATTTGGTATTTCGACGGTGTCATGATGATAGGTGCTCTTTTTATAATCCTGCAACAGAAGTGTGGAGCGTGTCGCCAAAAAGCTTTCAGCTCAGTACAAGAATACCAATACGAGGAATTAGAACATGCATAACGTAATTGGAGCTTTCGAAATCGGCGTGATGATTGACGAAACACGCCTTATCAAAGACGACTCGCCGCCATCAGCCAAGATATCAATTCTGGAGCGAAGCTTCCGCGCGCCGGGATATCCAATCGTGCCGGTCATTGCGCTGCTGCTGGCAGTGGTCTGCCTGATCGCCATGGCCTGGTTCAACACGCTGGTCGGGTTGATCTTCCTCGGCTTTATGGCCGCAGGGTCCATCTACTTCCAACTGACTAAGCACCAACGCGCCAGTGCGCCACTCGATAGCATGCTGACCGGCGTCTAAGCGGTACTCTCGGCCGGCTCAGGCCCGGCCAGGCTTTCGATATCAGCCTGGACAAGCCGAGCATCGGGGCTCAAGTAACCCGCTACACGTACGGTAGAAACCTATGCCCAATAAAAAAGGAACCGTTATGTTCGAGACAGCCACATACCCCATCCCCGACTCAGTGCGAGAACGTGCGTATCTGGATAACGATCAATATCTGCAGCTGTATCAGCAGTCTATCGAAAACCCTGAGCTGTTTTGGGGGGAGCAGGCGTCACGCCTTCTCAGTTGGTTCAAACCTTGGGATCAGGTACATCACTCCGACATGAGCAGTGGTGCAACCCAGTGGTTCCGGGGCGGGCAACTGAATGTCTCGTATAACTGCATCGACCGCCACCTGAGCGAGCGTGGCGAACAGGTCGCCATCATTTGGGAGGGTGATAGCCCTTCAGAGTCGGCGAACATCACCTACAACGAATTGCACCGTCAAGTCTGCCGCTTGGCCAACGTGTTGAAGAGTCGCGGCGTGAAGAAAGGCGACCGGGTCTGTATTTACATGCCGATGGTTCTGGAAGCAGCCTATGCCATGCTGGCATGCACGCGGATAGGAGCAGTCCATACCGTAGTGTTCGGTGGATTCTCCCCGGACGCTCTACGTGACCGCATCAACGATGCGAACTGCACCACGGTGATTACCTCCAATGAGGGTGTTCGTGGCGGCAAACGCGTTCCTCTCAAGGCCAATATCGATCTGGCCCTGGTCAGTTGCCCACAGGTTTCTACCGTATTGGTCGTGCAGCGTACTGAAAGCCAATGCGCTTGGGTGGCCGGTCGAGATCTCTGGTACCACGAAGCTATAAGCGTTGCCGATGACGTCTGTGAGGCCGAGCCAATGGACGCCGAAGCGCCATTATTCATCCTCTACACGTCCGGCTCCACGGGTAAACCTAAAGGGGTTGTGCATACCACGGGCGGGTACCTGCTTCAGGCCTGTATGACGCACAAGTATGTGTTCGACTATCACGGCGGCGATATCCATTGGTGCACCGCCGACATTGGGTGGATCACGGGACACAGCTATGTGGTCTACGGCCCACTGGCAAACGGCGCTACAACACTGATTTTTGAAGGTGTGCCGACTTATCCTGATGCATCGCGGTTTTGGCAGGTTGTGGATAAGCATCAGGTGAATATCTTCTATACAGCCCCGACGGCTATCCGCGCGCTGATGCGCGAAGGTGACGATCCCGTGCGGGCCACCAGCAGGAAAAGCCTGCGCATGCTGGCCACTGCTGGTGAGCCGATCAATCCGGAGGCCTGGGAGTGGTTTTACAATGTAGTCGGTGAACGGCGTTGCCCAATCCTCGACACCTGGTGGCAGACCGAAACAGGCGCCATCATGATTGCACCGCTGCCAGGTGCGACTCCGCTCAAGCCAGGATCGGCAACCCGTCCATTCTTTGGCGTACAACCGGCATTGTTGGATGACAGTGGCCAGGAGGTTCACGGTCCTGGCTCCGGAGTTCTTGCAATCAAAGCCAGCTGGCCAGCCCAGACTCGCACGATTCACGGCGATCATTCCCGGCACGTAGAAACCTATTTCAAACCCTACCCAGGCTATTACTTCACCGGCGACGGCGCCCGTCGTGACGCGGACGGCTATTATTGGATCACAGGTCGCGTGGATGACGTGATCAACGTTTCCGGCCACCGGATCGGCACAGCCGAGGTTGAAAGCTCGTTGGTGCTTCATGAGTCTGTGGCCGAAGCCGCCGTGGTCGGTTATCCCCATGATGTAAAGGGGGAGGGCATCTATGCCTTTGTGACCACAATGCGAAACGTGGAGCCGACCGATGAGCTGAAGCGCGAGCTTGTGGCGATGGTCAGCAAGGAAATCGGCAGTTTTGCCAAACCCGAGCTGGTGCAATGGGCGCCTGCATTACCGAAGACTCGCTCAGGAAAAATCATGCGCCGGATCTTGCGCAAGATTGCTTGTAATGAGTTGGACACACTTGGAGACATCAGTACCTTGGCCGACCCTGCAGTGGTGGATGAGTTGATCGGCAAACGTTTGAATCGATAAGCGATCCTTTAAATCCAGCAACGCAGAGAGCCCGATTCAGAAGGGCTCTCTGAAATTGTGGCAGACACAGCTTTTTCGAAAGCTAAAGTTCCCTGGCACGGGTTGATGATCCGTCGGCCCAGCGCCCAAACCCTGCAGGGATCAAGAACACGCTCGTTCCCAGTTCCGGTACCGCAATCTCCCAATTCCACTGAAGCTTGCAAACTTCCTGCTCCCTGCATCCCGTATTGACTTTGAACAAGGCCATGGTTTGCAGGTGCGCCGGGAGTTCGGCGAACAGAATCGACTGCTCTTCCCATGAAAGCGGGTAGAGCTTCCGGCTGTTCGTTTTCTCGTCCAGCAGAGAGATCATCGGCACAACATCGAGTAATGGCCGGCGCTCTTCATCCCGCTACTTCCGCGCACAAAGGTTCAACACTCGAATCACCCTTTGCAGCGCGATGTTCACAGTACGATTTGTGACGGGCCTGCCCTCAGCCGGGTGAAGCTTCGACTGGATGTAGGGGGCGAGCGCGTCGTCGTCGATGTGTGTGAGCGGCATATCCCCAATGAATGGGTCGAGCTGCTCCATGTAAGTGGCAGAGATGTGAATGGAGGCTTGATCCTTCACTTCGAGCAGGAAGCGAGTCGCCGCCTCCCGCCATGTTCTGACCCGGCGCACTCCGTACACCTTCTGCTGGCGAAGTTGCTCCAGCTTGTGAATCAGGTACTGCTCTGCTTCGGCGCGGTTACAAGTGCGCCTCCTCGATTTCGCCCCTCGGCGGTGCGGCGACCAACGCGAACACGCACAGTCTGAAAAAATGCCACTCCAGTAAGTCGGCTGCTCCCCATTCCCTGGCGATCCATGCAGCCGATTTGCAGCGACATCTAATTAAGCCCTACCTTCCCTTAAAGTTGCCATAAACGACTTGTCTTTCCGAGGTTCTCTCGTGGGGGGGGGAATGCTCGCCCGATTTAAAATTTAATGACTTCATTTTATTTTCTAATGACCACTGAAGGGACGGTAGGTAGTAGTTTCAATAGGCTATGTAAACCAAAAGTTTATAGTGCCACGTTTGGAAACCTTCAGGACTATCGAATGCCTTGTGCGCAGCGCCGGGGACGGTAGCTTCGCCAACGACGCTCGATAATTGAGCAATACCAGCTGCGGGGCGAAGAGAAAGGAGCTAGGTTCATTCTATGAGTCGGGTACTTGGGACGAAAAGCATGTGGGGCGGGGAACAAACCCTATCATTTTGACTCACCCATCAGTTATGTGGATGTCTCCTGATGAAGCTCAAGCGGGAAGCTAAAACCCCGAAGAACAAGGCTATCGCCTCATTACGGCGCGGGTTGGAGGTCTTCAACGGTCACGACGATCATGGCCGCACAGAATCAGTTCTGCTTCATTTCCAGCACAGCAGTGAGATGCTGACCAAGGCACTCCTCGTGCAAAAATCAAAGGCGGTCTTCGATAAGCAGAAGGGGATTGCCATTGGACTTGATCGGGCACTGAATGTAGCTACCGCCAGAGGGTACTTGACAGCTGCACAGGCAGGCTCTATCCGTGCCCTCGATACCATGCGAGATGCTGCTCAGCATTGGATGATTGTTGTGCCAGAAGACGCGTTGTTTGTAAATGCGAGAGCGCTGCTGACAACGTTGGATGAAGTATTGGTCGAACCTTTTGAGGACTCGCTGGCAGACAATCTTCCCCTTCGCGTCATGCCACTCTCTACCACCGCGCTACCCAGCTTCGATGTTCTAGTGGATCGAGAGTTTCGGCATATCGCCGAACTTCTCGCACCCAATAAGCGCGCCCGAGACGAGGCAAGAGGACGCATACGAACCCTCCTGGCAATGGAAGCTCATGTAATCGAAACCGTTGAGGTGTCAGAAAGGGACATTGATCGAATCGAGAGGGCGATCAAGGTAGGCACTCAAGTAGATCAGGTCTTCCCAAGGTTGATTGCCTTAGCGAGCAACATCACTGGTGAGGGCCCTACTCTTCGCGTCCACTTCAGCAAAAGGGAAGGCGCACCTGTTCGGTATGTTTCAGGCGATGATCCCGAAGCCGCAGGTGCAATTCGGGAAGTGGATTTGCAGAAAAAGTACCACCTCAGCCCCACTGCACTTTCTGAACGGTTAGGGCTCACCCCGAACAAATGCAAAGCGTTACGGGAGATGCTGGGCCTCGACAACGACCAAGCCAACATAATGATTTTTGAGTTTGGCAGTCAAAAACACGCGCGCTTCTCAGATAACGCGTTGCGTATTTTGCAGGAGCACAATCACCCCGAAATTGTCGAGGCGGCTTGGCAGGCACGTCCGAAACCTAGGCGTTAAACTCAGTGCTTCTACGATGTTTAGAAAAGCTCGATGAAAGCAAACCTCCAAACCTGGTAGGCAAACGCGAGGCTGCTTTGGGGCGATTTTGCTGAAAAAGTCGACCGTAGGTTGCGCATCAAAAATGTACGCGTCCAAGATTAAGATCTTTGCATTTGGCAGAGGCTTTCGGACTCGGATTTCACGTAGCAGCATGCAAAAAAGGCGTTTTCCCCAGTGACTGATCAGGCAGTCTGGGCAGACCGACTTTTTCAACAGAATCGGGCGAATTCTGTCACTCGCCAAGTAACCCAGGGACTAGCTGTCGAATACACCATTGCTGGCGTTGGTGGAGCTTTTCAGATCACCGCCCCACGACCTCAGCACACAGATGCTAGTTTTCAAATACCGAGCATGATGGTGGTCGCATTGGGCTACAGCTTTTCGCTACGAATGCTTCAACATCGGACTCCACCTGGATTACCCTCCACTGCCCTGACGCTCAGTTTAGGCTGGGAAGTTCGGGCATTTCCTCAAAACCGCCCAGGTCGGCATCCCTAAATGGGTTTGGCTTTGTTTGGCAACAACCAACGCGCCCGCCCATGCAGGCTTCTTCAATACCTATCCGATTGATTTTTCAAGAAAATTCATGGGGATCACTCGGAGCTAAAGTCTATTCCGAACTAGCCCTGTATTATCAATATCGCGAAATCGTTTTTCGAGGATTGGCACATAGCCAGCAGCGCTACTAAGGTCATAGTAATGTCTCGCCGCGCTCTTAGTACAAGACAGCCGATGAGTTGCTTCATAAATAATTGCTGCTTCAATCGGTATCTGTGTGTCCTCCAGAAGGGCGAATGGCGCTGTGTGTCGTGGACGTATTGGATGAACTTGACTTGACTTGACCTGACTCAAGTGACCGAACGTCATCGCTCGTTGCTTAGTCTGCTCTAAATGCAACATGATGGAAAAACAAATGGAATCGAACCCACTGCAAAAACCGGCTATAGCCTTGATCATTGCAGGTATTATTCTTGTGATCGGTTAGCTCTTCATGAGTTTTTTCGCGCTAAGCAGTTTTCCACCAACGCCATTTGGCGCAGGAGATGCAGCGATGAAATATTCGCTGCTAAGAGCTGGTGCATTGATGCTCGCGATAGTTCCTTTTCCGCTCGGTGCGACTGCCATTTATGGCGGGGTTCTAATGCTCAGAAAGAACCTATTCGTCATGTGCGTTTTAGGTGCTGTCTCCGCAAATACTTGGAAGTATAATGCTAGCGGGGCCACTGGCTCTGCCAATCGTGGCAATCGGCATCTGGGCGATTGTTGTACTTCGCAAGCCCAACAATAGAAATCTATTTAAAGCTGTGGCGCAAACTTCCACAGAATCGAGACCAGTGCCGTGAGTCAGCACCAGTTTCAGGCATGGCAATCTTTGTAGGCGTGTTGTGCTTTTTTATCTTCAGCCGCAAGCTGAAGTAGTTATCCAAAACGCCCGCTGGCCCGGTTGTGCTGTCTCGCTTCATTGGAGAGTTTCATGCCTCTCTTTTATACGAGCTGTGGTCACAAGAACGCAGACGACGCAGGCTATTGTGAATACAGAGCAAAGGGAACGATTATGCGATTCTCAATCTTGTTGTGCGTCGTAATTTTGGCCCTAACCGCATGCTCTAGTACAAAAAATAATCCGGACCAAAGTTTTTTGCGACCCTCCCCGGCAGCAGACTGCGATCTTGGGGGACGCCCAGTAGCTCCTGAGAGTATTCATAAATGGTGCACGGGTACACCAGGGCCTGGAGAAAATATATGCCTCGGCGGCCACTTCATGTGTAAAAGGTGCATAGGTCCACACTGGGCTACCCCCTATCGTTGTTAACGAGCCCCCTGAAAGACAGAAGACAATAGGGGGGCAGACTACGGTTTTTGCTTTGAGCGGCGACTCTAATTAATCGTGGCGTGTCCCTTATTGTTCTGATGGTCTATGGAGATGGAGGTGAAGGTGGAGGTGGAGGTGGAGGTGGAGGTGGAGGTGGATTTATTGGTTAGGCTGAGCCAATTTAAAAATAAATTCGTCCCCTTTTCTCCGATGCTCGTTGGCACACCAGCAATAGCTCTAATTGCCTTGCCCATATCACTATTGTTTTTCGTTGTTGCCGCTTTCGCAGTCTCAGCTTGCCCGCATTGCGGCCACCCGACGCTTTGCCACTTAACGGTAGGGCTTGGCGCGTTTGCTTTACTAATGGTTGCACCAACTGCAGAGGCGAGGCCTAACCTGTGCAGGTGCCATCTAATAATTCGCTCACTGGGCTCGTAAAAGCTACGCTTTTTCTCGCCGGTTAGCTTAATCGTTCGGCACATCAGGCGGCACTTGATGGCACCAATTCTATGTGACGAGAAATCGGAGGACCGTCATGATCAACTTCGTAAATGTGGGTCCGGGTGGTACCTTCGAGGCCAGTGGCGATCACGCCACAGAAGCGGCCGAGATCGACGCCCTGTTTCAGCACCTAAGCTCAGCGGGCGAAAAGTCACTGGTGGTGCATTTCCACGGTGGCTTAGTGTCGGAAGGCGCAGGGATCGAGATCGCGCAAAAGATGGTACCAGTGTATGAGGCCGCTGGCGCAGTTCCGCTTACCTTCGTCTGGGAAACAGGGCTGATCGAGACTTTTCGCGACAATCTGCAGAATATCCACGACACGGCGCTGTTCCAGAAACTGCTGAAGTGGCAGCTGCGCCGCGCCGCCCAGCGCTTCGGCGGTTTCGAGGGCCGCGGCGCTGGCGTGGCAATCCCGATGTCGAAGATTGAGGACGAGTTGGCGAAGCCGAGACCGTTTGCGAGCTACGACGACCTCGCGACCGGCAAGGGGGCGGCGGCGCGCGGTGGCGTCGCGGTGACGGAGGCTGATCTCGACGTGCTCAAGCAGGAGCTGCAGGCCGAATTCCAGGCAGACATCGACGGCGACTACACCGTGATCGCGGAGGTCGACGCACTGGCCGGGCGCAGCCCCGATGCCGGGGCCCGCGGCCTGATCGAAGGCCTCAAAACCGCGAAGATGCTGGCGGCGATCGCCTATCGCGTGATCCGCCGCCACATTCGCGGCCGCGATCATGGCTTCTACCCGACCGTGGTCGAAGAGCTGTTGCGCGAACTTTATCTCGCCGACCTCGGGGCCTGGGTGTGGGGACGGATGAAGGACAAGGCCACTGCGATGTGGCTGCCGAACGACGGCCTGAGTGGCGACGAGCGTCGCGTCGGCAGCTATGTGCTGGAAAAGATCGCGGCGTTACAGACGACGCGGCCGGATTTCCGCGTGGACTTGGTCGGCCACAGCGCCGGCAGCATCGCGATCTGTGAGATGTTGCGCGCAGCCGCCGCGCGCGACCTCGCTGTCCGCGTGAACACCATTACATTCCTTGCCCCAGCCGGGCGCTCGGAACTCGGTGTCGCGGAACTCGTCCGGCATCCGGATCGTTTCAAACAATTCCGCTGCTACACCATGGACGACGACTACGAACGCGAAGACCAACTGGTGCCCAAGGTCTACACGCGATCGCTGCTGTATTTCATTTCCGGTGTTCTCGAGCCGGACGAGGTCGATGCACCAATCATGGGGATGATGCGCCACGCTAGTGGCCAAGGTCCATTCAGAAACGGCCCCGCCGCGGACTGGGCTGCGTTCATGACCGCGCAACAGCGGTTGGTGCTGTCCGACAACACGGTAATCGATCCGAGCGCGGTCGCCGGTCGAAGGACGTCGTCGCGTTCGCACGGCGGTTTCGACGATGACGGGCCGACCCGCGAAAGCCTGACCGAGTTGCTGCGGGTCTGAAGCATGCCCGAGTACGCAGGCCACTACGCTCTGGTCGTCGGCATCGACCATTACCCGCGCTTCCGCTCGCTGAAGGGCGCGCGCAAGGACGCCGAAGACTTCCACGCCTGGCTGACCGATCCGGAAGGCGGTGGTGTGCTGGCGGCGAACGTGGAACTGGTGCTGTCGAGGGAGGATCCAGTGCGGCCGATCCATGACGACATCGACGACGCGTTGGAGAGGATCCTCGCCGCGGCTCGCAATGTTGCGGGCGACAAGCGCCTCTACGTTTATTTCAGCGGCCACGGTCTCGGCCGCACCAACGTCGGCGCCGATCTGTGCCTAGCGTCGTGGTCGAAGCAGCGACGGGCGATGGCGCTGGATTCGGAAGGCTATCGGAAACTGGTGATGGGCTGCGGCTATTTCCGCGAAGTGGTCTTTCTGCTCGACTGCTGCCGCGTGCGCGAGGTAGGCTCCACCGCACTGCCGCCGACGATCGAACTGCCGACGCCTGGCGACGGCGCACCCACCTGCCGCAGCTTCGTCGGTTACGCCACCGAATTCATGAACGCCGCCTACGAAGCCGAGATTGGACAGGCCGACGGCGAAAGCGACGTGCGAGGGCATTTCACCCAGGCGCTGATGAACGCGCTCAAAGGTGCGGCGGCGGAACCGACCGGCGGCGTCCGCGCTTCGAAGCTCAAGGAATACCTTGAAGTCAACACGCCGCTGATTGCCAAGGCCAGCAACCATATCCAGAATTCGGAAGTGGTGAACGGCCTGGACACGACTGCCGATCCGCTGTTCGGCCATGCCAAGCCGCCAGCGCAGGCGCCCGGCTTCGCGGTCAATCTCGTCTTCAGGTCCGTCGCGAAAGGCGAGGCGGTGGTCGAAGACGGCCAGTTGCGTGAGCTCAAGCGCGGCGACGTCTCCACCGGGCCGTGGCGCATCCCGGTGAGCGGCCGCACGATGCTGCTGTTGCGCTATCTGCCGACCGGTGCCGAGAAGACAATCCGCGTCCAGGGCAACGAAACGGAGGATCTCCATGTCGAGCTCTGACCGCCCTGTCTATCGTCTGACCCTCGAAGCGCCAGAGCCCGGGCTCGGGGTGATAGTGATCGACGCCGAAGGCAACGTCGTCGGCCGGTGCGCGGACGATAAGTCTCGGCTGGATTTGGACCTGCCGCGCGGGTTGTACACCGTGCGGAGCAGCCGTAGTGGCGCCTTCGCCGAAACTGTGGTCCGCCTCGACGGCCCGCAATTGGTGAAGGCCGCGCCGCCACCGGTGTTTTCCGCAGCCACGATTCCCGGCGCCGCGACCACACACGAGTACTACACCTGGCCGGCCTGGGCCGCCAGCCAGACACCGACCGCACCTCTGCTGGCCTGGGACGAGCCGGCGGACGCGCGCCTGTTGCTGTTCGTGCGCGCGGCGCACCAGGGTGCCTATGCTGGCGAAGACCAACTGGCCTCGCTATCGCTGCGCATGCTCAACGGTCGCAGCTTGTCCGAGTTTAGGGACGATGCGCAGCGCGACTCGGACAAAGGTTGGGCGGCCTACAGCACGCGGCTTCCGCACGGGCTGCTTATCCTCGAAGACCTCGGCGAACGTCCGCGCCAGATCCCGGTGCCGTTGATGCCCGGCTGGCAGACGCAGGTGTTCGTGATGCATCACAAGCGCCTGCTCTGGGAAGACATGCGTCTGGCCACGCTGCACGCCGACGTGATCGATTCACGCAAGTACCGCAGCCCCTACGACCTGCAGCCGGACGATATTCAGCCGTCGCAAGACATGGACGCCGGCTTGCTCGCATTACAGAACAACACGCCGTCGGTGGCGCCGCAACTGATTGACGCATTTCTCGGCTCGAAGTTCCAGAACCCGATCCTCGGCCTCCTCGGCGCGTATCTGATGCTGTTGCACGAGCGGCGCGAAGCGAAAAAACCTGACTATCACGCTGACACTGGGCGCATCCGCATGGTGCTCGACAACCTGCATGCACTGCTGCCCGAATCCGCAGACGTGGCGGCGCTGAGGCTGATGGCGGAGCCCTGGCTCGGCAAGCCGGCGCTGGCGCCGGTCGAGCGCGTGCCGCTGTTCCGCTGCGGCGCCGAAGCGCTTTTGCAGGCCGCGGCCTCCGATCCCGCGCTGCTGCCTGAAGGCTCGCTGCTGGATACGGTGTCGGACAGACTCTACGGCGATACGGTGTGGACGACCTGGAAGCCGGTGGCGTTGCCGCTCGGCATGTATGTCGCGGCCAATCTTCCCGGTGCGGGCGCGATGCACGAGACGAACTGGGTGGAGCAGGCAGTGGTTGACGCCGTATCGGTGGCCGAGCATCGCGGCGAAGATTTCACAGCGGACGATCTCGTCCGCCGGATCGGAGTATCGCCGCATGCCGTGCGTAATGCGATGGATCGCCTCATCACGCGCGCCGCGACCCAACGATTGCTGCCCGACGTGGCGCCGCAGGATATTCGTCTGCTCGGAGGCAAGGTCGCGCGTACGCTTGCGGACACGCTCGGTTTGAGGGTCGACGAGAGCCTGCTGGCGCAGATCGCGAGCGGCCCTTCCTCCGTCGAAAGCGCGACCATGACACCGAGCATCCAGCAGGTGTACTCTCGATTAAAGAAAGCTCTGTCCGAGGTCGCGGCCAAACAAGCAGGCAAGATCTCTGCTGACTCCGTGCTGACGGAGATCATCAGGCCGGACGACGCGTTGGGTCGTACCTTGTTCAGCAAACGGCTTGCCCGTCAGTTTAGCGAGCACAACATCGCGCTCTCCAACGAAGAGCTAGACGCTACAGAATCGGTTCGTGATTTAGCTCATCTGATGGCTCGAAAGCTTAGCGAATGAGCAGTTGATGCGTGGACTTTTCTCTGACTGGGAACTGAGCAGTGAATCGCTTGCTGCCTGCCCCTTAACGTCCATCACGACAGCAACTTTCCATAATTGAGGACTTTGCATAACGACCCTTACGGAGAGCTCTCCATAACGGCCAAAAGCAATGGGATGGACTCCTCCTCACCTCGGCATCTTGAGTGCCAGACTGAAGGTGCGAACCACAGTCAACAGTGAGAAGGAGTCCACACATGAAGCTTATGCGCATTGGGGTCAACTTGGCCAAGAACGTGTTTCAGATCCACGGCGTGGATTGCCATGAGAAGCCGGTCTGGCGGCAGCGCCTGCCTCGCGATCGCTGGCTTCAAACGGTACTGGAGAAGATCGAGCCCGGCTGTGAGATCGGCATGGAAAGTTGCGGCGGTGCGCACCATTGGGCACGGCAGCTGGAGGCTCGCGGATTTCGGGTGAAGCTGATCGCGCCTCAGTTCGTCAAACCCTACGTCAAGAGCAACAAGAACGACGCCAACGATGCCGAGGCGATCTGTGAGCCGCCCCAGCATGCGCTTCGTCGCCATCTAGACCATCGAACAACAGGATATCCAGGCGACGCATCGCATCCGAGCCGGCTTAATCGAGCAACGGACAGCCAAGGCCAATCAGATTCGTGGGCTGGTCGCCGAGTACGGCCTTATCGCCCCAAAAGAATTACTAATGCTACGTCGTGCGATACCGCGCTGGTTGGAAGAGGCCACTAACGGTTTGACGGTACGCTTCCGGCGTTTGCTGGATGGCTTGTGGGGCGATCTTTGCGCACTGGATAAGCGCGTGGGCGAACTCGACGGCGAAATATCGGCGATCGCGGCAAGTGAGCCAACTGCCGTCCGTTTGCAGCAGCTGCGTGGCGTCGGCCCCATGATCGCCACCGCGCTCGTTGCTGCCATCGGTGATGCCCGTCAGTTTGCCAACGGCCGACAACTGGCCGCCTCGCTAGGATTGACGCCGAGGCAACACAGCTCCGGCGGCAAGGATCGGCTGCTTGGCATCAGCAAACGCGGCGATGCCTATCTGCGAACACTGATGGTTCATGGTCGGCGCTGCGTACGGCCAAGTCCAAAGACGATCGACTCAGCCAGTGGGTCGTCCGTTTAGCTGAGCGATCTCATCCCAATGTGGCCGCTATAGCACTGGCCAACAAAACTGCTCGCATGGCTTGGGCGATGCTGCGTCATGACACTGATTACCAACCGGGACGGGCAGCGGCCTGATCCACTCACCTTAGGAGAAACACCCCTTCACCACGATTGCGAAGCAACCTGAACGATGGCAAACCGGTCGAACCGGCGTCGGCAAAACCCTCAAATGTCCAGGTGCGAAAAGCACGTAGAAGCGAATGGGAGCCGGCGCGCGAATAGCCCATCATGGCCCAGCATCAATACGATGCAGCAATCAGAGGCCGAATATACGTGTGCAGCCGGCACGGGCGCCAAAGCGAAGGGGGCTTGCAATGAGGAGGAGTCCATATACGGACTGTCGGAAAGGGCAGGATTGGCTGACATCTGCTTTATGTCTCCCGCGGCCTCGCCACGCAGCAGAATTGCGAGGAATGCCCTCTTGAGCCTAAGGCATACCGCTTAGGTGATGAGGTTAAATCCACTGGATGCTCGCTGATGGCAGAGCTAGAGCGCTTCATCTTCAATGCCCACCCGCTCACTGTTCGGCTACCCAAATAACCCAATTCCTAGCATTATCCTGAAACGATGATTCGACGGAATGGAATTGATGGGTAGCACGAAGGAGCCGGCCGCCAAGCCAGCCAAGCAGAAGAAAAATACCACGCAGGGCAAGCCCCAACCGAAGCGTGACGATTTTACTCCTACCACTATTCGCGCACTAAAAGACGCAGCGGGGAACATCTGTTCCAAACCTGACTGTCTCGTGTTTACGGCAGGGTCGAAGGAACTGAACGATGGTCCCATGAGCATTGGCATTGCGGCCCACATCACGGCTGCTGCGCCCGGCGGACCTCGCTACGACGGGACTCTCACGAAGGAGGAACGACGGGCCGTGAGCAATGGAATCTGGCTTTGTCAGAACCATGCACGTCAAATCGATGTAGACCCTGTTCCATTTCCTGTTGAGCTTTTGAAAAAATGGAAAGCCAAGGCTGAACAACGTTCAAACGCTATGGTTGGCCAGAAGTCCATCACCGAGGCGGAGCTTAGAGACGAGATCCGCAAGGAATCGGGTCTGTCGCTGGAGCGCTTTATCAGACGCGACCTGAACCCTGTCCAGACGCCGGTCGGAGACATTATGAGTGGTTATGAGCAAAGCCTATCCAGCCTGGACCCTCGATTCAATGTGAAGGTTATGGCAAACGGCAAGGCCATTTCACACGAAATCACCGCTGCGAGCGCAGACGCAAAATTCAATCTGGTGTTTAGCAATATCCATGAAATTGAGGGTTTTGTAGAGTCTGCGAATGCTTTTTTCGAAGAGGGCCGTGAGTTCACAATTCACAGCCCTAATTTCTCTTTCAAAGGCTCACAGCTATTTGAGTCGATCCACGACAACCTCGAATCTGGGAAAATTACGCTTGGCGGTAACAAACGATTGATAAAAACAAATATCTATGTGGTAGATAATGAAGGTCATGAATTCTTTATAGATTCTTTTGAGTCTCATTCCACGCATGGTCAGAAACGTTTAATCGCAGAAGGAAAAGGCTTGGGTGGCTTCTTTCGGATCAATTATTGTTTGGAATTTGATACGACTTTGAATAAGCTTGATTTAACTTGTGGCTTGAGCGGCTGGAAAGGCAAAGACATTCTTAAGCTGCCATATTTTGCGCGCCTAGTTAAATCAATTCCTTATCTCAATGGTGGCAACTTCATTGTCGAGTATGAGTTTGGCAATGAAGTGATTAGATTTAATGCTAAAAATAATCCGTCAATAGATGATTTCGTAGATCATTATACTTGGCTAGTCTCGGTGATGCAAAAAGCCCGATCCATTGCTGAGAAGCTCGATAAGCCGATAATTTTAAAAGAATTCGACTTAAGCGCAGATTTACAACGCATTATCAATAAATACGCCGCATTGATGGACGGTAATGTTTTCGGCACAAGGAAGCCGGGGTTGATTTGTGAAGGGGAATTTGATTTTTACGATGATTATTCCCATGAAGACTTTGACCCTCAGAGCAAAGTTAGTGAATTAAAATATACTGAACATGAAGGTTTGGAGTTCAATCTGTTTGGGCAGATAGTCAAAGCCCCAAGGGTAGTCACGGATGTCAGGCCAACCGAGTCACTTATTTATTGCCCTTTGGACGAAAGAGATAAGCTAAAAGTAATCGTAAATGCGCTGGAAGAGTCTAATAGCTTCATCTTTGGCTGATGAGAAATGGAAGGTGATGGATTAACATCGAATCGTAAGGGGTTTAACTTATAAAATTGGGAGTGGCGTGGCTATCGATCTACTACCTTCCCCTGGCTTTCTGTGAGGGCGAGCCGAGCAGATCGACTCACCTTGGTACGCCAGACGCCTTCTATACGGCCTTGACAGTCCGCTTTTGGCCGTTCTCTGCCGGCGTCCCTACGGCGTGTGCTGGTCAAGTCGAATGCAAACGGTTGTCAGCACGAATGCAAATGACTGGTCAGTGGCAATGCAAATGAGTGGTCTAGTGCAATGCCCTTACGCAATTTCAATTGTGCAAGACTAAGATGGCACATCTATATTTCAAGGCACAAGAGGTGTCTATGAGAAGCAAACAACAGAATCCAAAATCCGCTCTGATTGCGAAGTTCAGTGTTGAAGCGATTCGACGGGGCGGCTCCGTTTCGAGTAACCAGCGTCGATTTTTTAAGGTTGCTGCTGAGCTCGGGAAAGAGCTAGAGCCAGTCGATGTTTTATCCGGCGCACGTGCATAACTCTTTCTGGCCCATCCAAAAAAAACGCCTCCGCGACTTATACCCTAATCGTCCATAGTTAAGATGTAAGCCGGCCAATGGGTTACCAAAGAAAGGCTTAGATAGACAACGACACATGTATGTATAAATACATCGAAATACATACAAACTCGAAAGGGCCAATTCTTAATTGGCCCTTTTTTTCGAACTTCCCTCTGCCGACATAAATAGAGGTCAAGCGACAGCTGACGACCGAGGCTGATCAGGCAATTGCATTCGTATTGACCACCGCTTGCATGCGGCTTGAGCAGCACAAGCCGTAGTGACGATGCTCCTCCGCCTCTGGGAGCACCGCGCTGATCGTGCTATTTGGGCTCGTCCGAGAAAGAGTTCGTGAGACAGCATAAGGCGGCAGCTGAGTAATCGCCGAACTTAACGCAAGTTCTAGAGTTCGGGCGGTCCTGGGATCGGCTCTTCCGTCGCGAAAGTAGCTGGGGTGTCCTCGGGCTTGCTCCTACGCTTGTCGTCTTGAACCGCCTCCTTCGGAGCAGGATCCTCATCTTCGAGCACGCCAGCAACAAACCACGGTATCACCGTGCCATACAGTACGGTGGCTTTCACGGCAACGGACTTCATTGGATGCTTGGTCCGTGCTGCCGCGCGAAGCACAAATTGCGCCACATAACGGCACTCTGCCGCATCCTCCCGAGTGAACCCGAGAGCCCAACAGAGGTAAACGGTGGAAGAGTATATCCATTCGGCCGGGCAACTATTGTGACGAAGCAACGGCTCGACGAGGTACTCGACAAGCTCAAGAACCACCCCCAGTTCGCAGTTGCCCCGTCTGTAGAGCCAACCGATGAAGTTCAGGACAACAAGGGCCGCCGAGCCGAATTGGACCGTAGGGTCACATAGGTAGTCACGCAAGCTGTTGACGCCGATGGTAAGCCAGGAGTTCCCCTGGTCCATCATGGCCGTCAGCTCTTGCACGCTGAGCGACACGAAGGTTCGCCGCCAGAAGAGCATCTTGAGGACGGAGAGCGAATAGTCGAGAGGACGAATCTTCTCGTTAGCCGCCATGTAGAACAGCAGCTCCTGAGGCCAGACCGACCTCACGCCGAACAGGAACGCGACCTTCTGAAAACGATCATCTAGCGTCAGCAGGCTGGCCTTTTGCTCCAAGCAAAGCAGCAGGGTCGAGTACTCCTCCGTACTCAGCACCTTGTTCATCCGAAACAGATTGGGCTCCACGACTTCCGGCCCATAGGCCGGCATGATGATGCAGTGGTCCTGGGTGGCCTTGCTAATCGTCTGCAGGAACTCTCGCTCGCGGTGCCAGTCTTCCTTAGTGTTTTCACGGAACCCGAGATGCCCCTCATGCGAGAACATGGTTCCAGATTCTCTGAACATGGAGGATTCCTCGAGCTTGCGCGCAACTGCATCACGCGTCGCCGAGCTGACTAGTACCTTCGGAAGGTGTTTGAGCACCTCCAGGTGACCCAGGGTTGCGAGCTCGGTCAGCATCGTGAGGTCAACTACCCATACGGCCTCCGTCTTCAACAGCTCTTGCAGGGCATCATGATTCTGGCTCCACCCGGTTCCGACCTCGAGTTTGGGCCCGTTGCTCGACCAGCCTCGCACGAGGTCGATGACGTCGCAACCCAGCCGCTGCGCGATGATGCCCAAAGGCGCCGGATGTTGTTTGTAGAGGTCCAGGGTCTGGGTGGCAAACTCCACCCGCTTCTCTAGCTGACGCCGGATGAGGGTCAGGTCCGGCGCACCGTCCTCTGCAGTGGGCAGGGACAAAGCCGTCATGTACTTGGTCGGGCTGAGTGCCGTGTTGATGCTGTTGTGGGAAGCCTCAATCAGACGGCGATGCGAGGAGTATAGCTGCGCCACCCTGTACGTTTTGGTCTCACCGAAGTGGTCTTCCACCTTAATGGAGTCGTTCAGGTGTAGCCCAAACAATCGCTTGGCCTCGGGAGCATCCGGGGAAACGAATTCTTCGGTGGCAGGAAGTCCTTCGATGCCGTCAGGGTCGATGGTCAGACGACGTTGGCCCCCCTGGGCGTCGGTCAGAACTACGGAGGTACCAGGTCCAACCACCTCTGGCACATCTTCAAGTTCCTTGAGCGGGAGATCCGTGAGTAGGACAGATGTGAGGTGCAGCGCCGCCGCTTCTGTGTCCCCCATATGAGTGCGCTTTGCCTTGTAGAGGCGCCTCAAGCCCTTCATGACATGGCCATGCCGGATTTCGGCAGAGGCTAGCTGAGCCATTTCTCGAACCGAACCCAACAACTCTTCCGGAGCTTCGCCAATTACAGTGTCGAGGTTGGACTGCTCGGTGCTCGCCGCAGCCAGGATGCGCAGAAGCCAGGCAGTTGCTCGCTTCGGATCCGCCGTCATTTCATCCTCGGCGAGGGTGGCCACCATCGACCAATCCCCGGCGACCTGGCTGAGCTCGAGCGCCATGTGACGGGCGTCCTGTGATAGCTTCCAGGCCGGCTCCATCGTTCGGAGCAGTTCACGGGCCTTGGCACGTTGCCCTGTGCGCAAGTAGCAAAAGAGCAGGTCAGTGTGCAGCTCAGAGAACGAGTTCGCCGGAAGAATCCGGGCGTAGAGCGCCGCCGCCTCGGCATAGCGCTCACTGTGAAACAACAGCTGAGCACCAAGGTACGTTTCACCCTGTTCGGGGCTGTCTATGGACAGCTCGGCCACTCGGTCGATGTATTGCTTGGCCAGCTTCTTGTCACCACCAGGCACGCGGTGGGCACGCGCCGCGAAAACAAGGTCAGTGATGGACGTGCTGGCAGGTGTGACTCCGGCCACTGTCACTTCTACTCGAAGCTCCTCGGAGCGGCCATCCCTCAACAGCAGGTCCCAGCGCATGACGCGAAGCGTTCGGTTCAGTCGCTCTGCGTCCGGAGAGGCTGTCCTCCGCTGCCCCTCTGCCCAGGCTGCATCGAGCTTTTCGAGGTTCCTCGCTAACACGGCAGCCTGCGCATATGCCAACAGTCCGTCATCCGGAAGCTGCGGCAGCGACGCCTCCACCCGAATCAGAGCTTCTTGCGGGCGATCCAAGTCGCACAAAGCCTCGATTTCGACCCGAAAGAGTGATTCGTCAGAAGCCGCACCAAGTGCTCTGGCTTCCTCAATGAGCGCCAGGGCTTCTTGCGGTCGCTCTGTTAGCAAGTAGGCGTAGCCCAGGTGTGTCAGCGCCGCGGCCGCTACTCGCAGGTTCTGAACGGGCCACAAGGATTTCGAACGGTCGGCAAACGCCGCGGTCGCTTCGTGGAGCACGGCGCGCTGCTCCGGAGGCAGCATCCGAAAGCCAATGTTCAGGTTGTTCTGCATGGCAAGCTGCAGGGCATACCGCAGGAAGGCTTCTTTGGTGAAGAACGAGGCTTCTTCCATTGTCAGCGCCACCTTGGCGGTTTCGAAGGCGCCGGCGAGGTCACCTGCGCGCTCTTGTGAGGTTGCCACCACCTGCCAGGCGAGGGCTTGATGGGCGTGCTCCTTTGGAATGTCCGCCTGGGTGAGCTTGTCGCCGTTGAGAATCCGTGCGTTGGTGGCGGACACCCAAACCACCAGCGAGTCAGGGAAGCGGTCCAACGCTTCCTTGCCGGCTGCAACAGCCTCCGCGACTTCGTTCTTGAGCATGTGGCCGCGAATGCGTGCAGCCGCAAGCTTATCTTCATCGTCACATAGGGTCGCTGACTTGATGAAGTCATCTGCGGCGCCCGTTGCGTCGTCATCCATATGCCACCGGCACATGCCGCGCAGCAAGTACCACAGCGCCCGCTGGTAGTCGTCGAAGTCCTTCATGTCCTGACCCAGCATCTTCAGTTGGGCCATTGCATCACTGTAGCGGTATACCTTCAGCAGGTCGTTGATGCTGTCCAGATGGCGCGAGACGAGCTTGTTGAGTGAGCTGGGGCGAGCCGCTGGCACTGCATCCGGATAGCTCGGCTCCTGATGACGTGCGGCAGCACCGGGCACCAGGAAGGGGCCAACCGCAGGCGTGGCCAATCCCTGACCTTCGGTACTGTGCACCGCAAGACCGAGCTGCACCGACTGTTGATGCTTACGCATCACCCGGAAAGTGTGGAACTGCGTGCTCAGTTGAACTCCGATATGGCGGCCAACGGTGGCCAGGTCCACGTCGCCGCCGAGGCCATTGAGCTCGGCGCAGGCCTGTACCAGGTGAGCCCATACGTGGCCGGTGTCCGAGTTTGGCACGTTGGCCAGCGCCAGGATTTGCTTCTGGAGGGCGACTTCGTTAGTCGAGTCTGAGTCCAGGTCGTGATGGACGAACTTTAGGTGCACGACGAACTGGTGCAGCTCCTCGAGCGTTACTGGTGCTTTATTGAACAGCTCGGCGGCTGCCTTGATGGCAGCGTACGCTTCCCGGTTGCGTTCGTTGCTAAAGCCTTCGGCGTGAACCTTTTTCTCCCAAGATGCGGCATCACTGGACGAGCTGGCCATACTGGAGACCTCTACCGCCGGGTCCATCGACTTGGCGCTGGCACTCTGGTACACGATGAGGTTAGTGTCCAGGCCCCTACGGAACGTCGGTTGCTTGAAGTCGAGCCACGCCAACCCGATGGCTTCTTCGAAGGTGCCGTTCTTGGTGGTAGGCGTCAGGGCCCGCTTCATTTGCATCCGCAGCGTCCCGGTATCCCCGTTGGGAGCCGCGATGGTCAGGACTAGGTCGTCCGTATTGTGCTCATGAACTCGGCCCTGGAAGGTGAGCTTGACGATGGTGAAGTTGTCCGGAACGCCCACGCAGGGCATCTCCGCACACATGGCCAGGAGCCTGACGGCTTGTACTCGATGCTCAAAAGAGACGCCGCGGGCACCAGTGGCTTTGGGGCTGGAGACTTTCTTCTGGAGCCCGCGCTTCTTCTCGGCCAGCTGCTTCGCCTGGTTATCCTTCGCGCCTCGCTGGCCTTTAATTTTTGGGGGCTGGTCCTTGGGCATACTCATCAGTTTTTAGAAAATTAAGCACATTATCTTAGCAAGGCACTACCCGCGCATGCGTTGGCCAGCCTATGTTGCGGCGCTAGCATGGTACAGATTCTGGCGGCGGTGCAGTGACCAATCTGCAGGGAAAATGGGCACCCCTACCCGCTAGCAAGAAGTGGTTGACTTGAACCGGCAAGGCCGGTCATTGGCTCGGAATAGCCGGCCAGTTGCACCTCGCTCTTGGCCTTGATGTGGCGATGGCCGTGCGGCGTCGTCCCCAATGCCTTGCCCACCGTAAGGCCGATGCGCTTGCCATTCGGCTCAATGGCAATCATGTCCAGGCAATCCCTCTTCATCTGAGCAAGCTGTCTGTCAAACTCTTTCTGAAGACTCGCCATGTTGTGGCCATCCAGCTCCAAGCGGCGCCGTAGAGTTGCACCCGACATCACATATTTGTAGATGAGATCACCCGTGACCGGTTCCTTCTCAAGGACCCGTTCCGATTTTCGGAAGTACCAGATGTTGAAGTGGTTCTGCGTCTCGATGAGGCTCATGCCGCCCAATCGAATATCAGTCCAACTAGACATTTCAAATCCTTTTGTGCGATCAGGGAGGGCTCAAGAGCGCGAGGGAAGAGCCGTGGGCAGTTATTTCTAAGGATAGTCTGAAGAAGTCATGTATTTCTGGTCGACTTCAGCCCCCGAGTAAAAGGGGACGGATTTACTTTTCCTACTCTAATCAGTTGCTCCTGACTGGCAGCTTAGGGTCGACTAACCATTGCTCTTCAGTTGCAGCCATCCGTGGCCGGCGGCTGGCGAGTCAAAATGGACACTAACGTTCGATATGAGCGGCGCCCCAAGGCTCAGCCTTTGAGACTCCCACTCGATGGAGGTGTTAGCCGTCCTCGGGCCAGTCCCCAGGTAGCCCCAGCACGTCGCTTAGTGTCGAGCCTGGATGCCATTGCATCTCTCGTTCGTTAGCGACCGCGTGTGGCATCGTTTTCAGTGCTTCAGGGAGCGGGTTTGTAGCCCACGGATTGAAGTAAATCGTGTGACGGCGCGAAGCGAGCGAGTATGCCGTGAGATCGTTAAATAGCCATGCACCACTAACACACCTCGCTTGGGGGCCCGACTTACCAAACCAAGCTCCATTTGGTGCACGTTTAAGCCTAGGCTCCTTCTCCGGTTTTCCAACGGCCAACACGTACTGTTCCTGCCCGAAAAGTGCTTGAAGCTCGTCAATTCTGTCGAGATGAAACGAGCCGAAGTTCACAGCCACCAAGAGTGGCTTGTCTAGATGGCCGTACTTTGAGCCTTTGAACTTGATGGCGTCCCGAATCGGGGTCCACTCGTCGATGAGTCCTGCACCGCCATCAAGTAGTCCAATCAATGTACGCGCGTTGCCGCGTCTCTCGGGCTTCAGCGGAATGGCACGGAGGAGGACTTGCCACTCTTCATGCCCCCAGCTGAATGTGGGGGCGGAATACAATCCATCACGATCGATTTCGGCTTGAACTTCATCAGGGTCGAGCGAATCTAGCCACCTTAGCGCGGCAGTGAGCAGTCGCTTACCACTTGGCTGAGTGTCGGGCACGCCTTCGTGCTCAACAGCAACCATGAAATTGGCGTGACTTGCCTTAGCCAAGGCATCGAGCGTTGAGCCAATCCTTGCCTCTGCTGCTGGATCAGTATCGTCATCAGCAGAAGCCAGAACGGCTTCGAGATAGAATTCTTCGCCACTCGGAGCTATCACATGAAAGTCTGGGCGCGCTTTCGAACCGTTCGGGAGCTCGGGGTGCGGACGCAAGGTGTAGCCAAGCCGGACAAGAAATGCGTGGAGCACAAGTTCAAATATCGACGACTTGAAGTGCGTGTCATTTCCGCTTCGAACCCGAGTGACTAACTCCGCAAGTTCCTCTTCCGGATAACCCATCGCGAGTGTTTCCAAGAACTGGCGGACTCGTTCAATTTCTGGCCGAGCCGAGCGATCCAAAAAGCCGAATTCACTCTCTCGATTTGTTTTCGCACTTGAGTCGTTGCGCTGATAGTTGGTGAATAGCATGCTCTGACTGCTTACGTGGAGCTAATCGGCCGGTGCGGATTTTCTCGTCGGTCCGGTTAAGCGCAGGGTTGCCTCTTCTGCAGGTCCCCTGCTGCGTAGTGTTTTGGCTTGGCGGAGAGTAGTGCCAAGATACCTGCTATCAACCGTCACCATCTTAACCTTGGTAACTGTCCGCTTCTGGCCGGGCTGCGCCGGTCACGACCGGCACGGATCGACCCACAGCAGTCGGTCGTGACTCCTACGAAACCAGGTAGCGACTCAGTGAACATGAGCGTCGTGATCTCGCTCTCATCAATGCCAAGGATGGATCCACTGAATATTTTCTAAGCCTAGTAACAACGCGGTACGTTACAAACCTGAGCTTCGATTCCGACATCAAACCAGATTGGCGCGTTCAAATAGCACGAGGCTCACCAACACTAGAATCAGCCAAGATATTCGGGTCAATGTGCGCAACCTGGATTTCGCCGCAGATGATGAACCTGAAAGCTTGGATCTGGAGCGATTTATCTCTTCCTTGATCTCGTCAATGCCCACGACCACGTCATCGTATTTGGATACTGACTGCTCAAACTCTTCGCCCAGCAAATCGATATGACCAATAACGTTGCTGTTGAGGGACGCGATCATCCATGTCGAAATCAACAGGCCAACAAAGACCACAAAAAAATCCCAGCCGGTAGTCGTAGACTTCAGTATCGCGCCTACGGCAACCACTCCTCCTGGTATCGCAAATGCCTTGGTCTGCTGAGCCATGATCGCGTCTTGGACCTTGCATAAAAATCCAACGCGTTCACTCTCAATCCCGGCCAAGATTTTGTTCACCGAAAACTTGCTTACATAAACCTTGTAGCGCTCGGTGTAGCCTTGATAAAACTTGCCCAGCGAGGACATCAAGAATTTGATGTTTCGGCTGTCTTCTTCCTTGAAGAAGTCGATCAAAGCTTCTCGCATGACGTGCCGCCGCTCATCGCAGTGGACATCATCTTCCTCGCCGACAGCCGACTCTAACGTCTTGGCGCGCTTAGCCCAAGCCTCGTCGACATCAATCGACATCAGTTCGCTGTAGCTCATTGCGTACCGGACTTCCAGCTTCGTGAGGAACGATTCCTTAGAGCTGAAAAACACGTATTTCATCGGCTGGGCCTCATCACCTTCGTGATGACAAAGGGACTTGAGCATTGAACGCAATGAGAAATACACACCCAGCCGGAGGTTGAATGACGCCATCCCTTGTGCATCCATCCCGATCACATAGTGGTGCTCGGGCTTTGTCGCCTTAGTCCGTACCGCATGCCATAGAGCCTCGGCATCAGCGAAGAAAGGGATATAGCGGTCAGTCCACGCAGCGCTCGTCAAAAGGTAAATATGATTGCCAATGCGCTCCAGACTTTGAGGGCTTTCGCAACCGTGTCGAGTCAGAAAATCATTGATTTCTGCGTCGTCCAGCGACTCAGCATTGAGCACCAGTTGATCGTCATCCAGTGAGATCCGGTCTAGCATCCGTGCACCCTCAAATGTTCTCTGCACCTATGCCTTTTAGCTTTTCCGAGACATCGCTTGGCAGCTTTATCGTCAGATAAACGAAATCCTTATCAACGCTCAAGTCAGCGCCCTTGTCACCAATGGCCACAGCATCAAGCTTGATGCGCCCGTCAAAATCTCCAGACGGCAGTTTGACGTCGACGAAGCCCATATTTTTCGCGGTCACACTGGAGGGCTGGAATTCTTCACTGACCTTGAAACGCTCTGAGTTTTCAGAAATAAACTTGGTGAGCCCGCCATGGTGTGGGGATTTCGATGGCAAGCACTTATCGATTTCACGCTGAATTTCCGAAAGGTGCACCCTTTCCCCCGCTCTGTTTTCAATGTAATTGACCACGCGGGTGTGGATTTTTCGCCTATCGGCTGCCGATAGGTCTTTCGCCTCCTCAACAAAATATGCTGCCAGCGCGCTCTTTAGGTTGTCGACGCATACCTTGCCTGGGATGGAGTCGGAGCAGCCTAGGGCAGCGTTGAAAAACTCGCTCTTGGAATTTCCCTTGATGAAGTAGAGATATGCCTCCCCTTTATTTTCGGGAAAGCTAGACGCAAAGGCGGTCAGATCCATGCATGCAGCCTGCCTGAAGTCCTGGAGGTTTAAGCTTTCCGTGCCTTTAGGGGTGAGATTGTCGTTGTCGTCAAAATCATAGCCACCCTTCTTACCCAACATTACAACCAGGACATGATCACGCTCTTGGAAGTCCTGATAGTGGGCAAACACGACATAGCCCTCACTGAGGGAACGGCGCGCAGGATCGTTCGCTTCATGGCAAAGCCTATCCATTACTCCGGTGACGAAAGCATTAAAATCGGCGTTGGTGCAGTAATTAGAGAAGTTTTCAGCCGCCGAAACGATGCCTGGATCGACATAACCGTAAATTCGACCGCTGCGTGAAAATTTCTTACCGATCAAATTGACGAAATCCACGCAAACGCTGGATTTCAGATTCCAATCCTTGCCTTTCTTACTGTCATAGAAAGTGAGCCCTCCGAGGGAGGTTTTGAAAAACCTCGCAGCGCAGGCACTCACCACCACGAGTGATTTTTTCTCTACTTCTTCACTGGCCGCTTCAGCACCAGCTACGTTTTTGTTCAGATCATCCATGCCAAATCCATCCGTGAAACCCACCGGAAATGCCGGGGTGAGAGAGCCATGAGTTTGTGTGTGTTCGATGATAGCACCTTGATCTCACACACACGTCACCTTGCCCGCGAGCAATCGGAGTGTGGGTCAAGTAGACAATAATGCAAACGGCCACGCTTTTGATCTAGCTGAGCACGCGACTGAGCTTCAAGAGCAGCAACGAGCCCTAGCCCCATTCCGCGCAGCGAGGACTTGAATACAGCGCGGTTCTCTTGCAGAACTGGATCCTCGACAGAACTGCGACTTAGGCCACAAGCAGCGAGGTCGGGGTACTAGCATGCGAGTGCTTCCCCAAAGTGGTCGGTCAGGTTTCGATGGCGGTGAGTGGCTGCTTCTGGCCGGATAGCGACGGTCTAGATGCGACCGTCGCTATAGTTAGTTACACCTCTGTCTGCTCTGCCAGTTCCAGGGCATCATCGACCTCGATCCCCAGGTATCTGACGGTGCTTTCAAGCTTCGTATGACCGAGCAGGAGCTGCACCGCTCTTAGGTTCTTCGTCCGGCGATAGATCAACGAGGCCTTGGTGCGGCGTAGCGTATGAGTGCCGTACATCGCCGGGACGCGGGCTACTCGCTGCGCTCACCCTTCGCGCCCGCCTACGGTGCTGCGCACGCTCTCAGTGCCAGGTGTTCGCTGTGTACCAGGGGCGCTGTATGCGCAGCACCAACCGGTCGATCTGCGGCACCAGCAGGTTGGCGGCTAGCACGGCGAAGCAGAGACCATCGGCATAAAGCCCGAATTCGCGAATCAATTCAGTCAGCGCGCCAATGGCCACGCCGAAGAGGATGCGACCGGCGCGTGTATCGGGACTGGTGACCGGATCGGTGGCAATGAAAAAGGCGGTAAAGAGAAAGCCGCCGAGACTGAGGCTGTACAGGCTTTCCAGTGGGCTATGGCCGGCTGCCAGGCACAGCAATACCGTGCTAGCGAGCATCGCCAGCGGAATCTCGATTCGGATCACCCGTAGGACAGCCAGTATTAAACCGCCGGCAATATAGCCGTACCCCGACAGATTGGGGGTGATCAGTGTGAACTGGTTCTGAGCCAACTGAGTGGCGCCGGCGAACGCATCGAGGTTAAGGCGTGGCGCCAGCTGTAGCTGTTGTAAAAGAACCGCCTTAGCGTCCAGGGTGAGGGTCCAGGGGGCATAGTTCGATGGCGCGGGGTACAACTGCTGGTAGAAGCAGATGGCGATGATCCCCAGGCCAACCATGGCGGGGTTGAGACGGTTGCGACCAAGGCCTCCACTGCCGTGTTTACACAGTGCGAGAGCGGCAAAACTGGCCAGGGCGATCATCCACAGCGGCACCAGCAGCGGCAATGCCCGAGCCAGTATCAGGCCTAGCACCAGCCAGCTCAGGTCGCTCAAACCCTCGCGTACATTACGTCCGCGCAGGCGCAGCAGGCCGGCTTCGAAGCCCAAGGCGAGCAGCACACACCAGAAGGTCTGCAACCAGACCACGCTGCCAAACTGCCAGGCGTACAGGGCGGTGCCCGGCAGGAGACACAAGCTGACCAGCAGCATCACCGTGCGGAGTCGGTGCGGGGTAGGACGGCGTATCAGGCTCATGGACGTAGCTCCGTCTTGCTCTGGCGGAAGCGTTCGCGCAGCGGCAGATTGCTCGGACAGGTGCTGCTGCAGCTGCCGCATTCGATACAGGCATCCAATCGCAGCTCCTGGAGGCTGGCCTTGTCATAGCGTTCGGCGGCAGCGTAGAGATCCAGCGGTCTGAGCGCCATCGGGCAGACATCCACGCAGCGCGTACAGCGAATGCAACTGCCTGCGGGTTGGGTTGCCGGCAGGTAGCGCTCGGCGCCGAATATCAGGCAACTACTGGTCTTGCTGATGACGGCAGTGGGGTCCGGTAGCGGCTGTCCCATCATCGGGCCGCCGACCTGGGTCAACTGGCCTTCGGGGGCCGCGCCAGCAATCGCGCGCAGTGCGCTGACCGGGTAGCCCACCGGCACCTCGACATTCCCGGGGCGCTCGCAGGCCCCGGTCAGCGTCAGCACGCGTGATATCAGTGGTTCGGCGTGGAAGATGGCCTGTCCCAGTGCGTAGAGCGTCGCGACATTCAGCGCCAGTACGCCGATATCGGCGGGCCGGGCCCCTGGCGCCAGGTTGCGGCCACTAAGGCTCTTGATCATCAACGGCTGTCCCCCTGCCGGATAACGCTCCGGTAGCGGACATATCTCGACCCGGGTGCGCGCCTGGCGAGAGGCGGCACGTAACGAGGCCATCGCCTCGGGTTTGTTGGTTTCGATACCGAAGCGGGTCAGCGTTATTCCCAGCAGATCGGCGAGATAGTCGGCGGCCTCGATCAGCGCCTCGGCGCGTTCGCGCATGAGACGGTCATCGCAGGTCAGGAAGGGTTCGCATTCGGCACCGTTGATCAGCAGCAGGTCGGGGTGCTGGGCGCCGGCCAGCTTGAGGGCCGTCGGGAAACCCGCCCCACCCAGGCCAACTATACCCATCTGCAATGCCCGTTCGACCAGCGCCTCGGGCGTTTGCGGTAGCCCCAGCACCGGGCGTTCGATCCACTCATCCAAACCATCTGCGTTCAGAATGACGGCCATGACCGGCTCGGCCGAGTCGGCCGCGAAGGCGAGACCAATCTGTTCCACGATGCCGGAGGTGCTGGCATGCACCCAAGGGGTGTTGTCATCGCCGATACCGATCACCTCGCCCTTGCGCACATGCTGTCCCGGCTGCACGCAAGGCTCGACACATCGGCGACCCCGCTCAAGCGGGATCGCCAGCTGTATGTTTCCGACTGCGACCGGGGCAATCGGCTTGGCGTTGGATAATTGCTTGTAGCCTTTGAGCTTGAGCCCTCCGTGCCAGCTGCGCTGTGAGGGTGAGGCGATGGCCAGCAGGCGGCGCCAGAAGGGTTTCTGTTGCGGCTGACGCTGGGCGCGGACGTGGTTCTGCATGCGCTCGACGCTCTGCAACGAATGGCTAGACATGTTCTGTCCTCCAATTTTTGGGTATAAAACACCCCTATGCGCTAATGCACATAATGGTTTTTTGCTTCCGGGACGTTGAGCGAAAAGGGAGGGGGGACACTCGATCACTCCCGGGACTCAGAGCGCCGAATGGGTGATTTGTTCAGTTTTTGATCGGGTTTGCTGATGAACGGTAGGCCATCCCACGCGGGAGCGTGGGAACGATGTTAGGCCGTGATTGGGGCGGGTTGCGCCAACTTGTGGGGCGTGCTGGGTGCCATTTCCGGCAATGCAGCTTTACCCTCCGGTAAACAGTTGGTGCCTGCAGTTCGGGTAAAATACCGCGCGCCGCGAAGGGGCGGCCGGGATCAGCGAGGTGTCGATTGATGCGCGCAAGCCTACTGGTGATGCTGTTGACGTTGCTGTATGGCTGCGGCGAACGGATTGAGCGCTTTTCCGGGTCGACCATGGGGAGCACTTACTCGATCCAGTACGTACCCACCACGCAGACGCCTGACTCGCAACGAGTAAAGGCCGAAGTCGAGGCGATACTCGGGGCGCTCGACCAGCAGTTCTCTACCTGGCGCGGCGACTCCGTGGTTTCCCGCTTCAACGATCTGCCGGCCGGCGCCTGCCAGGCGTTGCCGGAAGATATGCGCCGCTTGCTGGCGTACGGGGAGTTCCTGTTCCGCGAGAGTGGCGGGGCTTTCGACCTGACGGTGCAGCCATTGATGAACCTCTGGGGCTTCGGTCCGCAGTCACGGGGGGAGCAGGTGCCGGATGCGAGCGCGCTGGCACGGGAGCGGGCACGGGTAGGGCAGCAGCACTTGCGCCTGGATGGCGAAAAGCTGTGCAAGGATGTGGCGGCGCAACTGGATTTCGACAGCATGGTCGCCGGCTATGCGGTGGATCGGGTCGGCGATAGGCTTTCGGCTCTGGGTATCCAGGCCTATCTGGTCGAGATCACCGGCGAACTCAAGGGGGTCGGCCGCAAGCCGGATGGCTCGCCCTGGCGCATCGCCCTCGAGGTGCCGAGCGGCGGGCGCGAGCAGCACGTGGAGCGCGCCATTGCACTGGATGGCTACGGCGTTTCCACCTCCGGCGATTACCGCAACTATTTCGAGGAAGGTGGCCAGCGCTATTCGCACACCTTCGATCCACGTGTCGGCAGGCCGGTGAAGCACGCGCTGGCGGCAGTGACGGTGGTCGACCCTTCGGCGCTGCATGCCGATGGCTTGTCTACGCTGTTGATGGTACTCGGCCCGGAGGAGGGTTATGCCTTCGCCGAGCGGCATGACCTCGCCGCCTATTTCATCATGCGCCAGGGGTCGGATTTCGTTGCCCGGGCGACGCCGCGATTCGAGTCGCTGTTTCCCGGGCAGGGCAAGACGATGCGGTAGTTGAAGGAAAACTCGCCTACCGGTCGACCAAGCGCTAATGTGCAGCGCTTCGCGGAGCGACTAGGATGGTGTCCACTTAAATAGGCGGACACCATCTCTTAGCGTGGCGGGGTTAATCCAGACGGGATGCCCGGACGGTTACGGGCTTTCTGCCCGACAAGCTTTCCCTTGTTCCAAGGCTGATGGCTACTGGTGGCTATGGTGTGCATGGCTTGTCCTCCATGTTGAGGGAGGACAAGGATGGGACTGTCTCGGTGAACGGGCGCTATCCGACGCAAAGCTGCCACAACGTCGATCCTCAACCCGAACAGCATTGCACTGCTGTCCCTGGAGCTCTTCTACACCAGGACTAACCAACGGCGAAGCGGTGGTGGATAGGGCATGGGCGAAGCTCATTCAGAGCCTCGCCTAGCGTGGAGGTCAGCTATGCCGCCAGACCTTTACCGAGGAGATCAGCAGGATCATGGCCAGGAGCGGTAGCAGCACAGCCGTCGGGATCAGGCCAAGCAACTGTCCACCAATGAACGTGCCGCATATCGACCCCAGCGCCATCAGCAAAATGAAGCGACGTTGCTCGCGAATCACCTTGAAGCTCTGGTCACGACTGTAGCGAGTGAAGCCGACAATCATGGTCGGCAGGCTGACCGCGAGAGACAGGCTCCCCACCAGTTTCAGATCGGCCCCGAAGAGCAGCGCGATGGTTGGAATCAGCAGCTCTCCGCCTGCCACCCCCATCAGCGAAGCGACAACGCCAATCCCGAACCCAGCCACTACCCCGGCTACGACCAGCAGCGCTCCATCGAACAACGGCCGCCCCGATGAGGCAACGTCGTGACCAAACAGCAGCGCTCCGGCGATGAGCACCAGCAGTACCGCCAGGATGCGATACAACGTCCTGCTTTTCAGGCGGGTCGCCCCGCCTGCACCGAACCAGGCTCCCGCCAGGCTTCCGCCTAGCAGGGTCAGAATGATGTCCCAATGGCCGAAAACGCTCGCGAAAGGCACGCTCGCCGCTCGGAACGGCAGCGCCGAAGCCACGACGATCAGGCTCATAGCTTTGTTCAGGATCACCGCCTCAAGCGCGCCGAAACCGAACAGACTGATCAGCAAAGGTAGCCGGAACTCCGCACCACCCAGTCCTATTAACCCGCCCAAGGTCCCGATAGCCGCTCCCGCGCCAGACACCAACGGAGGGCTTTCCGCCCGCTTCAACTCGCTTCGTGGGTGCTCACATTCAGGGCTCCGTATGCATAATCAAAAGCTGACTTTTTGGTCGGCATGGAGGCGGCGATTATTCGCATTCTTGTATGCCATCGTCCAGCCTTGTGCGATGACTCCAGGACGGTAACGAAAAGCGTTGTATAGGTGCAGACCATCGAGAAGAGAATATGGTTTGCGGAATGCCTGCTACTGGCCGAAATAGGACCTTCCGAATCGAGTTCATTTTATCGAGGCCATTTCCCTTGCCAGGCGAGTCATCAGACTGGAGGAGCCGCCGCAACGACAGCGTCTTGAGTCGTACTCGGACTCGACGTGCCGAACGATGTTCCCATCATAGTCTTCAACGGCGTATCCAAAGCGGCAAAAGTGACGGATCCTCACTCGCCAGTCACTGATCGCGAGAGGGGAGTTGGGAGGTCGCGTGCCTCACCTCCCGATCGTCCGCTAGCGCGTCAGCGGCAACGCCGCGCCGATCAGGGCGAAGAGCGTGCCGCAGCCGCGGTTGAAGCTCTTGCCGCCGCGCTCCATCCACGGACGGACCTTGAAGGCGAGCCGCGCCAGGAGGTATTCCACCAGGAACTCGGTTACCGCGAAGGTAGCCGCCATCACGATGAACTGCGACACCAGCGAGCGCTGCGGATCGATGAATTGCGGCAGGAAGGCGCCGTAGAACAGCAGTACCTTCGGGTTCGACACCGCCGACAGGAAGCCCTGGCGGAACAGGGTTGCCGCGCCCGGTGCGCCGGCGCCGGTGATGGGGCTGAGCTGCAGCGCGGGTGCACGCCAGAGCTGGATACCGAGCCACAGCAGGTAGGCGCCGCCGCCCCATTTGAGCACCACCAGGACCTCCGACGAGGTCTGAAGCAGGGCGCCCAGGCCGAACATGGCCAGCGCGATCAGCGCGCTGAACCCGCTGACGCCGCCAGTGATGGTGTAAAGCGCCCGGCGCGATCCATACATGGCACCATGGGTGAGCGCCAGCAAGCCGTTTGGCCCGGGTGTCAGTGACAGGCCAAGGATGGCGAGGGCGTAGATGAACCAGGTTTGCAGAGCCATGCGTCGTTCCTCGTGGAGCATGGGCGCAAGTCTAGAGTCCGGTGAGAATTGCCTGAGGTAGAATCTGGACCTTATTCGGTAACAGCTGGACGCTCTCGCTATGCGTGCCGACGCCATAACTCCCGACCTCCGTTTCCTGCTCCTGCCCTTGCCGGGCTTCGCCATGCTTCCCTTCGGCGGCTTCCTCGACAAGCTGCGCTTCACCGGCGACGAGGAGGACTACAGCCGTCAGCGCTACTGCACCTGGACCATCCTCGGGCAGGAGGCGGGGCAGGTGGAGTCCAGTAGTGGGGCTGCGGTGCGCGTCGAGGTCACTCCAGCGAACATCCGCTTCCGCGACTACGACTACCTGGTGCTGTTCGGCGGACGCAGTGCCAGCGCTACCGAGGCCCTGGCGCCGACCTATCGCAGGCTGTTGCGCGATGCGGCTGCCCAGGGTGTGAAGCTGGTGACCATCGACAATGCCTGCTTCCTGCTCGCCGCCTGCGGGCTGCTGGCCGGCCATAAGGTGGCGGTGCACTGGCGGCACGAGCAGGAATTTCGCGCGTCGTATCCACGGATTCCGGTGGTGAGCGAGCAACTCTACTGCATCGATGGCAATCGCATCTCCTGCGCCGGGGGCCTGGCCGCCATCGACCTGGTGGTGGAACTGCTGGCGCGGGGCTGCGGGCGGACGCGCGCGCTGAAGGGGCTGGCCGACATGCTGGTGGACGAGACCCGCAGCAGCCAGCACCAGTTGAAATCCCGGGAAGCGACTGGCTCCGGAATGGGCCCTGTCGATCGCGCCATCGCCCTGATGCGGCTCTGGATGGCATCCGACCGTTCCATCGAGCAACTGGCCGCGGGCGTCGACATCTCCCGCCGCCAGCTCGACCGCCGGTTCCGTGCCAGTCATGGCGTGACGGCCAGCGCGTATTGGGCCGAGATGCGCCTGCGCCATGTGCAGTGGCGCCTGCTCAACTCCAGCCACAGCCTCGCGCTGATCGCCGACGAGATCGGCGTCACCGACACCAGCTACCTGGCCAAGATCGTGCGCAAGCGCTTTGGGGTGACGCCGGCGGCGCTGCGCAAGGAGGCAGTGCGACATCCTGAGGAATGAGGGGAGGCCACCGACCGCTTCCTATTGCTCCAGCAGCCGATCCGTCACGTTCTGCCGATCCCGCCTGCGCGCAAGCAGCCAGCGCTGGAAGATCCGGCCCTGCGCCTTGTGGAAGTTGTTACGGTTCCAGGTTAGGTAATACGAAGCCGGTATTGGCAATCGGCCGCGAGAGCAGGGTAGTCGCAACCCTCGATCTCGACCTTGACCTCATAGCTGAGCAGGTGAAATCCAGGTGAGCGCTCCGACATCCCCACATAAGAACGTGCCGCGGACACGCCGGTTCACCGGTAATCCTTCCAGGGCACCACCTGATCCATCTCGATTAGGAACAACTCCTTGCGCGTCTGCTTGCGCTTGCCGGCGTACTCGGCGTCAGCGAAGGTCATCTGCTTCATCAGGACGGAAACTTGTGCAACGGGGGCCGCGTATTTCACCAGAAGCGGGAAGTCTACTTCAGATGGTTTCCTTAATCCCGACCAGAGCGTTCGGCTGTTGTGCTTTGCTGGAGTGCTGATGAGGGCCGACTGCAGTTATGAACCGTGCCGGCCTGCTGGGCGAACACATCTAGGCGCGGAGGAGGGTACGTAAGCCTTTCTGCCCGGTAGCAAGATGGATCGCGGCTATCAGGGACAAAGCTTCAGAGCGCTGGCCCAGCTCTGCCCAGCGCAGTCCTACCGAGATTGGACCAGTGTTGCGGGCCTTGTCCGCGGGCCGGTACTCCGCAGCCCACATTTACGACCACTAGGACGCATCGAGGTCATGTCTTCTTGGAGATGTATTCCACGATCAATCAAACGATGCCCTCGAGCATGACCGGTTGTCGCCAGCCATACTTCTTGTGGAGCATGATTTACCGCCGGCAGGACGTGCGAAGCCTGGGGCGCCCGCGAAGGCCAAGCGGCGTGAGCGCCAGGTCAAACGCTACAAGAATCCGCACACCAACGAAGTGGTTAAGACCAAGGGCGGTAACCACAAGGTATTGAAGGCCTGGAAGCAGGAATTCGGTGCTACAGTAGTCGACAGTTGGCTGCAATGACCCACCACTTCGAGAGTGAGGCGCATCAGACAAACTGCCCGGCGTCTCAATCTTCCAGAGATCCGTCCATTTGAATGAAGGGGACGTGGGCGATCTTGCCACGTGGGTGTTCTAGGATCTAAGGCGCCGGCTTTAATCGCAGTCCTGGATCACTGCTCCCCCTCGTCAAACAGGTGGCGTACCTCATGCTCTCGGCGGAGTGTGGCCATTGCGTAGCTGAAGCAGGCCTTGCACAGGCGCAGCCCTTCGCACTCGCCATCTCGCCACTGCGCCTGAAGCACACCATGTCCGGTTTCGGTAGTGCTAGTGCCACACACGTCGCACAGTACAGTCTTCGTCAGTTGAATAGCGCCGCCATTGGCCTGGACGCCCTCCAGTTCAAGGATGTCGCCCACCTTCCATCCGGCGGCCTGGAGTAGGTCGTCCGGCAGCTCAAGGATCAGGTCACCGCTGCCGTCAGCGGCGTCGCGGCAAATCAATTTCCACCTCATTGGCCAAGCCTCCTAGGGATTTGGGTAGCCATGCTTATCCTCGCTTCCGGCCTAAGCTTACCCAGGGCGAGCAGGTTGGCTGTCTGCACTCACGCCCCAAGCCGGAGCGTAAACGGTGTCGGCACTTGTGTCAGTGACCACCCTTCGTCACTGCAGGGTGCCTCACAAGTGCCGCCGGCGTAAAATCCCGAAGCCGCCCTAGTGATGCCTCTCCCAGCGCCCATACTGGCAACGAAGCCCGGTCTGTGCCAGCTTCCGTTGGGAGGCTGGCTTTACCGCTGTCTCCCATAGAAGCGACACGCGGCTCCTCATGGTGCGAGGGCAGGGGGCCGGCAGTGCACCGAGGACTATTAAGATGAATGTAGCTCGCGAGTCATCCGCCGCCGCAGTGGAATCCTTGGCGCGGCGAGCGGTCGAACAAGCGTCACGGACCGGGCTTTCAGCAGAAGCTTTCGCAGTGCCCGGCACCAGTATGCCGCTCAACGAGCTGCTTCACGCCGCCCAGCGCATGCCACTTCTTCGGAAGCGTCACGTGGTTTGCCTTGCGCTTGGTGTCTCTGATCGAACATTGCGGCGTTGGCTGAACGAGCCTTCTGCGCGCCTCAATCCCGCCCAAGGGGAGCGGTTGCTAAGATTGTTCGCCGTTTCCGCCCGCGCGGAAGAGCTGTTCGGTTCGGCCATCGAAGCAGAACGCTGGCTAACCGCCCCGGCAATAGGGCTAGACCGGCGGATCCCTTTGGACCTAATCAAAGAGCCCGCCGACTACGAGCAGCTGGCCGCCTTTCTGACGCGGCTCGAGTACGGTGTATACCAGTAAGGGACAGGTTCGCCTGGCACGTTGGCTGCACCAGCGCGCGAGGTCGCGGCTCCTTTGTCTTGTTCGGTCGCGGTAGGGATGGCAGTTACCTGCCACCCCCCGCACAGATCCGTACGTGCGGAACTACCGCATACGGCTCCTGCCTCAGGTACGTGACGCGAAGCGTTCCTCAGGGTAAGGATTCGTCGCAAGCCCTCCACGAAGACTCACATTAGGCTCCGAGAAACCCACGTTAGCAGTCAAAGCTGGCCAGATAGTCCCACTTTTCTTACGTTGCAAGAACATTCAGGAATGGCTGGACACTTACAGTAAATATTAAAAGTCCCGAACCGTAGGGGACTTCAAAGAATTACTTTCGTTTTTTTTTTGGAGATTTAGTTTCCCGGACTAGGGTACCACCTGATCCATCTCGGCCAGGAACCGTTCGGGCGGGTTTGCTTACGTTTGCCTACGTGTTCGAAATCGAAAAAGCTCATCTCGCTCATGCAGGGGCGCTTAGGCCAGACAGCGCGCGCGAATGCATAAACCAACAGAATCAGATTATCAACCAGCGGACACTGACAAAACTGGCTGCTATCAGGAGAGCTTTGAGACTCCATCTTTTGCCTGATCGTAAGACGCAAAAAAGCGACGCCACGCCTCAATTCCGCCCATTTCACCGACAGCGAGTATCAGTGCTTTATGGGAGGCTGACAATAGAGCGACCTGTTGTTCAAGTTCGCGGATTTGTTGGTCCTTCAGTGCGAGTTCATTCAGCAAGCGACTCTGAGAGTTTTTTCTGGCGCGTTGAATCCACTGGGTCCGCTGTCGCTGGAGCTCTTGATAATACGCAACTAATTCTCGCCGGTAGGTATCACGTGTCAGCGTAGAGGCGGCACCGAGTCCCTCAACTGCGCGGACAACTGCCCGGTGAGTAATATATTCATTCTCTTCCAGCATCACTTTGAGGCGGTTTGAAATTTTAGCATCAAGCGCTGCTGCCTGGCGGCTACGACGCGTCGGTCTTTCTGGTTCACTCATAGAAAATGTCCGGTGGTTCTTCGAGTGGTGTAGATAAGTCTTCACCATCAGCAAATGGTTTAGAGCCTGGTTCGGAGGAAAGAATTTGTTGTATGTTTGTCAGCCTGCTCTTGGCATGCTGAAGCTGATTATCTCGACCAATGCTGTTGCTAGGGCGACTTTCAATCTGGCGGACCGCAATCATAAATTGATCTTGTAATCGAGCAAGGTTGTCTCGATGGTTAGGCAGTGTAGAACTAGAGAGGTGTCGACAACCGCTGTAACATTCCAAATGTTTTGGGCACGGGTTGACCATAAAGCTGTTCATGCAAAATCCATAAGGTGTTGTGTGGAAACCATCTGCTTCCGCAGCGAGAAACTCAAAAGCAGCTTGATCGCCAAGTTTTCGTTGAATTTTTTTGAATTCGTCCACTAATGAACCTGAAATTTTTCCACTATTAATCATCGCCAATACCATCGACGAGTTTTCTCCCAGCACTGCTTGTGCTGCTTCCGGAAGTTCGATGGCTTGTAGTTCCTCAGCCAGGCTTCGATGGTCATAGACGTAGCTTTGAGTAACGCTCCGGCGTCCAAAGCGCTTGGTGATTATAGTGTCAGCTACCCCTAGCCTAAAAAGTTCGCTATTTTGCAGGTGGCGAAAAGTATGTGAGTTAATCGTCAGTTTTCGGTCTTCGTCCGTTTGACCATAACGCTGGAAGATTGTGGCCCCATCGATATGTCGATCGTACAAGTTCATTTGAAGGTCGCCCGCGGTCACGGTACCGATGCCAATGTATCGGGTTAAATCACAGATACCGCCATTGCGCCCCTCAAGTAGCGAACGCTTGGGCGCGAGGAACAACATTTCGTGAGTGGCTATCTTGCCTGTGGTAGTGCGAAGCATTGTTAGGTCGGATAGTTTTGCAGGAAGATGTTGTCTGATATAGGACTCAACCTCGCTTACAAGGAAGTAGCCGTTTGAATAATCAGGTTTGCACGGCTGTCCAGTTGCGTCGCGAAATTTAAGTATCGAGTTGTTGCCTAGATTCAGATTATAGAAATACCGATGTACCTGGGGTCGTATCTTGCCGTTATGCTGCGCCCGTGCTGATTGGCGCCGTTTAATTTCCTCGAGGACCTCGATATCATAAGTGCGTCGATAGCGCTCAGTTAAAACTGATTGCTCGGAGTCGACGTAAATAAATGGATTGCCAGTCAAATATGGAAAGAGCTCATACACTGGCACAAGTTTATCTAATCTATAGTCCGTCAGTAACCGCCCTTGCTCCATTTGTTGTTTCAGGCGAGCCCGCAAAGGCGCAGTCAATGTGCTTATGTGCCCTAATATTTCTCGCACGGACTCTTCGAACATGCGGGGAATATGTTGGATGTCCGGATAGAGTAGGGAACCTTCCTCATCACTTAGTTCTCGCTTTTCGACGAAATATCGAAGAGCAATGGAATCTGAAAATCCACCCGCTTCGCCGGCCGGCCGGCCTTTTTTATCCAAATAATGGTAGGTGCGCATCCAGTCGACGGGGATATAGGGTACTTCTCCAATACGCAGTCCACACAACACCAAAATCTTAAGCTGTGCAAAGCGAAGTTCATCATAAAACGTCAGTGGTTTTTCAGTGAACACAATCCGCACCAATTCCCAGAACGCTCGGCGTTCCGGTAATTTCTCCGCTGCTTTGCGCTGAGCCAATTTCTGACGCATATCTCCGGGAAGTGGCTTTCGTGCTGATCTACTCAACGGTGAGTTAAGCAGTTTCGATAGTAACGGCGCGCGGTCGGTGAGAAAGTTGAGGTCGATTATATTACGAACGACTGCGGTCACTAGGCGAGCCAACTGTCCGGAGCTTTGACTTTCTAACGCCACCGCTTGGGCTAAGGCAATATGCTCCTGGGTCAAATCCCATGGTTCCACCTCGAGCGCACAGGTTGCGATCACCCGTATCGGCCGGATTATGCTCATAGCCACATGGCCAGCTTTGTTTTTTCGGATAAAGATCTGATCAATGATGGCGGCCTTGATAAAATCTTGCCAGGCCGGAGACAGCGCTTTTTTTATCAGTACGGATTGACCAGTCACGCGTCGTCTTTCATTGACTAGCGCAAGACATTTCTCGTCCATTCCCAAATCGGACAACCAATACGTCGGACGACCATTGCTGCCGCACAACTCATCTAATGCCCACGCTTTATCACGATCAATGCAGCCGTTATAGTTGGTTTTAACTGGCCAAGAGATCCCTTGCTCACTGGCGCATTTTTTATTGAATTCCACATAATTTTTGAAGTGGTGATTCATAATTACTCCTCGTCTTCCACTTCCGAAATTACGCGTTGAACTGACTCCAAGGTTGTTCGCAACTGCATATAGGCTGGGGTGAAGTTTTCACCACGGGAAGCATCATAAAACTGCAGAACTACTGGTCGCAAACTCTCCAGCACCTCTTGATGAATCTGAGAGTCGCGGACAGCTAAAAATTTACTGCAGGTGTAACAAGATAGAACAGGATTCTTGGCACAGAGGGACTGTCCTAGGTCACAGGCTCCAATTCCGGCTATTGGGATACCATGAGGCACCGCGCCAATCTGATGTTCAGGTGGCAGGGCAAGAAGGGCAGGCATATCAATTTTACGGGTCCGCGCGACCTCGGCTACCTTGCTGTAAATGGGGGACAGCGCCAAGGCCCGGTTAACGCGCTCGGCCTGCACGGGAGAAGCATCAAAATACGCCAATCCGGTTTCTGACCAAGCGTGGCCCATGAACTCGGCTAATTCCGTGTGTGATGCGCCCGCATCCACCAAACGTTGGGCAGCGCTGTGCCTGAGGTCTGTGGCCGGTCGAGCGATCCCTGAAAGTGATTTTGTAATGGTCTTGATTACATTTCGAACTGAAGGGGGATTTAGACCGAAGTAAGAGTTGAGTAGGGCTCCTTTACCGACTACAAATGCACTTCCCTTTAAATCGCTTGTACGGCGTTTATGATACTCATCGAAAAGCCAGCACCATTCCCGCTTTATTGTTCTCAACATTGAATAGCGTCTGCCGTTATTGCGCTGTTTGGCACGATAAAACAGCAGTTGAACGCTTGGCCCATCCGTCAGTTGATGAACGGTGACGTCAGAAAGCCGTAGCTTGGCAATTTGAATCGGGCGCATGGCGTGCTGGTAAGAAATACTGAGAATACATGCATTGCGCAGTTCGTTAGTTGAAATGATCGAATGACTTCGAACCTTGGCACTGAGGTCGTCTAAATACGCGGTAATGGCCACCTCTTCAGGTAGCGAAAGAAACACATCACCCTGACGCACGCTCGCATATTTGTCAGGCGGATAAGCTCCAAACGCACCAATAAAGTCTCTGAGGCCGGGATTGAGCTTGCCAAGGTAAAACTCACAGCAGAAACAAAGCATCGATTTCATCGCGTGGAGTTTAAGATTACTACATATCGGCCGTACTGTCAGATGCCACCTTTCGCGGATCTCCAATGGATCCAAAAGCAGGATCTCCATGAATGCTTTAATCTTGTCACTTTCCAACCTGGATATCGCACTAAAGCGTATAGAAACTGTTGCACATGCATGTTTCCCTAGTGCCCAGACCAGCCAATGCTTAAGCAAGAGTTTGAATACTGGCGGTTCAAAGTTGTGAAATGCTAACATTTCTATTTTTCCATCGGCCTCCAAACGCCATTCATCCAGAGAGGTATCACGGATTGTTCTCCAGACTTCAGCAAAGTCATCCCAATATCGGAGTAACGAGGGAAGCTGTGGCAGCGTTGATACCGCTACCTCCAACGCAGATATCGCTGAAGAATTGCGTGCAGGCTCATGCATTCTTCGTTACTCCACCGAGTTGACGCAGCGCGTCGATGTGCAAATCAAAGGAGTCGGCCCATACGGTCACCAGACGGTCCTCAAAGTACGCCCGGGCGTAGCGTTGGGGCATTTGCGAAGTGCGTGACCAACCAAAGAAAACCCTCAGCTTTTGAATGGCCATGTCCATTTCTTCACCCGCATCCACAAACTGTTTCAATCGAACGGTGGCGCAGGTATGGCGCATATCATGGGGTTTGATCTGCTGAGCTTTTCGGCGATCAAACAATTCCTGTCTAGCTGCAGGGGACAAGTGGCTCGACAGGACTTGGAACATGGCGTTGACTGATCGATTTGAAAGTGGCGAGCCTTCTTGTGACGAAAAAAGATAGCTGTGTGCGGCGCCAATGCGGTAGTTGTTCACGAAGGTTTGGATAGCTGAAGCAATAACAGGTGCTACGGGAAGCTGCCGTACCGCGTAAGCGTTCTTTAGGTTCGGCGACTCAGACCGCGGGTCGGATGGCTCATAGGGATTCTCGATGACATCCAACCAGTACCTGACACTCTGGGGGCTTTTCGGCATGACTTGATCTTTCAGTGCATCGAGGGCCAGCACCAGAGTTTCACCGCGACGCAGGCCTTGATGCAGCATCAAAAGCACGATGACAAAATTACGCCAACGCAGTGCTTCGGTGCGGAACGGGTTTCGTGCTGATAGCGGGTCGATCAGTTGATATAAGTCTTCGATCACGCCACTGGGTAATGCCCGGGCAATTTCGGCCGGGCGTTTTTTGCGGGGGTTCAGTGAATGATAGAGCTGCTCTAGGCGCTGGAGTCGGTTATTCAGGAGCCACATGCTGCTTCTGTCGGGATTGTTTTTGACCAGGCGCTGCAGGCAGTCCTCGACAAAGCCAAGCACTGCACGCCACGCGGTACTGTGATCCGTGCGGTCTTGCGCACCACGATTGCACAAGCTGACGAAGTAGCCCTCCAGACAAGTTTCGAGCAAGTCGAAATCGAGTTGGGTGATCAGCCGGTCCAAGCAGTCCTGACGACATTGACTCGCAACCGATTGATAGAACTGTTCCAGGGTCGCCAGTCGCGCCGACAACGTTGAGTCGGCCAATTCAGCACCGGCAAGGGCGGTCCAAACGGTCGACCAGTACCGAGGCCGACCCAGACTGTCGAGCAACAGCCAGCCGACTAACGCCGGAGGCAGAATAGGATCACGCAAACGCAGACGTGGCATAGCTGCAACAGCTGAAGCTGCCTCATATCAGGGTCGGTGTTGCGGTTGAGCGTAGAATAATTGTTGGGAACCGCAACATCGCTGAACATGCCCGCGATTCGCATAATGTATATTATGTTAAACGACAGGTTATAGTGCGCCGAACTAAAACTCGAAAAAAGCGCACCGAACTAAAACTCGAAAAAAACAGGAAGCAAACGTCAAAAATGATGCGGACTTTACCGTTTTGGAATTTGTCTTCATCACCGTTCGCTGAACCGAATTGGCTTTCGGAGACGCTCCACCATGGCTCACTGGTAAACGTTGTACTCGATGCGACGGAAGTCATTCCTCCATCTTGCGGCGTAACAAAGCTGGAACTATCTGGCCTATATTGACTGCTTTCCCGGGTGTGCCCGAAGCAAATGCAGGACTTTCCTGACGCTTCCGAACTAAAACTGAGACTGGTGCATGGCGCACGCTCGGCGCTGCGCACGGCCAAGTCCAAAGACGATCGACTTAGCCTGTGGGCATTCGCCTACCGAACCACGCCTGCTGATTATCCGCCTGAAGCGCGTCCCGTTCATGGATATCGCTGTGCTGGAATTTCGGGACAACGTCCCCCCCAGTGCTCTTGGGCACCGTGTGCTTCCTTCCCCCTCGATGCGCCCAGCATCAGCCGAACAGCACGTATAAATAGTGCTAACGATTCGCATTTTTCATATAATCCCGCCCCTTTGACGGAGGTCGACTGTGGGTATTTTCTCGTTTATCTATGCCCTCCTGATCGAACCGGTCACCAACCAGTTTTCTGGCACTTTCGATCTTAACGGCCGCTTTGGCGTGTTGTTTCTCTTCGTGTCCTGCACCGTCGCCTATGGCCTATTCCACTTCAGAAAGCATCGCGGGCTGACCGATGCCTGCTCGTTCTGGCAGTTTATCGGTGGCAGCCGGGTCAATTTCCATCGTTCGGCGCTGCTGGATTACCGCTACTACTTCGTGCGCGCCATCCTCAAAGTCGCTCTGGTGTTGCCCTTGGTTGGTTTGCTTGCCCCCTACATCCTCAACTCCGCAGATTACATCGCCTTTTTCACTAGCCTGTGGGGCGCACGCCCGCAACTGGGTGAGAACCTCTCGCTCTCTCTGCTCTACGGGCTGGGGCTGTTTCTGGTGCGCGATTTCAGCCATTACTGGACCCATCGGGCCTTTCATTCCCGGTGGCTGTGGGAATTTCACAAGGTCCATCACTCGGCGTCCGTGCTGGTGCCGGTGACCGCGAGCCGGATTCACTTTGTCGAAAATATTGCCGACAAACTGGCTGCCACCATCTGCCTCGGTGCCTACGCCGGTGTCTTCTGGTACGCCTGTGGCGGGGAGATCAGCCGTTACACCCTGTTCGGCGTGACCTATCTCGTGTTCATCTTCAACGCGCTGGCAGCGAACCTCCGACACAGCCATGTCTGGCTGTCGTTCGGAGCGGTAATCGAGCATGTGCTGAACAGCCCGGCCCAGCACCAGATCCACCACAGTGACGCGCCCCGGCACTTCAACAAAAACTTCGCGACCAACCTGTCGTTGTGGGACTGGATGTTCGGTACGCTCTACGTCACCACCTCGACACCAGAACCTATCCGATTCGGCACCGGGGAGCGCGATCGCGATCGTTACCTGACGATCTATAGCCTGATCGTCACTCCTTTTGTGTGCATCGCCCGCAAGATCTACCTGGCGAGACGCCGGCAGAGGGTGGCACATAGCCCGTGCTTTGATTCATCTCGGACTCGCCAGCAGCCACTATTAAATTCCGGCGAAGAACAATCGCAAGCGGCCCATTTAACCAGCCACCTTTTGTGAATCAGCGTCGGCCAAACGTATTAATCCTCGAATGGTCTCAATCGTGAAACGCTGTCTGCCATAGTTAAAACCGCTCGACCAAGACGGACATGCTTTGCGGGAGAGGAAAAGACTCGAGCCCCGAGAAAAGGGGGTGAATCACGGACATAGTGGTCTGGGTAAACCACACGCAAGCACTTCAAAACGAGTGGCTGAGCAGCAACCCACCGCCGGAGTCAGGGCTGGCATCGGAAAACCCTTTGAGTGCATACAACTGGACCTTCCAGGATGGGCTGAGCCTTTGGGTCAGGAACAGGGTGAATTCCTGGATCCCATCGCCATCGGCAGTCACTTTCTGTCGCCAGTCATAGGCCGCCCCCACGGAAGTCGCAGGCGCTAGTCGGGTAACGAAGCCGAGCGAGGCAAAAATCGGATCGCGGAGGTTAGTTTCCGAGGGATCGCCGAACTTCTTCCAGCCCAAAGTAGCAAAGCCGCTGATAACCCCGAAGGCCTGCGTGAGGTCGAACTGGGCGGAGAAGTCAGTCTTGCCGGTTCCGAGGCAGTTTTCTTCATCGGCTGTCGGCAGCTTTACCTTGCCGATCAGCTCCACGATCAGCCCATCACCTCGACTGCCGTCCAACAGCGCGAAGTTCGCACTCGCCACAGTGTCCCCCAGGCCTTTTTCAACGCTGCCGCAGTCCCCTGGCAATGGTTCGCCATCCGGCCCTACCGAGGGATTGGTGATGCGCAGGTACGGGATGGTCAACTTGTAGATCATGGGACCGGTTTCATACTTAGCGACCACCGGGACATACCAAGTCTCGCTGGTTGTCGGGGTCCCGTATTTCCCCCGCGAGTAATCAAGCCCTGAAGAAACCGTGAACTCATCGGCAAGGACCGGCAAGACCAGGGACACCAAAAGGCCCGGCATGATCAGGCGAGCAGCTCTCATGTTTACCTCGTTGCGATCCAGACATCGAAGTTCACATCACAATCATTGCCCTGCCCTGACGGAACCTTCATGGAGCCCGGTTACCCCTATTCCTTCCAGGACGCTGGCCCTGCTTAGCTTAGCCGGCTATCTGTCATCCGTTTGGGCATATGCCTGCCTCCAGCAGAGATCGATTCGGCCTCTAGTTGGGCCCGGACCGGTCCACCTTCTCGACCCGCTCCACCTGTTCAACATTGTCTGGTCGTTCGACGCGTTCAGGCTTGTCCACACGCTCTACGCGTTCAACCCGTTCCGGTTTATCAACACGGTCCGACCGTTCGATTCTCTCGATTCTCTCGATCCGCTCGACCCGCACACCGTTCTCGAAAATCTCTATCCGCTCCCGGGTTTCCAGGCGGTCACCGGAATCGCGTGTCTCTATCCGCTCGCGACGTTCCAATTCGCCGGACGCAGATTCCTCTCTCCGCTCGATTCTCACCCGGGTCTCGCCATCGTCGCTCCGTTCGATTCTCTCCCGCGTCTCGCCATCGCTGCTACGCTCGCGTGACTCGGTGCCGTCCCGACCGGAGCCGCTATTCTCGTGTTGCTCGGTTTCATCCGTAGACGAGCCCTGGTGGCCGGAACCCTCCCGGATGGAGGTTGCGGGCTGCTCCCGGGAGATTTCGATGCGCGCGGCCCGGATATCCCGCCCCTTGCCGAACACGCCGGTCACCCGGATACGCTGGTCGACCGCAAGGTCGGCGGCCTGCCCGCCGGAATAGGACGTACTACTGTCCACATAGGCAATAAATCCGCCGAACTCAATGCGATTTCCCTGCTGTCCGCGCACCAATCCTTCCACCAGCGCGTTACGCACCCGTCCGGCGAAGGGCATGCCAGGATCGCTACGCGTCTGGATGACATTCAGTTGCCTGCCATTCCAGGTCCCGCGCACCAAGACCTCTTCGCTGGGTGTCAGCGGCTTGCTAAGGGCCAAACCTTGCAGATTACCGGTTCGGTCGATCGCACCGATGGCGCTGACCTGCGCCAGTTTCGGTGCCCGATCGATCCGGCTGGCGACAACGATGCCCTGGGAATTGCGCAATCCACTGACCCGTACCGGCTCGCCGATGCGTAGACCTTCAGCCACACGGGCCCCTGCGGCAACGCGAACGGGCTGCCCCATCACCCGCATTGGAGCAGCGCCTGTTGCCACATCCGAGATCGGACCTTCATAGGCATGGAGGATCGCGATGCTCCGCGCCTCGAGCCCTCGTGGTGATTTGCGGGCCTCCACCGCCACGACTTGGCCAATGGCCAGTTGGTTGCTGCTGGCAGATACACCGTTCTCACTGAGCGAAGCCTTGTTATCGAAGTGCACTTCCACGCCGTTCACGCAGATAGAGCCGAATCCGGTGATAGTTCCCACAATGCCCGTACCACCTATTCCACCGTTGTCGGACGCGCCGGTACCTCCTATGCCACCGTTATAGGCCGGGGCGCCAGTACCGCCGATACCGCCGGTGGCAACGGCTCCTGTTCCTCCCATGCCGCCCGGCTCAAGGCAAACCGGTGCGGCGCTCAGCGAGGGAGAAGTCAGCAGTAATGGTCCGCAAATGAAAGCGAAGGCACACAGCAAGCGCGTGGCAGTGTTCATGACGAACTGGCCGTTGTCGGGTTGGGTACTGCTGACGGATTGGGTTCAGTGTAGAAATAAAGGCCGATGGTGATGCGCTGCCTGGAGTCGGGGTTCGGAACGTCCCGTTCTTCCAGTTCGGCGGCCAGTTGGTTAAAACCGATCAGCACCTGCATGCCTTCCGCACTGACGGCTTCGCGCAGTTGGTCGACACCGGCTGACGACAAGCTGTCGTAGTGGACACTGCGCTCGAAGAAAGGCGCCCCGTCGTCGGTAAGGTTGTGCACGGCGGCGCAGGCATGATCGTGGAGGTTGTGCTGGAAATAGGCTGCCTTCTCGTCAAATCCCCTTTGGGGAATGAATGCCATCGTCTCCAGGAGGACCCGGTCCTGGTCGTCCATTCGCACAATGCCCAGACGAAGCCACTCGTCCAGTACAACGCGGGCACGGATATCCTTGCTGACTTGAGCCACCAGCCCATCGAACGAACACTCGCCACCAATGCTGGCCAGGCGGGCCAGCGGCAGCGGCCGGCTGGGCTGCTCGCAGAACGGCGAATTATTCAGCCAGACACTGACCAAGTGAGCCCCAAACGAAATATCCTCGGGCAGGCTGGCCTCCCGTCCGACCGCCTTGCCCCGCAGGCGCCTGACATCCTTGCGATGCACCCCCGTCAGCAGGCTGATCCTGCTGTCGGTCGGAGGCTTGTCGTCGAGGCGAAATTCGCGCTCGGCTACATCAACGAATATCTCCTTAAGCAGGTCGGCAAATCTGACATAGGTGACCCCCTTTTTGAGCATCAGCCTCACCAATGGGCGCATTACGTGCTTCAGCGCCGGCAGTAGAGAGGGAGGCAAGGTGGGTAATTGCATCAATGCATTCCTTAAAAACTGTTGATAGCTAAAAACTCCCCTGAGCGGTCAGCCCAGCTTTTCGCCCGAGATACTCGGCAATCCCGCCTCCATCGCCTAGAGCAGTACATCCGTCTCACTTACCGGCCCCGCGCCACAAAACCCGGAGCGATCGTCGCCCGGTTCATCGCCCGCGTGCGCTCCATGAAGGAGTCGCAAGCCCCGCGACTCTTCAGGGCTTGCGACTCTCGGTTGATGCGTCCCTCAAGCTCCCGGGACGTTTTCTACGGGTATGCCTGCGTGTTCATTTCGGAACTCGCTGGCCTAGCGCTGTACCTCAACCACGTCGACATCCGGTGCGTCCGGTGCGTCCGGTGCGTCAGGGGCTTCATTGGCTTCCTCCGCAGCCTCTCTCGCAGCATCTGCGACCTCTTCGGCAGCCTCTCTAGCAGCATCTGCGGCGTCTTCGGCAGCCTCTCTAGCAGCATCTGCGGCGTCTTCGGCAGCCTCTCTGGCTGCATCTGCGGCGTCTTCGGCAGCCTCTCTGGCTGGATCTGCCGCAGCTCTGGCAGCGTCTCTGGCTGCATCTGCCGCAGCTCTGGCAGCGTCTCTGGCTGCATCTGCCTCATCTTTGGCAGCGTCCCTGGCTGCGTCTGCAGCAGCTCTGGCAGCATCTCTGGCTGCATCTGCGCCCTCTACGCCAGCCGCTTTGGCAGCGTCTCTGGCCGCATCTGCGGCAGCTCTGGCAGCGTCCCTGGCTGCATCCGCAGCGTCTCTAGCAGCATCTCTGGCTGCATCTGCATCAGCTCTGGCAGCGTCCCTGGCTGCATCTGCAGCGTCGTTGTCAGCGTCGTTGTCAGCATCGTTGTCAGCGTCGTTGTCAGCGTCGTTGTCATGGGCATTGCCTGGGCCTCTGTTCCCAGCGATACCCCCATGGTCAGCGTCGCCGTGTCCCGGGCCTCCATGACCGTCACCGGCATGGCCCGCTGCACCATGGCCGCCGCCATCGCTACCATGTCCACCACCGCCATGGCCGCCGCTACCGGTACCACTGCCACCACTGTGACCGCCTCCGCCGTCACCGCCGTGGCCACCGCCTCCGGAGCCTCCACTGCCGGAGCCGCCGCCACCGGATCCGCCGCTGCCGGAGCCGCCGCCACCGGAGCCACCGCCACCGGAGCCACCGCCACCTGAGCCGCCACCACCAGAGCCGCCGCCACCGGAGCCGCCGCCACCGGAGCCACCGCCACCGGAGCCGCCGCCACCGGAGCCACCGCCACCAGAGCCGCCACCACCGGAGCCACCGCCACCGGAGCCACCGCCTCCGCCACCGCCGCTGCCGCCATCTTTGGCATACACGCTGGAGAAACTACTGACGTAATCGGGCACCAGGACCGTCGATGCCGACAGGACTCCGCCAATTGCCAGAGCCAACAAACATTTCTTGAATAGCATGATGCACCTCCGCTTGGAGTTGCGTAGTCATTTCCGTATCGAACGCAATAACCAGTGAATTCCCCGCCGCTCATTGGAGCGGCCGGCCAACCGGCGCGGCCATCTATCTGCAGCATGAACAAGCAACTGCGGTTTCCGCACGATCCTTCAGAGCCAGTTATCATCGTTGCGTGGGAAATTTTCCCACATCTTTAGATTAGTGCTATCAGCCCGAGTGTCAACGACCGAATATCAGGACTCGCCGTGAAGGCGATTGACCTTGCGCCGGTCAAATCGCGAGCACATCTACCCCTTTTGGCATTTTCGGCATCAACCACAGGGCCATTCGCCGTAAATTCTGGGCAGTGGCTGCCAGTAGAAATTCATCTTGTGCACCACTCAGCCCTCGGAGCCGAAGACGATCCAGGCGCAGGATGCGCTTGAGATGGGCGAACAGCATTTCCACCTTCTTTCGATCTTTACGTGACTGGAGATACTGCGGCGTGGTGGCGATCTGGCGAGCAACGTCGCGCGCTGCTTCATTGAGGTGGCGGGTGATTTTTCTGGTCGGCGTATTCGGGCAGCAACGGGCTTTGAGTTCGCAGCCCATGCAGTCGTATAACCACCGACTTTCACTGCGGGCTAAGGGACAGCTGACCCAGCATCTCGCCTTTCCTGGCAAGCCCTCCCCTTTTCCAACAGCTCCAGCTAGCCCGTTCTGCAACGGGTCGTGGACGAAGTCCATGCTCCATGACTGGTTGGCACGGTTTGGGGCCGGTGCAGGCCCGCGATGCAGGCTCATGCGACTGATCTGGAAACGCTCCTGAATCCACTGGGCCAGCTTGCGGCGGCGAGCCGCCCTTAGATCTTTTTTTTGATCACTTCCCAGAGGAGCCGATCCAGGGTCAGGTCGGCAACCAGTTGCTTGAGCCGCGTATTTTCGTCCCTGAGCTGGCGCAGCTCTCGGAGCTCCGGCACACCGAGGTTGCTGTACTTCTTCTTCCACACATAGAACGTGGCCTCGGCGACCCGAGTTGCTGGCAGACCTCCGCCACCGGCATGCCGGCCTCGGCTTGGCGCAAGGCAAAGGTGATCTGCTCTTCAGTGAATCTCGACTTTCTCATCACTGCTCTCCTGCTGGGAAAGCAGCCAACGCCGCGACCGCACTCTACTCATGCGCTGTGCTGGAATTTCGGGACAACGTCGGCTCGTCGGAATAATTTGTCTGCTTTCTTGCATGCGGGGGGGTCGCCTGCTTAACTCTGAACCCCAGGTCAACTAGTGACCATTTGGTCACAACGACCATCTAAGCGCGCTCGCGCTGTTGTTGTTTGTCTGTGCTGCCTGGTTGAATCGGGGAAATCCCATGCTTTGACGCACGAAATTCACCCGAACAACCTCCGTAACAAATTGAAAGTAAATAAGTTATTAATTTATTCGCCTGGCACTCGACTGTCAGGTGCAGGCGTTCTGCTGTCAGTCATATAGCCCTGCGAACAGCCGCTCACGCTGTCCGCTTAGCCCAACTTGTGCCAGGAGGATAACGACATGAAGCCGGAAACTGCCATCGTCGAAATTTTCAGGAAGTACAAGGTTTATACCGAGCGCTATCTCAACGACGCCGCCGACAAGACCATCATTCTGGTCAACGGCTCGCTCGCAACCACCGCATCCTTCGCCCAAACGGTGCGTTACTTGCAGCCGCGGTTCAATGTGATTCTCTACGACCAGCCCTACGCCGGCCAGTCGCGACCGCACAACCGTCACGACCAGCCGATCCGCAAGGAAGACGAGGCAGAGATACTGCTGGAATTGATCGAACACTTCTGCGCCGACCATGTGCTGTCCTTCTCCTGGGGCGGCGCGGCCACCCTGCTGGCGCTGGCCCAGCGCCCGCGACGGATCGAGAAGGCGGTGATCAATTCATTCGCAGCGCGGATCAATGAGCCGATGCGCGACTATCTGGAGAGCGGCCTGAACTTTCTCCAGGCCTGCGACCGCTGCAACGTCGGCTGCTTGGTCAACAACACCATCGGCAAACACCTGCCGTCGCTATTCAAGCGCTTCAACTACCGCCATGTCAGCAGCCTGGCCGAGCACGAATACATGCAGCTGCACTTTCATATCCGCGAGGTGCTGACGCAGGATACCCAGTGCTACGTCGCCTGCGCCGAGGCCATAGATATCCCGCTGCTGTTCGTCAACGGCGAGTGGGACGAGTACACCACGGCGAGAGACGCCCGCCTTTTCGCCGACCATGTCCGTCGGTGCCAGTTCCGCACCATCAAGAACGCCGGGCACTTCCTCGATATGGAACACAAGGCGGCTTGGCACGACACCCAGCAGGCCTTACTCGGCTTTCTGCAGCCGGTTTCCAGACTGGCCAAGCCGAAGCACGCGCGGCTCTGGACAGCCGACACCGCTGCGCAGACCGCATAGTCACAGCGCGGCGCATAGCCACTTGTCCCATCAGAGAGGGCGTGTCTCTGGGTTGATTCTTGGCGCGGCAGTTTGGATTCATCTCCAACGCGCCTTGGTGCAAGCCCTTTCTGTTTGGCTCTATGACGGTATGACGACGGAGTGTGCTCCATGCGAGAGAAACCAGCGGCGGGCTCTTTGCCCGTACCCTCGTCTTTTATGACTGCCGAACAAAGCGCCATGGTCGGCCTGCGCGGCCGCAATCTGTTCTCCGCGCTGCGCACCCTGGCCCTGCAGGGCCTGCGCCAGCCAATCCACAGCACCCGCCATGCTCTGGCCCTCGGCGGCCAACTGGGGCGTGTGCTGCTTGGCGACACACCGCACAAGCCCAATCCCCAGGACACGCGCTTCAGCGATCCGTCCTGGCACCTCAACCCCTTCTACCGCCGCGGCCTGCAGGCCTACCTGGCCTGGCAGCAGCAGCTGAACGCTTGGGTCGACGAGAGCAACCTGGCGGCCGACGACCAAGCCCGCGCGCGCTTCATCTTGGCCCTGCTCGGCGATGCGCTGTCACCGTCCAACCACCCGCTCAACCCGCTGGCGATCAAAGAGCTGCTCAACACCGGCGGCGCCAGCCTGTTCAAGGGCATCGGCCACCTGCTCGACGACCTGCTGCACAACGGCGGCATGCCCAGCCAGGTGAGCAAACAGGCCTTCGAAGTAGGCCGGAATATCGCCACCACCCCCGGTGCCGTGGTGTTTCGCAACGAGCTGCTGGAGTTGATCCAGTACCAGCCGATGAGCGAAAAGCAGTACGCCCGCCCGCTGCTGATCGTGCCGCCGCAGATCAACAAGTACTACATCTTCGACCTCAGCGCGGAGAAGAGCTTCGTCCAGTACGCGCTGAAGAACGGCTTACAGGTGTTTATCCTCAGTTGGCGCAACCCGGACGCCCGCCACCGCGAGTGGGGCCTATCGAGTTATGTCCAGGCCCTCGAAGAAGCCCTCGACGTGACTCGCGCCATCAGCGGCAGCAAGGAGGTCCATCTGATGGGCGCCTGCGCCGGCGGCCTGACCATCGCCGCCCTGCAAGGCCACCTGCAGGCCAAACGGCAGCTGCGCAAAGTCGCCAGCGCCACCTACCAGGTCAGCCTGCTGGATAGTCAAGTCGACAGCCCAGCCATGTTGTTTGCCGATGAGCAAACCCTGGAAGCCGCCAAGCGCCGCTCCTATCAGCAAGGCGTGCTGGATGGCCGCGACATGGCCAAGGTCTTCGCCTGGATGCGCCCGAATGACCTGATCTGGAACTATTGGGTCAACAACTACCTGCTCGGCAAGCAACCCCCGGCCTTCGACATCCTCTACTGGAACAACGACAACACCCGCCTGCCGGCCGCCCTGCATGGCGATCTGCTGGACTTCATCAAGCTCAATCCACTGAGCCACGCCGGCGGCCTGGAAGTCTGCGGCACGCCGATCGACCTGCAGAAAGTCACGGTCGACAGCTTCAGCATCGCCGGCATCAACGACCACATCACCCCCTGGAGCACGGTCTACCGTTCGACCCTGCTGCTCGGCGGCGAGCGGCGCTTCCTGCTGTCCAACAGCGGGCATATCCAGAGCATCCTCAATCCGCCGGGCAACCCCAAGGCCAACTACCTGGAGAATGGCAAACTGTCGTCCGACCCGCGTGCCTGGTATTTCGACGCGCAGAAGCACGATGGCAGCTGGTGGCCAGAGTGGCTGGGATGGATTCAGGCGCGTTCTGGTGAGCAGCGCGCAGCCCTGCTGGCGCTGGGCAACCAGAGCCACCCGCCGATGGAGGCCGCGCCCGGCACCTATGTGCATGCGCGCTAAACCTTGACTTAAACCTTGAGAGCACTGGCCGGAGACCGCCCGGCCAGTTACCGCCCGCCTTCCGGCGGCCAGCAGAAGAAGACTGGATGAAAACCCGCGACCGCATCCTCGAATGTGCCCTCACCCTGTTCAATCAGCAGGGCGAACCGAACGTTTCCACCCTGGAGATCGCCAATGAACTGGAGATCAGCCGTCCCTCTCTCCTGGAGAACCCGCATGATCGATAACCGTACCGCTCCCTACGCCGCCCTGGCGCTGCGACTGGCACTAGGCGCCATGTTCCTTGCCCATGGTTTGACCAAATTGTTCGGTCCAGACCTGATTGGTTGACACCAGCTTCAAGTGCAATCTTTGCTCGTCACGATCGGCCTTAACTCCGCCCCTGGCAATTCACCCCCGATGCCGACTGCGGAAGAAGTCGATTAGACCCTGGGTCGAGGCATCTTCGGCTTGTGACTCTTCGCTGCCAACCAAGCGCGAGTAGACGCCCTTACCCAATTCCTTGCCCAGCTCCACTCCCCACTGGTCGAAGGCGTTGATGCCCCAGAGAATGCTTTGCACGTAGACCTTGTGCTCGTACATGGCGATCAGTGCACCCAGGCGATGGGCGCTGACGCGCTCCACCACAAGGGTGTTGCTCGGCCGGTTGCCGGGGATCACCTTGTGCGGCGCCAGGCGCTGTACTTCATCTTCCGGCAAACCCTTGGCACGCAGCTCGGCCTCGGCTTCCTCGCGGGACTTGCCAAGCATCAGCGCCTGGCTCTGCGACAGGCAGTTGGCGTAGAGCCACTGATGGTGGTCGGCCACCGGGTTGTAGCTGCTCACCGGGACGATGAAATCCGCGGGGATCAGGTGGGTGCCCTGGTGCAGCAGCTGGTGATAGGCGTGCTGGCCGTTGCAGCCGACACCGCCCCAGATCACCGGGCCAGTCCCGGCAGAGACCGGCGTGCCGTCCTGGCGCACGCTCTTGCCGTTGGACTCCATGTCCAGCTGTTGCAAGTGGTCGGTGATGTTTCGCAGGTAGTAGTCGTAGGGCAGGATGGCGTGGCTGCGGGCACCCCAGAAGTCGCCATACCAGACCCCCAGCAGGCCCAGCAGCACCGGAATGTTGCGCTCGAAGGGGGCCGTCTGGAAATGCTGGTCCATGCTGTAGGCGCCGGACAACAGCTCCTTGAAGTTGGCGATGCCGACGGCCATGGCGATCGGCAGGCCGATCGCCGACCACAGCGAGTAGCGCCCGCCGACCCAGTCCCACATCGGGAAGATGTTCTCTTCACGGATGCCGAAGGCGACAGCCGCTTGCGTGTTGCTGGAAACGGCGATGAAGTGCCGGTACAGCTCTTCTTCGCTGCCGCCTTGGGCCAGGTACCAGGCGCGTGCTGCCTGGGCGTTCTTCAGGGTTTCCAGGGTGCTGAAGGTCTTCGAGGAGACGATGAACAGCGTGGTTTCCGCGTTCAGCCGACAGGCCAGTTCACGGAATTCGCTGCCGTCGATATTCGCCAGGTAGTGGCAGCGGACACCCTTCTGAGCAAACGGCAATAGGGCCTCGGAGACCAATTGCGGACCGAGGAAAGAGCCGCCGATGCCGATGTTCACCACGTCGGTGATCGGCTTCTCGGTGTAACCGCGCCACAAGCCGTTGTGCACGTAGCCGACCAGTTCGGTCATCTGCTGCAGCACGCGATGGACTTCCGGCATCACATCCTTGCCGTCGACCAGCACCTTGTCCGCAATCGGCCGGCGCAGCGCGGTGTGCAGCACCGGGCGGCGCTCGGAGGCGTTGATCTCCTCGCCGCGGAACATGGCGGCGATAGCGTCGTTGAGCTGGGCTTCCTCCGCCAGCTTGACCAGCAGGTCGAGGGTGTCCTCACGGATCAAGTTCTTCGAGAAGTCGAGGAACAGGCCGCAGGCGCTGAAGGAAAAGCGCTTGAAGCGCTTCGGGTCTTCGGCGAAGGCCTGACGCATCTTGAAATTTTGCAGCTCCTGGCGATGAGCAGCCAGTGCTTGCCAGCTGTCCAACTGGGTCGCGTTCAGGGGTGTGCGGTGATGTTGTTTTTGGGTATGCACGGTAATCAAGCCTGGAGAGTTTTCGTTCATGCACGCGCAAATCTGGGACGATCCGCGCGCACGTGGTTGCAGCCTGGTAGCGATGGCTAGCGGGGAGCAGATGGTTCAGTTCATAACGCCAGGGAAGGTCCGTTCCACGGCGCAAACAGGTCAATGCCGCCACTTCCATCGCGAATGGCCAACAGGGTGACGATAGTGCTGCGTTCGAGCGGCACGAGAGCGGTTGGGATACATCCGGAAAAGCCTGCCGCGTCTCAGCACCGGGCGAAGACAGCAGCCCGATCGATCGTTTCGGCGTCGGGCCGTATCCCTGTGTACAACACGAACTGCTCGACCGCCTGTAGGACTATCACTTGCGCGCCGGTTATCACCGGCTTGCCAAGTTCGCGAGCAAAGCGGATCAGTGGTGTTTCCACCGGGATGGCGACCACATCGAAGAGGCTCCGGGAGCACGCTATGGCGTCTGCTTCAAAGGCCAGCGTCTCGGCTTCCGGGCCACCCTGCATGCCGATCGGCGTGACATTCACCAGTAGTTCCGGTCGCAGTTCACCTAGTTCCGGCACCCAATCGTAACCACAGGCGTCCGCCAGCGCCCTCCCCGCCGCCTCATTGCGGGCCACGATGAATCCGCTGCGAAAACCGCTATCGCGTAAGGCGTAGGCCACCGCCTTGGCCATCCCGCCGCTGCCGCGCAGGGCGAAGGTCCAGCATGTGTCGAGACAATGGCTGCGTAGCAGACTGGCGACGGCGATATAGTCGGTGTTGTAGCCCTTCAGCCGGGCATCGTCTGCGACCATGGTGTTGACCGACTGGATCACCGCTGCCGAAGGGTCAAGCTCATCCAGATACTGGATG